>CASEZU010000116.1 GCA_949292445.1 uncultured Spirochaetales bacterium | reverse complement strand
GCCAGGCGTGCCACATATGTCTCTATGTCCTTGCCGACCGTCGTCATGAGATCGGCGAACTCATCCATGATCAGGACGATGTACGGCATTTTCTCCGCCGGAATGTTCTCATTCCTGATCTTCGCGTTGAGTCCTTCTATGTTCCTCACTCCGAACTTCGATATCATCTGATACCGTCTCTCCATCTCATCGCAGAGCCATCCGAGCGCCTTCACGACTTTCTTAGGCTCGGTGATGACCGGCGTGAGAAGATGCGGAATGTCATTGTAGACAGTAAGCTCGACGACCTTTGGGTCTACCATTATGAGCCTGACATCCTGAGGACTTCTGGTGTAGATGAGAGTACAGATGAAGGAGTTGATGCACACCGACTTTCCAGAACCTGTCGTTCCAGCAATCAGCATGTGGGGCATCTTGGCGACATCGATCGTGACAGGTTCACCGGTGATGGTCCTGCCGAGGATCATAGGTACGCGGAGCTTGGCAGCATCCTCGCGGTGCCTGAACTCGTTGAGCATATCCTTGAAGCCTATGATAGCCCTGTGCTTGTTCGGCACCTCGATGCCGACAGCCTGCCTGCCTGGGACGGGAGCGAGTATTCTTATCCTCACGCCTCCGAGATTGTACGAAAGCTCATCCTCGCGCTGCTTGACCTTCTGCACCATCACGCCCTCGCCCAGCTTGAGCTGGTACATCGTGACAGTAGGCCCTTTCACTATCTCATCCATCGTCACATTGACGTGGAAATCATTGAATGTCTCGAGGATTATCTCACCCTGGCGCTTCGTGAAGTCATCTATCTCGCTGGATGTCTTAGGATACTCGACGAGGATGTTCGCAGGCGGAGCCACATATTTCTTCTTCGTACGCGCCGAGATTCCCGCATAGCCCAGATCATTGCTCTGCAGGCCGCCGATGCCTACTGAGAGCATCAGCTCATTCTCCTGCTGGGGGATATCGCGCTCATCATCGGGCACGCTGTTCTCAGCTTCTTCCGCTGCCTTCTTCATGGCAGCCTGGCGGAGAGCCTTCTTCTCCGCCTCCTGCCTCTGTATCTCCTCAAACGGATCGGCAGCAGGAGCAGTATCCTCAGCAGAAACCGCCGGAGCTGGACGCAGCACATGTTTTTCAGCTCGTGCGCTTCTTGCAGCAGCAGCTTCGACCTGGGCTCTCGCATCCTCTTCCGCTTCAGATGCTGCTCTCACAGCAGATCTGGAGCTTTTCTGAGGCGGAACCTCATCGGCAGGGACCGGATCAGCTTTCATGAAGCCGGACATTCCCGGGATCTTCCTGTCTGCTTTCTCATCATGCAGAGGTGCAGCGAAGCCGGACGGCTCCGATGGCTCCTCCGCCTCGAATGATTTCGAAGGGAATGAGGAGACATTCTTCTGGCTGGCCAGCGACTCGAAGAGCTTGTAGCGCGGATGATCCGGAGAGAGGTTCGACGGAGCAAAAGAAGAACTGTTCTTCCTTGTCTTCTTCTCCTTCGGCTCATCATACCCGATGATGGGGCTGCTGTTTTTTGTGCGGCTCTGTCCGCTGTCCTTGCCGTTTATCTCAGCCAGCATCTCCAGCGTAGCCTCGAGCATGCCGCCTTTCGAGAATGATGACGGGGTCTCAGGATCAAAGTGTATATGCTCCTCTTCCTCAGGCTTTCTCTCGATCTCGCTCTTTATCTGGGAGAAGACATCCGACTCAGGAGGCATCTCGAAAGACGGAGACACCTCCTCTGCGGGCCGGGCAGTCTGGCTCTTCCTGCGTTTTCCTGAAGAAGGGATATCCTCCGGAGTCTTGAGCTTCCTCATATGCGGAAGCTCACTTACCTCAGGAATGTCCACACGGGCCTCGGGATCAATTCTCTTCGGCATCTCGGCGGGAGCCCCCTTGGTCAGGAACACGTTCTCGCTGTCATCAGATGCTGCCTCACCTGCAGAGGCCTTCGCTTCCTTCTTCGCGGCTTTCTGTGCTGCCTTTTCCTGAGCTTCGGCAGCTTTCCTGGCCTTGCGGTCCTCCTTCGCCTGGTACTTCTGGAATTTCTTCTCATCTTTGGCGGCAAGACGGGCTTCCTGCTTGGCAGTCTTCCTGTCCATCCGCTCCTTCATCTTCATGTACCGCTTGTCAGTCTTCTCTTCCTCAGCGGAACGGACAGGCTCCTCAGTATCCACATCATTTCCGGCCTCAGCCGCAGCATCTTCAGCCTCGGCTTTCTTTCGCTCTTCCTGAAGCTCTATCCTCTTGTTGCGCTTGCCCTCACGCTCTGCAAGCCTCTTGTCCACTTTTCCGGAGACAGTGAGGAGGATCAGAAGGAGGAGGACCTCAAGAACGGCACACACGAGGACCAGCCAGGAACGCGACGGATCGAGCCTCGACATGAGGATGCGCGGCAGCTCATTTCCATCCCTCATATGAGAGAAAAGCATTACGGTAAGATATATGATCACCAGAAACGGTATCGAGAGGTACATGGAGAACCGCTTCTTCCTGCGGAAAAGAAGCAGCAGGATACCGCCTGCAGCGGTGAAGATGCCGAGAGGAAGGAGCGAAAGCTCTCCGCTCCCGATTCCCGCATAAGCGGAAACCCTGCCGAGAAGATCTGCCGCCGCTTCCGGCAGAGCCGCTATCAGATTCTTTCCGAATACCAGGAGAAGAGAGAATCCTCCCCCGATCAGAGATGCTAGAATACCCACCGCCAGGGAAAGCCTGTGTTTCCTTTTCTTCATGTTTTTCTGACATTCCTGAGGACGACCATCGTCCTTGACTCGTCGAGATAGGGGACACGCATGTCCACTAACCGCTCGTCGAAGGCATAGCCCTCTCCCCTGAGGACGCTGAGTTCCGACGAAGCATTGCTTCTCTGCCCTTTGTAAAGGAGGAGCGGCGCACCCGGTGAGAGGATCTTCTCAACATCCTCAGCCACCGAGAATATCGGATGGAATGCACGACATGTGATGGCGTCGAAACATCTCCGGATCATCCTGAGGTCTCTCTCTTCAACCTCCGCATTCGCCAGTCCCGTCCTGACAAGGACTCCCTTAAGGAACTGGGAACGCCTCTGCATGCGCTCCACGAGCACGAAATGCCTGTCAGGGAATAGAATGGAAAGGACCACTCCCGGGAATCCCGCTCCCGATCCCAGATCGGCAATCGTCTGCCCAGCCGCTGTCTCCTCAATGAATACCGGATAAGCGGCAGCCGAATCCAGTACATGACGTATTATTATCTCATCGGGGTCCTTGTCTCCGACGAGCTTGAGTGCAGGATTGAAGAGCATTATCTCGTTCAGGAAGGTCGTGATGCGGCCGATGGTA
>CASEZU010000115.1 GCA_949292445.1 uncultured Spirochaetales bacterium | reverse complement strand
AGCGGATCAATGACATAGACTATCAGATCAGCCTTTTCCATCAGCTCCTCAGTGCGCCTGATTCCCTCAGCTTCAACGCTCTCCCCCGTCTCCCTGAGCCCTGCAGTGTCAAAAAGCCGTACCGGCATTCCATCTATCTCGGCTTCCGTCTCGAGGTAATCCCGTGTCGTTCCCTCCACAGGCGAGACGATCGCCCTGTTCTCACGCAGCAGAGCATTGTACAGGGAGCTCTTTCCCGCATTGGTGCGCCCGGCTATGACAACGATCGCCCCCTCTGCCCAGCGTCTGGATGAGCGGAAGGTGGAGGCTATTGCCCGGAGCCTGTCTTTTATCAAGGCAACCTTTTCCGACGGAAATACCCACTCCTCCGGTATCTCATCCTCGCCGTAATCCAGCTGGACCTCCAGAGAAGCCAGGATATCAAGGATCGAATCCTTCATTCTCTCGGCTTCGGTGAGCACGGATCCGGAGAGCCTCATCAGGGCATCTCCTGCACCCCGCAGTGACCTGGCCCTGACTATCTCCTCGACAGCCTCCGCCTCAGTGAGGTCCATGCGGCCATGGATGAACGCCCTGTATGTGAACTCACCCCTGAGGGCCTCCCTTATTCCTATAGATTCAAGCAGGGATGAAATCGCCCTTATGACAGGAAGGGAGCCGTGGCACATGATCTCGAAGGCCTCCTCCGATGTGTATCCATGGCCTTTGTCATACTTGATGACCATGACCTCATCGACGGGCTTTCCCTCCGCATCGCACACATAGCCGTGCACAGCCTGTCCGGATGAAGCTGATGAAAGACGGCCGGAGAAAAATGGCTGGAAAATACGGAGAACATCATCTCCTGACGCCCTGATTACTGCCAATGCCGATGGAGAATACGGGGTAGCGAGCGCATATATTGGCTCTCCCGTCGCATACTGTGCCATGCCCTGAATAGTATTGAAACTCACCACTGAGGGCAATACAATCGCGTCATGTACGATTTCTCCGCAGCGCGGCACCGCGCCGAGCTAATGATGAACATAAGGTCATATTTCACGGAAAAGGGATATCTCGAGGTATCAACGCCCACGCTTTCCCCTTATCTTATTCCCGAGCCGACAATCAAGGTTTTCGGAACGAGATTCGTGAATGAGTTCGAGGGTTCAAGAGATCTCTATCTGATTCCCTCCCCTGAGATATTCATGAAGAAACTGCTTGCTGCTGGTTCAGGCTCAATTTTCCAGATATCACAGTGCTTCCGCAACGCCGAACAGCTGGGGGATGTACACAATCCTGAATTCACTATGCTCGAGTACTACACAGTCGGAGCCGATGACAGGGATTCAATAGATATAACGATAGATATGATAGAGAAAACCAGGCTGAAGGGCATCGAGCAGCAGTGGCTGAGGGAGAAGCCTCTCGTCATCACGATGCACGAGGCCATGTGGAAATATGCCGGCGTGGATATGGACAGGGCGGAGGATCTCGATTATCTCCGCAAAGAGGCTATCAGGCTCGGCCTCGAGCCAGCAGCTGATGAGCCATGGGATGACACGTTCAACAGGATATTCCTGACTTATACCGAACCATCACTTCCGAAGGACAGGGAAGTCTACCTCACTGAGTATCCCGACAGGATCGCATGCCTCGCCAAGCACTCAGAGAAAGGCCCGACAAAGAAACGCTGGGAGATGTACATCTCAGGCATCGAGATCGCGAACTGCTATGATGAGGAGACGGACAGAGAAGCCACAGCGAGGTATTTTGAGGAGGAAGAGAGGAAAATGGAGGATGAGAGGAAAGGCTCCGAGGATGTGCTGCCGCCATCCGATCCGGCTTTTCCGTCGCTCACGATTCCCCAGTCTTCCGGAGGTGCCATGGGACTGGACAGGCTGCTTGCCGTCCATCTGGGACTTAATTGCATAGAGCCTTTACTTTTATTTCCCCTTTCTGATATGCTACGGCAGTAAAAACCGGAAACAGTCCAATCTAACAGAGGTAAAAATATGATTAAAGCAGGTCAGATCGACAAGGGAACCGCGCTCCTTATCAAGGGACAGCCGTTCGTCTGTATCGAACGCGAGTTCGTCAATCCCGGCAAGGGTTCGGCATTCGTCCGCCTCAAGCTCAAGAGCCCGGCAACAGGCCAGGTCCTTTCAGAGACGATGAAGAGCCAGGACAACGCTGAGGATATCACAGTCGAGGATAGGGATCTCCAGTACCTGTATAATGACGGTGAGAACTTCTATTTCCAGAACACAGAGACATTCGACCAGATCGATGTCCCGATGAAGTCCTTCCCCGATTACCAGTACTTCATGAAGGAAGGAGATACCTACAGGGCGACATTCTGGGAGGATCAGGTCCTGGACATCACGATCCCGTCGAAGATTGTCTTCACAGTCGCAGAGGCCGAGGAGGCCATCAAGGGCGACACAGTGCAGGGCGCAACAAAGTATGTCACCACAGAGACAGGGCTCCGTGTCCGCGTTCCCATCTTCATCAAGCAGGGTGAGAAGATCAGGGTCAACACAGAGACCAAGGAGTACCTTGAGAGAGTCAACAGCTGAGAAATCAGCATGACAGCTCAGAAAGAGATTGCCGGCAATGCCGGCAATTCTTTTTTCAGTCATCCTCAGGCTCTCCGCGATGGACATTTCTCATCAGGAAGAGCGCCGCAGCCATGAACACCAGGCCGAAAATGAACAGCGCCGGATAACCGAAGAGATCTATGGCACCTCCGGCAAGAGGCGGGGCGACAATCGATGCAAGCTGCGAGAAGAAGTAATAGGCTCCTGTGTAGACTCCTATAGTCTGGTAATCAGCCATCTGCCAGAGCATCGGGAATGAGTTCGTGACCACTGTGACCCAGAAAATGCCGAAGAGAAAGAGGAGCACCCAGAATGATATGAGGCGGAATGTGGGATTCATGCCGTCCGTCAGGATCCCGTGGAGGAATACAAGGAGGAGCACGGCGACTATCGCGAGAAGCGCCGCCCTTATCGTCTTCTTCCTGCCATAGCGGTGTGCGAACTTGCCGGAAGGGACTGCGAAAGCTGCATATGCCACACCGACCATTCCGGAGGAAAGCGCGGCTGTCCCGGCGCTTGTTCCCAGCTCCTCCATTGTGTAGACACCGACAAATGGCAGGATCCCCTGATAAGCGATGAACCAGCAGAGAAGCGAGAGAAGTATATATAGAGCGCTCTTCTCCTTCTCTGAGAATATTTCCCTGAGGCTCTTCAGCAGCGGCTCCTTAGGTTTCTCAGAACGTTCCTCATCGGTAGAGACAGTACTCCTGTTCTCCTTCACGAAGATGAAGAGGAGCACAACAGCAAGAAGAACAAATACGGAAGCAACGGGGAATGCCAGGATCTTGTCCACCTCGCCGAAACCAGGGACATTCACCTTCACATCCATCAGCCTGGCAAGGAGTATCGTGCCAAGTATTGTGGCAAGACCTCCCATAGTGTTTATGACACCATTGGCCTCGCTTCTGAGATCAGCGGGAACCATATCGGGCATCAGAGCGACGACAGGCCCCCTCACAGCCTGCTTGAATATGTTGAGCATGAATATCGTGACAAAGAGGAAAACAAAGGACTCGAGCGCCGAGAACGGCACCAAGGCGAAGAACAGCGCGGAAAGAGGAAGCAGCGTGACGATGTACGGCATCCGCCGTCCGATTCTGGTCCGTGTCCTGTCGGAAAGCGCGGAAAACACCGGTATGAGGAAGATCGCGAGGATATTGTCCAGCGTCATCACTGCCCCGATAAGCGATGATGATCTGATATAATATCCGAGGAACATCGGAATGTAGTTGTCGTAAAGCGGATCCATGAGCCCCATCGTGAAAAATCCGAGACCGATGAGGAATGTTGTCCGCCAGTAGCCGGAAAGGCTTTTCTTCTCAGCCATAAAACCTCCTGGGAAATACCTTACAGCATCCTGCCGCATTGCTCTATTGCCTGAGCACCTTCAGAATGCTATAAAATCCGCATGACAATCACGGACATGGAGCAGCTTTCAGGAATAATTGAGCTCACGGATGAGGAGAAAGCATGGAATCCGGAAGGGCCTTCCACCCTCCCCCTCCTGATATCAGAAGACATCCTGG
>CASEZU010000114.1 GCA_949292445.1 uncultured Spirochaetales bacterium | reverse complement strand
GACAGAGTGTAGCATTCTTGTCGGATTGTTTTTCCTGACACTTTCCTATAATGTGTCATTCACAGAAACCTTTGATTGTGCTAATATCGCCGGCATGAGCATTTACAGCGAGACATTGGAGAAACAGAAGGCGTTTTTCAGCAGCGGAAATACGCTGTCATATGATTTCAGGATATCGATGCTGAAAGCACTCAAGGACGCTCTCAGGAAAAACGAGGAAGCGATTCTTGCAGCGCTGAGGGCTGATCTGGGCAAAAGCGGTTTCGAGGGCTATGCCACTGAGCTCGGCATCGTCTACGAGGAAATAGGATATCTGGAAAAGCATCTGAGAAAGCTGATGAAGCCGACAAGGGCAAGGACTCCCATCACACAGTTCAGGGCAAAGTCGAGGATTCTTCACGAGCCCATGGGCAGCACACTGATAATGAGCCCCTGGAACTATCCACTCCAGCTCACGATGGTTCCGCTTGCAGGGGCAATCGCAGGAGGGAACACCGCCGTGGTGAAGCCTTCCAGATACAGTGCCTGTGTCTCCGCTCTGATGAAGAAGCTGATCGATGAGACATTCAACAGTGAGTACATAGCGCTCTTCGAAGGCGGACATGACACGAATACAGCCCTGCTGGAGCTCAGATGGGACTTCATTTTCTTCACGGGATCTCCCAATGTGGGCCGTGTCGTCCATCAGGCCGCGAATGCCTATCTGACGCCATGCGTGCTTGAGCTGGGAGGAAAAAGCCCTGTCGTGATAGACGGGACGGCAGATATGTCCCTGACAGCCAGAAGGCTTGCATGGGGCAAGTTCCTCAACGCAGGACAGACATGCGTGGCTCCTGATTATGTCCTCATCAGGCGCGGCTATGCGAAGAGCCTCATAAATGAGCTGAGAAAGGAAGCGGAGAGGATGTTCTCCTCCGATCCTCTCACCTGCAGTGACTTCCCCAGGATCATCAATGAAAAGCATTACCAGAGGATCATGGGCCTGATCGACGGCTCACAGATCGCTTTCGGCGGCACCGGGGATGGAAAAGCAATGAAGATTGCACCGACGGTGCTCTACCCGGTGAATCCGGATGAGCCAGTGATGCAGGAGGAGATATTCGGTCCGGTGCTTCCTGTCATTGAGTATGACACATTCGACGAGGCTCTCGATTTCATCAGAAACAGGGAAAAGCCGCTTGCCTTCTACATCTTCAGCAAGGACAGGAAGGCTGTTGACAAAGCACTCTCGACAGTCTCATTCGGCGGAGGCTGCGTGAATGATACTGTTGTGCATCTTACAGCACCGGAACTCCCCTTCGGAGGTATCGGCAATTCCGGAATGGGATGCTATCATGGTAAGCGCAGTTTCGAGGCATTCACCCATGACAAGGCGGTTATGGACAAGGCGCTCTGGCTTGACCTGCCTGTCCGCTACGCTCCGTTCAAAGGTAAACTGAAGCTCCTCAGGCTGCTGATGAGATGATGGAGAGAAAGACTGACACGGCGATGAGGATCGCCTTCAATACCGCAAGGAGCATCGCTGCAGGCGCCGCTGTCGGCTTATTCATCACGATATTCGCGAACACCGTCTCGCTCATGGGGGAAATCAACACCGCTCATCCTTTTCTCATCATCCTCATCCCGCTGGGAGCTCTCGCCACCCTGAAAATCTATCAGAGGCTCGGAGATGCATACAGGAAGACCACAGTCTCCGCAATTGACACTATCCATGACATGGAGGACGAGGCGAAGATAAAACCTGGCAGGATATCCCCATGGATGGGGGTCGTCGCATACATAGCCGCCGCCATCTCCCATCTCACAGGTGCCTCAGTGGGCAAGGAAGGAGTGGGAGTGCAGATAGGCCTCTCGATCGGGGAGCTCTTCACGAAAGCAGAGAGGAGGTTTTTGTGGAGGGGCAGCTACGGCAGGGAGGATTACTACCTGATGACTGGATCGGCTGCAGCGTTCGGAGCCCTTTTCGGGTCCCCCATCTCAGGAGTGCTTTTCGGCCTGATGTTCGCCACGCCTGATGTTCTCAGGCTCGATGCCCTCTACCCCTGCCTCATATCCTCCTATACAGCAGTCTATGTCGCGGAAAAACTCCATATACACAGGATGATCATCCCGGCTTTCACGGAGCTGGAAGCCACGCTTGGGAATCTCACTCTCATCATCGTGTTCGCTCTCATGATCGGCCTGATGGCGCGGCTTTTCATCTTCCTCCTCGCCCGCTTCCGCGATTACATCACGAAAATGTACGGGAGCAAGATCATGAGCGCGATAGTCCCGGCAACGCTCGTCACGCTGCTCTCCATTCTCATCTACGGAATAACAGGAGCCTTCGACTACAATGGACTTTCGCTCGATCTGCTCTACCGCTCCATCGATGGACGAGGCGTGCCGCCATATGCCTTCGCACTCAAGGCGCTGATGGTGTTCCTCTCGATCTCCGCAGGCTTTGTCGGAGGAGAAGTGGTACCCCTCCTTGTGACAGGCGGCACATTCGGCTACGCATTCTCCTCGCTTCTCGGGCTCGAGACAGCACCGTTTGCCGTGCTTGGGGCGATCGGCATGCTTTCCGGAGGGACGAATCTTCCCTTCGTCTGCTTCGCCCTTGCCCTTGAGCTCTTCGGCTACAGCGAACCGGTGCTGCTTTTCATGACTGTGGCAATAGCCTACCTCGCTTCCGGAGAGAAAGGCATCTACCACCATCAGCGCATTGCCATGAAGCGGAGGATAACGCGCTGATCACTCCGTCCATATCCACCATGAGGGGATTTCCCCGCGCATGAGACCGAGCTTTCCCTGCAGCGCGATGCTGGCGCTGTTGGAGGCATAGACATTGCAGAATGGAACCCTGCCCTCAGACAGCGCTGTACTTATGAGATGCCTCTCAAGAGCCTCTCCGATGCCACGTCTCCTGTACTCCGGAAGAACCGTGAGCATGCCCATCGATCCTTCCTCATGGAAGCCTGCAAACCCCATCAGATCACCATCAGGGGAAAACGCCCCGTAGATATGAGCGGAGGAGAAGGCTGCTTTGATATCCTCGGCGGAAGAGGTATCGTAATGCTCCATTACAAAGCCGATGAATGAGTTGTCGAGAGGCCTTATAGGGCAAGAGGCATCTATTGAGATATCTCCTGAATATGAGAAGAGATATGTCTCTTCACTGCCTTTGTATGCCATCCTTTCCATCATGTATGCGGCAATACCGGAAGAGTGGACATCGCAGAGACCTTCCCGTGGAAGGTTTCCTAAAAGAGATGCTTCATCAGGCCCTGTTGAAGCGATGTAAAAGACTCCGGAGAAATGGCGGAAAACAATGCCCGCTTCCGGTGCAAAAAAGAGCGTCTCCCCCTCTTCTCTCAGGAGAGCATCGATAATGTCAGCATAGCTGAGCCGGTCCTCTGTCTCCAGGAATACTGCTATTTCCTTATCAGTCATGGCGCTTCTTAATATAGCAGCAGCCGCGGCTGTTTCAAAGACTCTGTATTTTGTGATAGATTATGCACGCTATGGACGAGAAGAGCATACGAAACATAGGCATCATGGCTCATATCGATGCCGGCAAGACAACCACCACGGAAAGATTCCTTTACTATACAGGAGAGAACCACAGGATCGGCGAAGTCGACAACGGCGAAGCCACCATGGACTGGATGAAGCAGGAACAGGACAGAGGCATTACGATCACATCAGCAGCCACGACCTGCTACTGGCGCGAGCATCAGATTAATATCATAGATACTCCGGGCCATGTTGATTTCACCGCAGAGGTGGAGAGGTCGCTGCGCGTACTTGATGGTGCCATTGGTGTTTTCTGCGCTGTAGGAGGCGTCGAGCCGCAGACTGAGACAGTCTGGAGGCAGGCGGACCGCTACAGGATTCCCCGCATCGCATTCGTGAACAAGATGGACAGGCTGGGTGCGGATTTCTTCCGCGTCATCGAGGATATGAGGAAGAAGCTCGGGGCCTCCCCTGTGCCGCTGTTCATTCCCGTCGGAAGCGAGAGCTCATTCTCTGGAATCATCGACCTCATCAGCATGGAGTACCTTGAATTCTCCGCAGAGGATGAGGGAAAGACAATAACACGTTCCGCGATCCCCTCCTCCGAAATGGAGAAAGCGGAGGAATGGAGGGAGAAGCTCATCGACAGCGTCGCCTCCTTCTCCGATGAGATAACCGAACTCTATTTCGAAGGCAAGGACATTCCGCGCAGCATGATAATCTCCACGCTCAGGGAGTGTACGCTCCGCCGCGACCTGCTGCCTGTATTCGTCGGTTCTTCGCTGAAGAACATCGGTGTGCAGACAGTGCTCGACGGTGTGGTGGATCTCCTCCCCTCTCCGGCTGAAGCCGAACCTGTGGAGATCATCAATGCCAAGAACGGCAAGACTGAGACACTCCCGCACAGCACTACCGGCCCCATTGAAGCGCTTATATTCAAGATCCAGGTCGATCCTCAGGCAGGCCCGATGTGCTTTGTGAGGGTATACTCCGGAACTCTCAAGAAAGGTGTGGCTGTATACAACATCACAAAGGGAAAGAAGGAAAGGATCAACAGGCTCCTGAGAATGCATGCAGACAGGCAGGAGGAGCTTTCCGAGCTCAAGGCCGGCGATATCGGAGTGATCATAGGTTTCCGCCTTGCCCAGACAGGAGACACGATCGGAGCGGAGAACCATCCATACCTTCTCGAGAGGATGTCCTTCCCCAACCCGGTCATCTCCGTAGCCATTGAGCCGAGTTCCACTGCAGAGCAGGAGAAACTGAACAAAGCTCTGCAGACACTCGCAATGGAGGATCCTACCTTCACATACAAGGATGATGCGGAGACAGGGCAGCTCATCATCTCCGGCATGGGAGAGCTTCATCTGGATGTTCTCGTGACGAGGATCAAGGATGAGATGAAGGTCAACTGCCGTGTCGGCAATCCGCAGGTATCCTACCGCGAATGCATCCGGAATGAGGCCTCAGGCACGGAGAAGTTCGAGAGGACCATAGCGAACAAGGAGAATACCGCAGGACTCTCAATGACGGTAAAGCCTCTTCCGCCGAAGAGCGGGAACGTGCTGAAGATCACAGCACCGGTGAGGGACATTCCGAATGAGATTCTCGAGGCGATCAGGAATGGTGTGAATGGAGCATTCTCCGGCGGAATAAAATTCGGCTATGAGTGCACGGACATCGAAGCCGATGTGACAGCCATTGATTACGATGAGAACACATCCACGCCGTTCGCATTCACATCATGTGCCGCAATGGCATTCGACCGCATCGCCTCAGAGGCCGGCCCGATACTCATGGAACCGGTTATGAAGGTTCAGGTATCCGCTCCATCTGAGTATATCGGGGATGTGATCTCATCCATCACACAGCGCGGCGGTATCGTGCTCTCGATGGAATCAAGGCCGGGCGCGGATGCAGTCATTGCGGAAGCTCCGCTCGAGAAGATGTTCGGATACACGACAGTCCTCAGATCATCTACCCAGGGGCGCGGTTCATTCAGCATGGAATTCTCGCACTACTCCGAGAAAACCATGTGAGAAATATATCAATGTCACGGAAGCGGGCTTTGGCCCGCTTTTTCTATGAAAATCATTCCCTTTTTTGATATAATTACATAGTAATATGATTTTGGTTCTCTAATTTATGATATGATAATAATGATTATAAATATCAATATGAAATGAAAATACTATAAAAGCAAATACTATTA
>CASEZU010000113.1 GCA_949292445.1 uncultured Spirochaetales bacterium | reverse complement strand
CCGCTGTATGAAGGGACGGAGCCTGTCAGTATCCTTGCAAGTGTTGTCTTGCCGCTTCCGGGATCGGATATGATCCTCAGCTTCCCTCCGGAAGGAATCGAGAACCTGAAGCTGCTGAAAATCTCCGTTCCATCGCTGTAGGAAAAGGATATGTCAGCGCTTATCATATGGTCCGGGCAGCTCCGCGTACGCCGTCCTGATCTCGTTCTCGACAGCTGTATGGAGAGTCTTGAGACCTTCCTCATCAAGAGCCGCTGTATCGATGCCCTTCATTATCCTGACATAAACATGCACAGGGCGGAAGCTGTCGGCTGCCTCCATTGTGTTTCTGGTATTCTTGAGAGCAACAGGAACGACAAGCGCCTTAGGCCTGGTGGCCATCTTGAAAGCACCGGCCTTCATCTCCGCAATCTCTCCGGTCTTGCTTCTGGTGCCCTCAGGGAAAATCCCCATCGGATAACCGGACTCTATGCGTTCAATGCCCGTCATTATCGACTTGAGGCTTTCTCTGAGCGAGGAACGGTCAATAGCAACACACTTGAGGATCTTCAGAAGCCAGTTGAGAACAGGGATCCTGAACAGCTCCTGCTTGGCAACAAGGCCGCACCACATTCCGGCGCCGTAGAGGACAGGAATATCCATCATGGACTGATGATTCGCGATATAACACACCTTCGTGCCCCAGCGCGGAATATTCTCCCGGCCATCAACATGCAGCCTGACGCCCAGACAGATGAAAATCCAGGCAATCAGGATATCAAGCAGGAAGTGAACTGTCTTCTCGCTCGCCCTCTCTAGCTTCATCCATGAAAGCAGATGGCCAAGAATCACCACCACAATTGAAAGCACCAGGAAAACAGGCGCAATCAGGGCAAAGCCTACAGTAACTCGTATCCTCTTCTTCATCAGAAATCAGTCCTTCAGCGAATAGAGACGGTAATAGAGCCCTTTCATATCCAGAAGCTCCTGATGCGTTCCCTTCTCTTTCACTCTGCCTTTATCGATCACAAAGATTATATCCGAATCCCTCACCGTTGATAACCTGTGCGCTATCACGATGGAGGTACGCCCTTCAGCGAGGCGGTCGAACGCCTCCTGAATCATCTTCTCGCTCTCTGTGTCGAGAGAGCTCGTAGCCTCATCAAAAACGAGGATCTTCGGATTCTTCAGGAAAATACGGGCGATGGAAAGACGCTGCTTCTGTCCACCTGAAAGCCTTGTTCCGCGCTCTCCTACCTCAGTATCGAGCCCATCGGGAAGCGATGAGACGAAATCATAGAGATTGGCATTCCTCAGCGCCTCCCACATCTCCTCATCCGTTGCATCCGTCTTGCCATAGCGGAGATTCTCCCTGATGGAGGCATCGAAAAGGAATACATTCTGCTGCACGAAGCCGATTGCTTCATGGAGGGATTTCTGCGTTACGTCCGCAATATCAGTTCCATCGATGGTGATGCTTCCGCCCTCGCGCTCATAGAAACGCCCGAGAAGCGATACTATCGTGGATTTTCCAGCTCCTGACTCTCCGACAAGCGCTGCTTTCGAACCGCCTGGAATATGGAGATCGAGGCCGTTTATGACTATCTCCCTGTCATCGGACTCATAGGAGAATGAGACATCGGAGAAATCTATGGTTCCCTCCGTCACATGAAGCGGCACGGCATCAGGCTTGTCCTCAATCTGCGGCTTTATGTCCAGCACCTCCGTGAAACGCTCGAATGAGGCCATGCCCTGCGTGAACTGCTCGGTGAAGTTTATCAGCCTGTCGATTGGAGGAAGGACAACTGAGACATAGAGGAGGAATGTGACAAGATCATAGACTGCGACGCGGTCAAGGGCGATGAGGATGATTCCGCCCGCGATAGTCATGAAATAGTAGAAATCCCGCATGAAACCAATGCCTGTCTGGTACTGGGCCATCGTGTGATACATCTTCTCGCGCGAGGTCTTGAGCTTCACGTTCGTCTCATCAAACTTGCTCTCCTGCAGTTTCTCCTGTGAGTAGCTCTTGACCTCCTTGATACCCTGTATCGAGTTCTCCGCTGCAACATTCACCTCGGCGATAGTACGCCTTATGGCCCTGTTCCGCTCCTTCAGCCGGTGGTTGAAAACAATGCCGTACACGAGCATCAATGGCAGCGGAATGACTGAGACAAGTGCCAGCTGCCAGGAGAACGAGAACATGAACGCATATGCGCCGACAATCGTCGCGATGGAGATGAGGAAATCCTCGGGACAGTGATGGGCAACCTCCGCGATGTTGAAGAGATCATTCGTGATGCGGCTCATGATCGTTCCCGTCTTTGTCCTGTCGAAGTATGAGAATGAGAGGCACTGCAGATGGGAGAAAAGCTCCGACCGCATCCTGTTCTCCATCCATACTCCAAGGTAATGCCCCCACTTGATCCTTATGAATGTGGCTCCGGCCTGGATCATGTAGATGACGATGATTGCAATGAGCATCCACATGATCTGGATGAACATCCCCGCAGGAAGCGCCGCAGAGAGAATATGGCGGACTATCGCGGGAGAAAGAAGCGACAGCAGCGATGAAACAAGCGCTGCTGCCATATCCAGGGCAAAGAGCCCTTTGTAATATCTGTAATAAGAGCAGAACCGACGAAGCATCTCACTCCCCGAATATTCTTGCCTTTATTCTGGCGAAGATACCCTTTCTCGCGCTCTTCACTTCCGCGCTCTGTCCTTCCGCCGGCTTTGCAGACGTCTTTCTCACGGCTTCGCTCTGCGTCTTTGCAGGCTGCGGCCTGTTCCTGTCCTGCGTGCGCTTGGGCTGAGGACGCTGGGAGCTTTTCGGAGCAGCGCTCTTCTGCTGCTGGCCCTGTCCCTGCGGATGGGTTTTCTGTCCCTGCTGAGGTCTGGCAGCCTTCTTCTGCTGCTTTCTCGGCTTCTGCTGTCCCTGTGCCTTTCCGTTCTTCTCAGATGCTGCCGCTGCCGGACCCTTCTCTCCGCCGAACTCATTCCTGTAGTAGGCCATTCTTTCCTCAAGGGACATGGCGGAGAGCTTCTCATACTCCTTGCTCTCGCTCTTCTTTGCCTTTGCATCGCGCTCTGCGCTTCTGTGCTGGCCCCTTGAGCCTGCAGGCCCCTGGCGTCTCTCTCCGCGTCTGCGCTCCCCGCTTCTTTCCACTCTTCTGGATGACGGGCGTACAGAACGGTAATGATAGCCTGCGCTCTTGTCCTCCACAGCCTCGAGCCCAGCCTCATCCGGCCATACCACAGGTATCTTCATCTGGATGTAGTTCTCAATCGGCTCCAGCCCGTAGATATACTCCTCGCATGCGAGGGTGATGGCCTTCCCCGATTTCCCAGCCCTTGCCGTGCGCCCAATGCGGTGGACATAGCTCTCGAAATCCTCCGGGATGTCGTAGTTGACGACAAGCTCGAGGTCATCGATCTGCAGGCCTCTGGCTGCGACATCCGTCGCGACAAGGAACGGCAGCTGCCCTTCCTTCATCTTCTCAAGAGTCTTCAGCCTCTTCGATTGCGGCATATCCCCCATCAGATACTCGGATTTGTATCCGTTCATCACAAGGCGCTTGGAGACTTCGACCGCCATATCCTTCGTATTGGTGAAGATAAGGCAGGAGGAGGGATTGATCTTCTTCAGAATCGAGAGCAGGAGCCCGAATTTCTCAGCCTTGGTGACGTGGAAAAGCTCCTGCTGGATCTTCTTCACGGTTATCTCCTCAGGCTGCACGGCTATCTCCTCGGGATCAGCCATGTACTGCCATGCGAGATTCCGGACCTTTGTAGAAAGCGTCGCGGAGAAGAGCATCGTCTGCCTCTCCTTAGGACTGACCATTTGGGCGAACATAGACTGGACATCAGGATAGAATCCCATGTCGAACATGCGGTCAGCCTCATCGAGGACAACGGTGTCAAAACAGCGGAAATCGAGCTTGTTGGACTTAGCGAAATCAAGAAGGCGCCCAGGCGTTCCCACATAAAGATTGAGGCCTGAAGCAAGCTCCTCATTCTGCTCCTTGTAGCCGACACCTCCGTAGAAGCAGCCTATGCGATAGTCCGGGAAACCCGCCGAGAGGATTCTGGCATCCTCCTCGATCTGGACAGCCAGTTCCCTGGTCGGAGAGACAATAAGGGCTGCGCTTCCGTTGTTTCTGCTGTATTTCTCCAGAATTGTAAGGAGATAGACTGCGGTCTTTCCGCTTCCTGTTTTGGACTGCACCATGACATCGCGTCCCGCCAGAGATACCGGCAGGACTGTCTCCTGGACAGGAGTACAGTCCGTGTAGCCTGCCTTCTCTATTCCGGCAAGCACCTCTTCTGAGAGAGGGAGTTCTGTGAATTTCATCTATTCTAAACCTCGATGGTAGTATTTCAGGTTCTTCGACAGGAATGACAATATAGTTAAAGGCCCCTTTTGTCTACAAACTGTCATCCATCTCCCATTTGCGCTCGAGCGCGCAGATTTCCCTGACAGCATCCCACTCAGTCCGGCGCATCGGATTTCCTCCCACGCTTGATACGGGCATCGCCCCCATGGACGTTGAGGAGATGAAAAGTGAGTCAAACATGTGGAGATTCGTGTCCGTCGGCGGGATGTAGACAATCTCGAAACCAAGTTCGGCAGCTGCTTTTATCACACTGATCCGCGTGATGCCGGAAAGCACAAGCTCATCCGGAGCGGTATATATGCGCTTGCCGGCCATGCCGTAGAAATTGCTCCTTGTACCTTCAAGCACCTGCCCTTTCCTGTTCACAAGAAGGGCCTCGAAACAGCCTCTTCCCTTGGCCTCCTCCAGAGCGAGGTACTGCATCAGAAGGTTCGATGTCTTTGCCTGCGGAAGGAAACGCTCGCCATAGTACAGGGACACCGGGACACCTTCGCTGTAATAGCTCTCAGGATATGTCAGGAGATCGGTGTATGTTATAAAGAACACCGGTTCCGGCCCGCCGACGACGAGGATCCTTGCCGTCGCATCCGAAATCGAATCAGCCTTTATCAGGGCCTCGAGCGATGCTTGTATCATCTCATCAGAGAACGGATGGACCAGATGTATGGCCAAGCACGATTCCCTGAGCCTCATCAGATGATCCGGAAGATGCACGACGTGACCTTCCGTTATCCTCAATGCCTCATATACCGAGAAAGAATACTGAACCTCGCGGTATGTCACAGGGAGGACCGCCTGGTCCTCCGTTATCAGAACACCGTTTCTGACTGCACTTCTCATAGCTGCCTCATCACTCGTATCTAAGAATTTCCCTGGGCTTGGAGCCGTTCTGCGGACCGATGATACCGTCCTCTTCCATCATCTCAATGAGCCTCGCAGCCCTGTTGTAGCCGATCTTCATCCTGCGCTGCAGGAAAGATGCGGAGGCGCATTTGCGCTCGAAGACGATCTGCTTTGCCCTCTCATAGAGAACCTCATCGGAATCATCCTCTGAGACAGGCTCACCGTCATCATTCTCCACAGGAGCTTCAGGCTCTTCGAAGATGTCCTCGGAAAGATAATCCGGAGAACCGTGCTTCTTCGCGAATCCGACAATTGAATACACCTCATCGTCAGAAAGGAACGCACCCTGAATACGCTGGAAGCCCATCGTCGACGGCTCCATCAGAAGCATGTCTCCCCTGCCGAGAAGATTCTCAGCGCCGCCCTCATCGAGAATGATCCTGGAGTTTGTTCCGGAAGATACCGCAAAAGCGATACGCGCCGGGAAATTGTTCTTTATCGTTCCGGTGATGACATCGGCAGACGGACGCTGCGTTGCAAGGATCAGATGTATTCCGGCAGCTCTCGCCTTCGCAGCCAGGCGTGCCACATATGTCTCTATGTCCTTGCCGACCGTCGTCATGAGATCGGCGAACTCATCCATGATCAGGACGATGTACGGCATTTTCTCCGCCGGAATGTTCTCATTCCTGATCTTCGCGTTGAGTCCTTCTATG
>CASEZU010000112.1 GCA_949292445.1 uncultured Spirochaetales bacterium | reverse complement strand
CCAGAAAGATACGGGAACTTATGCACGATGCTGAAGACTCGGATACTCTGGTAGGTAATTATATTTTTGAGCTTCTTTCTGGCAATGAAAGCGAAAGGAATATTCTTTCATCGTATCTGGAGGTTATGAATGAATCCTGATCTGGTTATTGTCACGAGGATAAGAATAAACAAGAAGACTGATAGAGGGCTACCAGCACATTACTTCTGATAGCCCCCATTTGGTTCATTCATTGAAAACCCTGTCATCAGCCCGCTGGACCATTTCCCGCTGCCAGCTGAGAAGCTCATCATGGAGCTTTCTGTCATTTCCTTTTATGTCGACCATTGTCCTGATCACCGGTTCGGTCCTTGATTTAGAGAGCCACAGATAGCCTGCAGGAAGGTTCCTGCTGTCATAGAACTGTACTTTCAGCCCTCCTGTGGAGTCAGGGGCTCTGTGCTCAGTACCTATTCCGATATCTTCTTCCGTGCCTTCGTACTGTCTTACCTCCCATCTTGAGAAGGAGGAGGGCATCCTGCCATTGCCCTCATACTGAATGATGTCCTCATACTCCAGCTTCAGCCTGTTGTAATCCGTGCTCCTGATGTGCATCACGGCATCCGATGAGAACGCGGAGGTTGTCATGTATCTGGGCAGAGCTGATACCACGGAGTGCAGGGACGGCTCAGCTTCAGCTTTCTTTCCCAGTTTCTCCATTATGAAAGCATAGAGGCCGTCAACTGACCACAGCTTGGCGAATGTCATCAGAGAGTTCATCGGGTCGCGCACTTTGGCCGGATATGTTATGTTCCCGCCGTTGCTTCCTTCTCCGCAGACGCGGCAGGTGTATCCTTCTTTGCGGAGTTTCTCCGACAGTGATACGACATTGGCTTCTCCGATGTCCGAGCGGAAGACCTCTGCTCCGAGTTTTGCCGCTATGTCATCAATAAGCAGCGAAGTAGGGCCGTTGACCGCTATTGCGATACGCTTCTTCCCCCGCATCGCATCGTATGAGAGCTCTATAACGGCCACCAGTGCGAAGACTGTCTGCGCACTCAGGATATGGGCCTTTCCGCGCTTGTCCGTGTAAACGAAATTGCCCCTGTCTCCATCATTGTCCGGAGTGTAGCCGATGATGAATGACGGATCCTTGGAGTGCCTCTCCTCGAGTGTTCTCCGCACCCATTCCAGGTTCTCTCCCTCGGGGACTATTGCATGCTCAATCTGCCCCGGGGCTGCATTGATTGCCCAGATACGTGCTTCATGGCTGCGCAGGAACGGCATGTCTATTGAAGCTGCCCGAGCTGAGCCGTTGAAATCTATGGCTACGCCGAAGGGCAGGGCAAAGGAAGCGTCCGCATGCGCTGTCCTCATCACGAATGACCGGTAACTCTCAAGTGCCTCCCGCTTCGCCGTGTTGTGGTTCCTGAGAACCTCATCAGCTTTTTCCTCCGGCACTGAATCTATGAGTGACCGCAGCATCCCTGCCGCGCCGTCTTTCTCCACCATCGCCCTGAAAGACGGGATTATCCTGTCCATCTCGTCTTTGGGATACACTCCGCCTTCTACGCCAAATTTGTAGCCATTGTGTCCGACAGGATTATGCGATGCTGAAATATAGAAGAAACCGTCATAGCGGTGGGAGGCAGCCATGATCTCCGGAGCTGATGAGATGAAGATGTCATCAAGCATGGCCCCTCTGGCTATGAAGGCGCGCCGTACAGCTGCTGACAGCAGCCTGCCTGTAGGCCTTGCATCGCATCCCATTATGATCCGCGGATTCTCCTTTCCAAGATAATCCAGGAAGGAGAGGGCTGCTGCCGCTGCGATCAGGAGCATTTCCTCGCTGACATCACCTCTGCCATCCTCCTCGTCCCCGGAGGCTGCCATCACGGCCCTCCATCCGGATGCCGATAGAATGCATTTCGACAGTGCAGTCCTCAGAGTCTCATCTGTCGCTGTTCCTGTTGTTATCCTGCTGCCTGTATCCTCAATGAAGAGGCCCGTATTCCTGTCGTGAAATCTCATGAACGCTCCTTTATCTCTCTTCCAGATTATACTCAGTCATGGATGACAGCAATGCAAAATCAGATTTTCAGGAGCAATGGCCGGCATGACAGAACCGGAGACCGCAGCCTCCGGTTCGTGGCCTTTGTTCACATCAGAATTTCTGTGCTTTGTCTATGTCTAGCACGAATACCACGCAGCCGCCTGCCGGAACTTCGACCATGTTCGCGCCGGCTGAGTTGAACATGCGCATATCTGCCCCTGATACAGGGCTGAGCTGCATCCTGTGCCCCGCATATTTCTTCAGCACCTCAAGCACCGCATCGACCTTCTCATCATCTGTTCCTATCAGGAGAGTCGTGTTCTTGGCTTTCAGGAAGCCTCCTGTCGTAGACAGCTTGGTGACGAAGAATCCTCTCTTGTTGAGCTCCTGTACGGTATCTGTCTCATCCGCAGTCTGTATGATTGAAAGAATCAGCTTCATCCCTTTTCTCCTTTTCCGGAAATTATAACATGACGCCGCTGCCGTAAGCAAATGATTATGGGGGAGGATAGCATAATGCAGAGG
Organism: uncultured Spirochaetales bacterium; assembly: GCA_949292445.1. The sequence continues at coordinate 23,498 of CASEZU010000112.1, read as the reverse complement.
AAAATCTCTTTGTTTATTGCGCGGGAATACAATCATTGCTTTATGGCGGCATACGACAGAAATACATTGATACGCCTTATTGCAGCAGTTGTGATATCCTCGCTCATCACCGCAGCGATTGCCATATTCTTCATCCGTCTCTCAGTCTCTGGGACACCTTATCCTGATGCTGAACAGGGCAGGGATACAGCTGTGATGCTGGACGGGACGGAATGGAAGACGGATTCTTCAGGCCGGAAGGCGTTTGAGAATCTCTTTCATTTCCCTCTCGAAGGCATCCTCTCTATTGAAAGAGCAGGAGATGACTCGATGCTTTTCTCGTTCGGCGGTGCGGAGACCGTCGTATCACTTTCCGGAGGGGTGTTCAGCGGCATCCTCAACGGAATCCCTTTCACTGTCTCCGTTTCCAGCAGCCATACCGGAGAAGGGGAAGCTGTTTCCCTCATCTCCGGAGATGGTTCCGTATCTTTCTACTGAATCAGGCGCCGAGATGTTTCCTCAATGCCGCCTTTATGAATGCCAGGAAGCACGGGTGAGGCCTGTTCGGCCTGGACTTGAATTCCGGATGGAACTGCACTCCGAGGAAGAACGGATGGGAGGGAATCTCCACAGCCTCGACGAGATGGTTGTCAGGGCTGGTGCCGACGATACTCATGCCATGCTCTTCATATTCATCCCTGTATTCATTCGTGAACTCATATCTGTGCCTGTGGCGTTCATTTACAAGTTCAGCCCCGCCGTATGCTGCGGCCATCGCTGTTCCCGGCTTGATCCTGCAGGGATACGCGCCGAGCCTCATTGTTCCTCCGAGAGGGATGTTCCCCATCTGGTCGGGCATCAGGGAGATGACAGGATACTTCGTGTCAGGATTGAATTCAGCAGAATCGGCATCGCTGTAGCCCAGCACATCCCGGGCGAATTCTATTACGGCAGTCTGCATGCCGAGGCAGATCCCGAGGTAAGGTATGCCATTCTCGCGTGCATATTTTGCCGCCTCGATCTTCCCGGGGATTCCTCTGGAACCGAATCCGCCGGGAACAAGGATTCCTGAGACATTCCCCAGCAGCGACGGAGCAGTCGTTCCGTTGAGCTCCTCCGCATCCACCCAGTCGATCGCCACCTGCGAGTGCTGTGCCCATCCTGCATGCTTGAGCGCTTCTATCACTGAGAGATAGGCATCGTGGAGCTGGATGTACTTGCCGACAACCGCGATCCTCACGACTTCCGTGCTCTCCTTTGCTTTCCTGAGCATCTCCCTCCATTCCGTCATATCCGCCGGCGGGGTGCTGAGCCCGAGTTCGCGGCAGACTATTGTGTCGAGATTCTCATTCTGCAGCATAACCGGTGCCTCATAGAGGATAGGTACGGTGCTGTTCTCGATTACGCAGTCTCGCTTCACATTGCAGAACATGGCTATTTTCTGCTTTACGGATTCCTCTATAGGTTCATCTGCGCGGCAGACTATGATGTCAGGGAAGAGCCCTGCATTCATCATTTCCTTGACTGAATGCTGGGTCGGCTTTGACTTGTGCTCTCCTGATGACCTTATGTAAGGGACAAGCGTGACATGAATGAAGAGGCAGTTCTCCTTTCCCTGTTCGATGGATATCTGGCGGATGGCTTCCAGAAACGGCTGTGATTCTATGTCCCCGATAGTGCCGCCTATCTCGGTTATCACGACATCGGCGCCCGTTTTCTCTCCGAGAGAGTAGATGAATTTCTTTATCTCGTCGGTGACATGCGGGATGATCTGCACTGTGGAGCCGAGGTATTCGCCGTTCCTCTCCTTGTTCAGCACAGTCCAGAAGACTTTGCCGGAAGTGAGGTTGGAGAACTTGTTGAGATCCTCGTCTATGAACCTCTCGTAGTGACCGAGGTCGAGATCTGTCTCCGAGCCGTCATCTGTGACGAAAACCTCACCATGCTGCAGCGGATTCATCGTTCCCGGATCCACATTCATATAAGGATCCAGTTTCTGTGCCGCGACTGTTAAGCCCCTGGATTTCAGCAGACGGCCGAGACTTGCTGCCGTGATACCCTTGCCGAGCCCTGAGACGACTCCGCCCGTTACGAAAATATGCTTTGCCATAATCACCTCGCTATTCCATGTTACGGAGAATGAAGAGAGCCGCATCCCGCAATGATATACGCCTGTCCATTGCGGTGCGCTCTATGAATTTGTGCGCCTCTTCCTCCTCCATTCCTTTTTTCAGGGCCAGAGCGCATTTTGCCTTGCTGACTGTCCTCAGCTCCTCGATCCGGCGCTCAAGGTCGCGTACCTTCCTCTCTCCTGCAGCCCTGATTTCCCTGACATATCCTGACAGGGAGAGAGCTGAGATGAGAGCCTGCCGCAGTACAGGTTTCTCCACCGGGAGTATTCCATCCTCCGCAAGCCGGCCTGAAAGCTGGTGCACGGCCTCCTGCCTCATCAGCACGATGACCGCAGCTTCTGTTTCCTCAGCCGCCATGTGTGCAAGTTCCAGGCCTGATTCATCCTGAAGAGGGTAGTTGATGACGATTACATCCCACTCTTCATCAAGTATCTTTCGCCGGGCGGCGGCTGCCGACGGAGAGAGTGAGACGGAGACTCCTCCTTCTTCCAGGAGGGTTTTCAGCATCTCCCTGCTTTTCTCCGTCGATGAAACCGCCAGTATTCTCATTTACGTCACCAGGAATTCCATGTCCCTTGCCGTCACTTTCGGGTAGCCGGAACGTGCCGCAGTGTCCCAGTCAGCCCTCTTCGCATCCAGGAAGCATTCCACAAGATGCTCAGGAAGCAGTGAGTGCACGAAGGCGGAGGATTCAGCCTCGCTTATTGCTTCCTTGAGATTCTCAGGCAGTTTTCCTGTACGGATATCTGTGAATCTCAGATCTTCCCTGATTCCTTCCTCCGCAGCACTTGAAAGGAGAAGCAGCGCAAGATAGGGATTGCATGAAGGGTCAGCAGATCTGACCTCGAGCCTCTTAGCTCCCTCGTTCCTTGTCTCCGGCATTCTTATCAGGAGCCCCCTGTTTCCCGTTCCCCAGCTTATTGATCCTGGCGCTTCGAAAGAGCCGAGCCTGTCGTAGGAATTCGCGACAGGATTGAGGAATACAGTGATCTCTGGAATCCTCCTGAGTATGCCTGCGGCCATATTCTCCTTAATTGAGTCGAATGTTTCCCCGCTCCTGTGGCATGAGAGGCTGATGTGGAAGCCGGAACCTGATTCATCGAAAAGCGGTTTCGGCAGGAACGAGGCATAGAGTCCGGAACGGTATGCGAGCATCTTGACCGCAGACTTGAATGTTATGACGTCGTCTGCCGCCCCGAGGAGGGAAGAGGGCCTGAACGCTACCTCATTCTGCCCCGGGCCTTTCTCATGATGGCTGGTCTCGATGTATATTCCCATCTCCTCCAGCATCAGGGATATCTCCCTCCTGAGGTTCTCCCCCTTGTCCATCGGCGCGACATCAAGATAGCCGGCCTGATCCATCGGATTGAGGGTAGGGTTGCCGCTGTCATCAAGATTGAAGAGATAGAACTCGCACTCCGTACCGGCGAGCATCGGGAGGCCTTCTTTCAGGAGTTTCCTCTCGAGGTTTTTCAGCAGATATCTTGCATCGCCCTCGAACGGTGTCATGTCAGGATGCATGATGCTGCAGTAGAGCCTCGTGACGCGTCCGTGTTCGGTTGGTCTCCACGGGAGAACGGAGAGCGTGTCTGGGTCCGGGAAGAGCAGGAGGTCGGAGTCCTCCACGTTCAGGAATCCCCTGATGGCGGATGCATCGAATCTTATCCCCTCGTCAAAGGCCCGCTCTAGCTCGCTTGCCGAGATGGAGACATTCTTCAGCTGTCCGAAGATATCACAGAATGAAAGGCGCACGAAACGTACGCTGTTCTCGCTTGCATAGGATAGGACATCCTTCTTGCTGTATCCGGTCATAGCCACCTCGCTGAGTGTGAAAGCTGCCAGGAATCGCTGATTCTTTCATGCACACCGGATACCGGGAGAGAAAGGCCTCAGCTTCCTGACGCCTTTGTCAACGGAATGAGAATATACGGAATGATGAGGTTTCATCAAGATGCTCTGTTGCTTTCATCAGATAAGCCCGGGGCACTGGTGTTGACTATACTCCGCCGTTCCGATATAACAATGGCAACAACGAGGGTGTTGCAGGCAGTACTGCAGCACCCTTTTTTGATAGTTTCTGGAGGGATTCTTATGGAAACAGTGGCAGATTACTTCGGTTCGCTGGTCTTCAACGACGAAGTCATGAGGGAGAGGCTTCCCAAGGATATCTACAAAGCCCTGAGACGCACGGTCGATGAGGGCAAGGATCTTGACATAAATGTCGCAAACTCCGTGGCAAATGCAATGAAGAACTGGGCGATCGAGAAAGGATGCACCCATTACACCCACTGGTTCCAACCGATGACCGGCATAACGGCTGAGAAGCATGAGGCTTTCATCGCTCCGGCGGATGGCGGCAAGGTGCTTCTGGAATTCTCCGGCAAGGAGCTCATAAAGGGAGAGCCCGATGCCTCATCATTCCCCTCCGGCGGTCTCCGCGCCACATTCGAGGCCCGCGGATATACCGCATGGGATCCCACGAGCTATGCGTTCATCAAGGATGAGACGCTGTGCATCCCGACTGCGTTCTGTTCCTATTCAGGAGAGGTTCTGGACAAGAAGACACCTCTCCTGAGGAGCATGGAGGCCCTTTCTGCTGAGGCGCTGAAGATCCTGAAGCTCTTCGGAACGGATGCCCGCCGCGTCATAACCACAGTCGGGCCGGAACAGGAGTACTTCCTCATCGACAAGAAGGATTACGCGAAGCGCAAGGATCTCATCTACACAGGCCGCACGCTCCTCGGCGCAAGAGCACCGAAGGGACAGGAGATGGAGGACCATTATTTCGGAGCCCTCCGCACCCGCGTGTCTGAGTATATGCAGGATCTTGACCGCGAGCTCTGGAAGCTCGGCATCTATGCCAAGACCTCTCACAATGAGGTCGCGCCCTGCCAGCATGAGCTGGCCCCAGTTTTCACGACTACGAACATTGCCGTTGATAACAACCAGCTCACGATGGAGATAATGAAGAAGGTGGCTGAGCGCCATGGGTTTGCCTGCCTTCTGCATGAGAAGCCGTTTGCAGGCGTGAACGGATCGGGAAAGCACAACAACTGGTCCCTCTCTACCGATAAGGGCACAAACCTCCTTGAGCCCGGTGACAGCCCCAAGGACAATGCCCAGTTCCTCCTTTTCCTCGTGGCCGTGCTGAAGGCTGTCGATGAGTATCAGGATCTGCTGAGGATGTCGGTGGCCTCGGCCGGCAACGACCACAGGCTCGGAGCCAATGAGGCACCTCCTGCCATTGTCTCCGTCTTCCTCGGCGATGAGCTTACTGAAATACTGGAGGCCATTGCGGAAGGCAAGCCGGTCGCAGGAAGAACGAAGGAGAAGATGCAGCTTGGCGTCCATGTCCTGCCGGCAATTCCCAAGGACACCACCGACCGCAACAGGACAAGCCCGTTCGCATTCACGGGAAACAAGTTCGAGTTCAGAATGCTCGGCTCCTCATTCTCCGTGGCTGAGCCGAATACTGTCCTCAACACGATCGTGGCCAAGGAACTCAAGGGCTTCTATGATGTGCTTTCGAAAGCCAGTGATTTCACTGCTGCTGTGAATGATCTTGTACGCGACACGTATATAGCGCACAAGCGGATCGTATTCAACGGCAACAACTACTCGCCGGAGTGGGTGGAGGAGGCAGAGAGGAGGGGACTGATGAACCTTTCATCCTCGCCCGATGCCTATGACACGCTTCTTGCTCCCAAGAACATAGACTTGTTCAGCGAATTCGGCATCTACAGCTCCGTCGAGCTTCATTCGCGCTACGAGATCCTCAATGATGAATATTCCAAGACGATCCATATCGAGGCGCTCACCATGATTGATATGATCAACAAGCAGGTCCTGCCTGCCGTGATGGAGTTCTCGAATGCGATAGCTGCCGGAATCGTGGCCAAGAAGGCAGCGCTCCCGGAGATGAAGCTGGATGCGGAGACGGAGAGGCTTGCCGAGACAGAGGGGCTTGAGAATGACCTGTACCGGGCTGTGAGGGAGCTTGAGAAAGCAGTCGCTTTCGCTGCGGATTATACAGGGTCTCCGCTTGCCCACTTCTACAGGAATACGGTGATTCCTCTTATGGACAATGTCAGGGGATTCTGCGATTCCCTCGAACTCATTGTCGGTCAGAAGAACTGGCCATATCCTACTTACGGCGAGATGCTCTTCTATGTATGACCTTCCCCGGGGCCTGGATGGAGGAATCCTCCGGGCCCTTTAGAGAAAAAAACGCTCCCACGCGATGCATGAGAGCGGGTCTTTCTCCTTGACGGGATCACTCAGCAGAGAACTCTTCCTTGCCGGCGCCGCAGAGCGGGCATACCCAATCCTCGGGGACATCTTCCCACTTTGTTCCGGGGGCGATTCCGTTATCCGGGTCGCCAGCGGCCTCATCGTAGACATAACCGCAGAGATTGCAGACATACTTCTTCATAATGAGCCTCCATTATTGATAATCGTTATCAATAAGGTACTCCATTTAGCCGCAGCAGTCAATCCAGAGCACCTGTGTTATCATATTCAGAAAAGGAGGGAGCGCTATGGACATAAACTCCGGTGCACTCATTATCGTCGCATGCTATCTCCTAGGCATGCTGCTTATCGGCTTTGTTGTCGGAAAGCTCAAGATAAAGACAAGCAGCGACTACATGCTTGCTGGAAGAAGGATGGGCCTTTTCATGGTCGCCTTCTCACTATCGGCCAACAACATCGGAGGCGGTTCCACAACAGGACTTGCTGACAAAGCCTTCGGCACATGGGGAATGAGCGCCATCTGGTATGTCCTCGCGGCATCGGTTGCAATGATACCGCTTGCGTATTTTGCTCCGCGTATCCGCAAGACAATGGCCGTCACGATTCCGGAGGTCATCGGAAGGAGATTCGGCAAGGGCAGTTCTGTCTTCTCCGCAGTTCTCAACATCCTCGCGCTTTTCTGCTTGACATCATCACAGGTTGCCGCTTCAGGCTCGGTTGTGGCAACGCTCACAGGCATTCCGATGAATGTCTGTCTCATCATCGCCGGTGTGATAATAATCCTGTACACGACGCTCGGAGGCATGATCGCTGACCAGGTGTCTGATCTCGTGCAGTTCATAATCATTCTCGTCGGCCTTGCGGTGGCGACTCCTATAGTCCTCAGCGGCTGCGGCGGCTGGGAGGCGATCTCGGCCAAGCTCCCCGGAGAGCAGCTCGATCCCACGAAGATAGGCTGGGTGGTCATAATCGGATACATCTTCAATTATTTCTGCACCTTCCTCTCCGGCCCCGAGATGATAAGCCGTTTCGAGAGTGCCAAGGATGAGAAGACAGCATTCCGCGCTTCTCTTCTTTCCGGTGTTCTCATGGCTGCAATGGCTGTATTCCCGACGCTGCTCGGCCTCGCGGCTCTTGCCATGAAGGATCAGATAGCCGGTATCACAGGACCCACGGCAATGATGGCTGTGACAGAGCATTTCGCTCCGACTATCATTACCGGTGTTGTCTCTGCGGCCATCATCTCGGCTACAATGTCCTCCGCTGATTCGAACCTCCTCTGCATGTCCACGATGTTCATGAACGACATCATGATCCATTACAGCAGCAGGGCCAAGGCCCTCTCAGACAAGGGTATGATCTTCTGGACGAGGACCTGCAATGTCATCTTCTGTGCCATCGCGATGTTCATTTCCCTGATGCAGATCAATATCGTCACGATGAACACATTCGCCTTCGCGATCAGGTGCGCCGGCCCGTTTGCCGCTTACGGACTCGGCATGGTGATCCCCAGGGCTACAAAGCACTCGGGACAGATATCGATCATCACGGGAACGATCGGCGTAGTTGTCTGGCAGATACTCTCCGGCGGAGATTTCTATCTCGGAATACTCCCCGTTGTCTTCGGCTGTGCGGTCGGCACCGTGACATTCTTCATCGTCAATGCGATAGAGTGGAAGATGGGCATCGATCCGGCTCCGTCCGCATTCCTCACAGAAGCTGAGAAGAAGAGGCTCGAGGCAGAGGAGAGATAGGAGGGAATGAGGCTTTTCATAGCGGTTCTTTTCCCGGAAGCTGTCGTGGACAGGCTCGCCGCCATCCGTGACGCGCTTCATGATGAGTCGGCTGCGGGGTCATTCACTCCGCGGCCGAATCTCCATCTGACTCTCGAATTCCTCGGTGAATGCGGTCTTCCGGAGAGAAGAGCCGCAGAAGAGGCAATGGATGCCGTGGCCTTCAAGCCGTTTCAGGTCAGTTTCAGCCGCATCGGATTTTTCCAGCGCCCTGACGGCGATATATGGTGGGCCGGTGCGGATGAGAGCGAGGAGCTCATGACGATGCAGGGCAGTCTTCACAGGCAGCTTCTCAAGCGCGGCCTGAGTCTGGAGAAGAGGAAGTACAGGCCGCATGTGACACTGGGCCGCCGTGTCATCTCAAGCTGCAGGTCAGGGCGTATCGAGCCCGTCACGGCATGCGTCAGTTCCATTTCGCTGATGCTTTCCGAGCGGTCGGAGCATGGAATGATCTATTCGGAGCTCTTCTCATCTGGTCCGGGTCAGGGCTGGAGCGAGTAGTCCCCGTCTTTCCTGACAAGCTGCAGCTCCTTAGTCGTGCCGTGCTGCAGTGTGAGGCCTGTTATGACAGCTGTATGCCCAGTGCCATCTGCGCTGAATGAGAGGGAGATTCTCTTTCCATCTCCCTCGCTTTCCGGCATCGGGATGTATATCGCCGCATTCTCGGCTGCGCTTTGGGCTTCCTGGGCCTGGAAATCCTGTTCAGCTCTCGGATAGCTGTCAGCTCCGGCTCCGCTGAGCGATATGGCGCTCAGGGAAGATCCGGTGCTGTTGATGATCTTCAGCCAGGCACAGTCCGGGTCAAGCGTTATCTCCTGGCTCCGTACCGCGTATTCTCGTTCGCTGCTGTAGTAATAGATCCCCTCCAGCTCCAGCGTTATATTCCCGTTCTCTATCTCATCCGGACTTATGGAGACAGGGGAGCCTGTGCTCCGGGCAGCTATTGTCTCGCAGTATCCGTTCACAGGCATTGTCACGGCAACCTCGGCATTGGAGTTATTCACGAAAGCGGCGGAACCTCCGAATACTGAGGAAAGATCGCAGCCGGTTGCCGCGGCCAGGAGCATGAGCACCGCCGCGGCTGTAACTATTCCTCTTCCCATGGATCAATCATAACCCATGATCAATGGCGGGAGTGAGTAGAAATGGTGTATTTCCGGAAGAAACTGTGTCAGCAGATCCTGAGAAATGCCCTGTAGCAGTCCTTCGCTGAGAGAATGTCGCTGACAGCCGTTATCTCCCATGGCGAATGCATTGAGAGGACTGCCACTCCGCAGTCGATCACCTGCATGCCGTAGTATGCTGCGAATTTAGCGATCGTTCCGCCTCCGCCTGTGTCGACCCTGCCCATTTCGGACATCTGGTATCTGACACAGGCATCATCCATCGCTTTCCTGAGCACGGCGATGAATTCAGCATTCGCATCCGAGGCTCCCGACTTTCCTCTGGATCCTGTGTATTTGTTGAAGACCACGCCGCCTCCGAGCTCTGATGCGTTCTTCCTGTCATAAAGCGAGGCATTCAGCGGATCATATGCTGCATTGACATCGCTTGAGAGCATATATGAATTCCTCATCATGCGCCGCAGCGACAGTCCGTCGTATCCTCCGCATCTTGCGAGAACCTCAGCAGCGGCATTCTCGAGGAAGACGCTGTCCATGCCCGTGGCGCCTGTGGAACCTATCTCTTCCTTGTCCACGAGAACGCAGCATCCCGTCCTCTCGCAGTTATCTGCATCGAGGAACGCATCGAGGGAGGTGAAGGCACAGACCCTGTCATCCTGTCCGTAGGCCAAGACCATCGATCTGTCGAGGCCCATCATCTTCGCCCTGCCGGCTGGCACTATCTCGAGTTCCGCGCTCTGGAAGTCCTTCTCATCAATCCCCGCGGTTTCTGCGAGGATGGAGAGAATCCTCTCCTTGCCCTTGTCCTTTGAGCCTTCGCCGGTTTCCCCGCTGAGACCGACGATCAGATCGAGATCCTCTCCCGGAATGAACTCTGAGGCTGTCTTCTTCATCTGCTCCTGGGCCATGTGAGGAAGGATATCGGAGATGCAGAATGCCATATCATCATCCTCTCCGAGGCATATCTCCTTCCTCTCTCCATCCTTGCGCACGACGACTCCGTGTATTGCCAGCGGCAGCGTCACCCACTGATACTTCTTGATCCCCCCGTAATAATGGGTGTCCAGATACACGATCCCGTCGCTCTCATAGAGCGGATTCATCTTCACGTCGAGCCTCGGCGAATCTATATGGGCACCCAGGATGTTCATTCCTTTCTCGAGCGGTTCCCTGCCTATGCGGAAGAGGGCCACCGACTTGGAATACTGCACGTAGTAGACCTTGTCTCCCGGCTTCAGGGCAGATGTGTCCTCTATGTTCCTGAATCCGTGCTCCTCCGCCATTCTTATTATCTCGCTGATGCATTCGCGTTCTGTCTTGCCTCTGTCGAGGAATGTCCTGTATCTGATGATCTCGTCCATCTCTTTCCTCCATGTACGATGATAGCTGTTTTGGAGTCAGGTGCAAAGCATCGGCCTTCCTGCTATGATTTCATTCATGAGGAAACATCGCCGCATACATACGCTCTCGCTGAAGGAGCAGATAAGGAAAGAACCGGGGTTGTTCGTAGTGTACCTGCTTCTCCGTCTTTCCGTCGTTGGTGTCATGATTGCCCAGATATTTAACAATGACTGGCAGAATGTGATGCTCTGCATCTTTACGCTATTTCTCTTCACGATTCCGTCATTCATTGAGCGTAACTGGCATATCGACATACCGAACACGCTCGAGGTGATAATCCTCCTCTTCATATATCTGGCTGAGATTCTCGGGGAAATAAGGGCCTTCTACGTCAAGGTGCCCGGATGGGACACAGCGCTGCACACTATAACGGGTTTCCTGGCAGCGGCTGTCGGTTTTTCGCTTGTGGACATCATAAACAGGAATGAGAATACCCGTCTCTATCTTTCTCCCGTCTATGTCTCCATAGCCGCATTCTGTTTCTCGATGACGATCGGCGTGATCTGGGAATTCTTTGAATTCACCGCCGACAGGCTTTTCTATCTCGACATGCAGAAGGATACGATCGTCCATTCAATCAGCTCCGTGATGCTCGATCCTACCGCCTCAAACAGGGCTGTGACGATCCGGGGAATAACGGAGACAGCGGTCAATGGCATCGATCTCGGGCTCGGAGGTTATCTGGACATAGGGCTCATCGACACGATGAAGGACCTTTTCGTGAATCTCATAGGCGCAGCTGTCTTCTCAGTTATCGGCTTCTTCTATGTGAAGGGCAGGGGCAAAGGACGCTTTGCGAAGCGCTTCATGCCCACAATGAAGAAAAGCCTCTCCGTGGAGAGGGTTGAAAAGGAGGATGAGGGGAAGTGATCCCCTCATGCCATCATGCGCCTGAGATCCTCCACAGCTTCCATGTCTACAGCTTCCCAGGGCAGTTCCACGTCCTTCCTGCCGAAAGCTCCGAATGAGGCTGAAGCGAGATAAACAGGGCGTCTGAGTCCGTAACGGGCTATCATTCCTTCCGGGCGGAGATCATAATGCCTTCCTATCCACTCGAGGATGAGGCTGTCATCCAGCTTCCCTGTGCCGTATGTGAAGACGGCAAGCGAGACAGGCTCTGCAACTCCTATGGCATAGGCTGCCTGAAGCTCGCATTCATCTGCTGCTCCTGCCGCTACTATCGTCTTCGCGATATTTCTCAGTGCAAGAGAGGCTGTCCTGTCCACCTTCGTGGGATCCTTGCCCGAGAAGGCTCCGCCGCCATGGTGGGCATAGCCGCCATATGTGTCGGCAATGATCTTCCTTCCTGTCAGTCCTGTGTCCGCAGCAGGTCCTCCCAGCACGAAGCGTCCTGTAGGATTGATGAAATAGCGCGTGTCACTGTCGAGCATGGCAGACGGCAGGTTCGGCCTGATGACGGATTCCATGAGCGCTTCCCTCAGATCCTTCAGCGCCACATCCTCATCATGCTGGGCTGAAAGCACAACAGCGGCGATCCTGAGAGGAGTCCTGCCATCATATTCAACCGTCACCTGGCTCTTTCCGTCAGGCCTCAGGAACGGCAGGGTGCCGTTCTCCCTTGAATCCCTGAGAGCCATTGTCAGGGAACGGGAGAGGGACAAGGCGAGCGGCATGCACTCAGCTGTCTCCGATGAGGCGTAGCCGAACATCATTCCCTGATCACCTGCCCCGATCGTGGACCGGTCCTCATAGGAGGCATCCACGCCCATTGCGATGTCTCCTGACTGCCTGTGTATTGAACAGGTGATGGCTGCGCTGTCATCGAAACCGTACTCGCTTCTGGTGTATCCGATGGAGCGTATCACGCGGCGTGCCACTGCCTCGTAATCCACATCAGCATCTGTGGTGATCTCACCCATTATGTGCACAGCTCCGGGCTCCGCGGTGACCTCGCAGGCTGAACGCGACATCGGGTCCGCCTTCAGGAGCTCGTCCAGAATTCCATCCGCGATCTGATCACAGACCTTGTCGGGATGACCGTTCGTAACTGATTCGGATGTGAAAAGCCTTCTCATATATCCTCGATTATAGCTTGATTATCCGGCAAGGCACTTCAGCATGCCTGCCGCAGCTTCCTCATCCTCTCATTTTCCGCACTTCAAGTCCACTCTCCCCATCGTTCCCAGGCTCAAAAGGCATCCTTCGGCAAAATTCAGGGCATCCCGCTTGTATGAGAGCAGGAATTCCAGCGGCACAGGAGGGTTTTCCATCGCTACCCACCGGGTCAATGCGCCTATCATCGAGTCCATTGCAAGGTGGGATGGGGCAGTGCCCTTCCTCTCCGGGAATATTTCGGCGGCGATCCTCGATACGGAAGGTGAGAGCAGCGTCCCCAATGAGGCAATGCAGCCATACTCCGTGACTGCCCTGTAAAATGACCTGTCCTTATAGAGGAGGCGGCAGAGCGTCACGAACCTGTCCCATCCTTCATTCTGCTTGTCCATTTCCGCTGCATAGCGGCAGGTGTCCCGCTCTATCACATAGCGCATCAGCGCATCCTTTGACGAGAAATGATAGTAGAAGCTCTTGCGGTTTATTCCTGATTCACTGGCTATCATCGAGATGTCGATCCTCGAGTAATCCATACGGCAGACAAGCCGCTTCATGGCCATGCAGAGACGGCTTCTTGTCTCCTCCGACCTTGAGGAGAGCTGTCGCTCCCCGGTCTTCTTCACCCCTTCTTTCCTTTTCATACAACCCCTTCTTTTCCTCTTATGCTGAAAGTCTACCATACCGGAATACTGTCTGCAGCCGCATCGTGACAGGATCGGGGCTAATTCGTATTATTGTTCCATGCTGACCCTAGATACGGTATATCAGGCTTCCTTCGTGCTCAAGGAGGCCGCAAGAGTGACGGACCTCATACGCGCGCCGCGCATGTTTCCGTCGGAAGAAGTCTACCTCAAGACCGAGAATCTCCAGACCACAGGATCCTTCAAGGTCCGAGGCGCATATTACAAGATCTCCAGACTTACTGAGGAGCAGAAAAAGAAGGGTGTCATCGCATGCTCTGCCGGAAACCATGCCCAGGGCGTTGCGCTTGCAGCCTCCAGACAGGGAATTGATGCTGTCATCTGCATCCCCGAAGGCGCTCCGATCTCCAAGGTCGAGGCCACCCGTGCATATGGTGCAAGAGTGGAACTGGTGAAGGGCGTTTATGATGATGCCTACAACCGTGCGCTGGAGATAATGGAAGAGACAGGCAGGACGATGATCCACCCGTTCAATGATCCGGATGTGATTGCCGGTCAGGGAACAATCGGCCTTGAGATACTCCAGCAGCTTCCTGATGTGGACACGATAGTCGTGCCGGTCGGCGGAGGCGGCCTCATTGCCGGCGTCGCATTCACCGTCAAGATGCTCAAGCCGAGCGTGAAGGTGTATGGCGTCCAGTCCTCCGGTGCTCCGTCTATGGTTGATTCGCTCCATGATCACAAGATCGAATCCCTCGCTGCTGTCTCGACCATCTCCGACGGCATCGCAGTGAAGTGTCCCGGAGACCTGACGTATTCACTCTGTGAGAAGTATGTGGACGATGTTGTCACTGTCTCCGATGATGAGACTGCGGTTGCCATCCTTGACCTGATGGAGAAACAGAAGCTCGTCTCAGAAGGCGCAGGTGCAGTCTCTGTCGCGGCCGCGCTCTTCCATAAGGTGCCTTCAAAGGGAAAGACCGTCTGTCTTGTATCGGGAGGAAACATCGATGTGACAATCCTCTCAAGAGTCATCAACAGGGCTCTCATAAAGGAAGGAAGGCTTGCTGACATCACAGTCGAGCTGATGGACAAGCCCGGACAGCTTGTCGAGGTATCTTCGATAATCGCGGCATCCGGGGCCAATGTTGTCGGCGTCTTCCATGACAAGACCGGCAATGAGAAGTATCTGAACAACTGCACGCTCCGTGTCTCCATGGAGACGAGGGATTTCGATCATATAAACGAGATAAAGCAGAAGCTCTCCGATGCGGGGTTCCAGTTCGTGGGCGAGGACAGATGATCGATTTCTTCTTCGATATCGACGGGACGATACTCCCTTTCGGCCAGCCTGCTCCTCAGAGTGCTGTCGATGCTATCAGGGGGCTGAGGAAGAAGGGGCACCGTGTTTTCCTGGCTACAGGCAGGAGTCCAGCTGAGGTCACTGACAGTGTCTATGAGATAGGTTTCGACGGCGGGGTTTTCTCCGCCGGAGCCTGTGTGATCGCTTCCGGAACTGTGATTTTCCGCAAAATACTCTCCTGCTCAGAGAAGGAGGAGCTTCTCGGTTATTGCCGCAGCAAAGGCTTCCGTGTCCTTGTGCAGACGGAGAAGGGGACGTATGTCAGCCAGGAGGATTTCGATTACTGGCTCGCCCAGATGAGGAAATATGCCGGTTCCGAGGTTGCCCTTTCCTCGATAATCATCTCTGATTCCGTGCCGCCGGATGCGGAGGTGACGAAACTGCTTTATGTCACTGAGAATACTCCGCTGGAGGAGGTCAGAAGGGATCTTGAGGGAAAATTCTCCGTTGTCGACAACACTGTGGGGCTTCCCTCCAGCATGATGGGAGAGATAGTCATGTGCGGCATCACGAAGGCAACCGGCATTGACAGGGTCATTGAGTACTATGGCGACTCTCTCAGAAACACTGCCGCATTCGGGGATGGTGCCAATGATATCGAGATGGTTGAGCATGCCGGAGTCGGGGTTGCTATGGGCAACGCGTCCGGCGATCTGAAGGCTGTCGCCGACTGGATCGCCCCTTCCGTCGACGATGATGGCCTCATGCATGGAATTGAGCATGTTCTCTCCGTACTGGGAGGCTGATGGTTCCCGGTTCCGGTTTCCCGAGGCGTATTGGAATTAACAATTCTCTTTCATTCTGTAACAATCCATAATAAACTAAAAGAAACAACAGGGGAGGCAGGGAATGGAGGAAAAGAAACGAACGAAGGCTGAATACCGTAGCTCTCTCAGATCCAAGCGCCTCATTCGCGAAGCGCTTATCAGCATGATGCGTGAGAAGCCTTTTGAGAAGATCACCATCACTGACATCGTCAAGACTGCCGACATAAACAGGGGTACGTTCTATGCTCATTACCGGGATATCGGAGAGGTGCTCGCATCCATCAAGGAACTTGCCATTGCCGATATAACCGAGGCCTTTGACGGCATGACGCCGGATATCGTGCTTGCTAATCCCCGGCCGCTGTTTGATGCCCTCACCGCGCTCTTGGCAAAGGATAAGGAATATTACAGGCTGATCCTCGCGGTTGAGGAGTTCAGGGCTTCCATAATGGAGACCCGTTTCCAGATCATAGACACAATGATGCAGTCGACTGCGGTCCAGCATCTCG
This sequence comes from uncultured Spirochaetales bacterium, assembly GCA_949292445.1. The sequence continues at coordinate 7,465 of CASEZU010000112.1, read as the reverse complement.
CCGTCGATCCGCAGAGAAGGGCCCAGCTTTCAGGAACGCTGGATTTCCTCATTTCAGGTATCCTTGATATCTATGCCGACGCCCTGAGCGAGACAATAGCGATCTCCCTTGAGGAGCTCCCTGATCTTCTTACAAAAATAGTCGGCGGGGCTGTGAGACAGCTGGCCGAGCCTGTCAGATAATGCAGCAGCAGGGGAAGAACGGGAAGCAGCAGGGGAAGAACCCGGTGCCCATTCCTCCGAAAGATCTTGAATAATCCTCGTAGGCGGTCCTCCTCCCGGACAGTCTGTCCCTGAATGCGAGATATGTGGCGTTTCCCGGTTCCTTTGCTATGGCAGTGTTTATGTCGCTGAGAGCACCGACTGTGTCCCCTGTGCTTGCCTTCGCATAGGCCGACAGATAATACCAGCGTCCTGAGCGCCTTTCCTGTGGTACGGAGCGGAGAGCATTGAGCGCTTCCATGAAGCGCCTTGCGTTGATATAAGCGACAGCGGCCCTGAGCTCTATCGGTTCCTCATCCCCGCCGCTGCTGTATCCGCCATAGCCGTATCCGTATCCTGAATATGCCTGTCCGGAGAAACTCTCCTTATGGTTGATGATCTGGTCGTATGCAGCGTTTATCTCCTGCATCCGCCGTGCAGCCTCGGGACTGTTTCCCGCGACATCCGGGTGGTATTTCTTGGCAAGCGCCTTGTATGCTTTCTTGACTTCCTCATCGGAGGCGTCAGGCCTCAGCCCGAGAACGCTGTATGGATCGCTCATTTCCTATCTTCCTTGAATTTCGACCATATCCCACTGTATAGAATATTCCTCAGAATGAAAACATGCTGGTCCAGGGGAAGCCTTTCGAAGGATACGGAGGCTGCAGAGGCCGCATCGAGGAGCATTTCCCTCATGGCTTCTTCGCTTATATCCTGAGGAAGCGGATTGTAGGCTCCGTTCCTGGCATCTTTCTTTCTGTCGCACCATGCGTCCATTAGATAGATGAATCGTCCGAGGCCGCAGCCGAGGCCTCTGAGGTCATCCTGGAAAAAGGAGCTGTCATCGCAGACGAAAACCTCTGCGAGCATGCGTCCGAAAAGGAGGGCCATGGCTTCCGGATCCCTGCAGTTTTCTCTCTCCTTTTCCGAGATTTCCTCAAGCCCCTTTCTCACGCTTTCTGCGATCCTCGGGTATTTCTCCTCGAGACGGGGGAGGACAGCGCGCATCTTCTTTTCCTCGCTCTTTCCCTTTCCCTCATCCCTGACCTTGTCGAGAAGTGAGTAGTAGCCGAGGAGCATCTGCATATCCGCGGCATAAACGGAGAATTTCGTGGTCACCCACTGATGTTCCTTCACGGGGTGAGGGACACACCGTTCCATTCCTTTTGTCTCATCGGCGTCGGAGATATCAGAGAGGAGCATCTCCAGAAACACCATGTCGTACGAGAGCGCCATTACGGCTTTTGTGCCGTAGTTCTCCCTCAGCGTCCTGCAGAGCCCGCAGTAGTGGGCCTTGTATATTTCCTTCTCCTCCTTAGAGAGGGATGAAGCATTCGCCAGTACATAACCGAACATATCACGTCTTCTTTATGAACTGATGTCCGCAGTGCGGGCATGTGATCTTTATCTTTCCCTTGCCGCGGGGAACCCTGAGCTCCTTCCTGCATTCGGGGCAGCTGAAATAGGCATGAGTCTTCTCATCCTCCTTCCTCTGTGCCTTCCTGCGTTTTTCCTCTTCTTTCCTGCGGGCTTTTTCCGGATCTTTTCTGAATGCCCGGAAAAGGGAGAGGAATTTCTCGTTCTCTGCCCGTCTTTTCGCCACATTCGTGCTCAGCATCCTCCATGCCGCGACTGCGACGGAGACAATTGCCAGTGCGGATACGATGTAGCGCGGAACCTCCTGGATGATGACGGAGGCCGCGACAGCAAGCACCAGTGCCACTGCTGTCAGGAATACAGATAAAGCATCAGAGCCGCTGCGCCCTGTAAAAAGTCCATTGCCCATAAAATGAAATATCGCAGTGTGAGGCCGAGTTGTCAAATCTCTTGCAACTCGCGCGGCGCTGATGGATCATGACGGCATGGATATTATCGCGCACAGGGGTTACAGCGGAGCTTACCCTGAGAACACAATGCTCAGCTTCAGTAAGGCGGTCGAGAGCGGTGCTGATGGCATCGAACTTGATGTGCATCTCTCCCGTGATGGGGAAGTCATCATCATCCATGATGAGGCGCTTGAGAGAACGACGGGATGCAGCGGCTGCGTATCTGACTACACGCGCTCAGAGCTTGAGAGGATCAACGCGGGAAAGACGATGGGAGAGAAGGACGGATTCACCCCCATTCCATCTCTCGAGGAGTATCTCTCGATGATCCGGGAGACGGGGCTCTATACCAACATAGAACTCAAGACAGCTCCTGTATACTATCCGGGGATCGAGGAGAAGACAGTGGAGCTTGTCCGCCGGTTCGGGCTTGAGAAGCGTGTCATCTTCTCTTCTTTCAACTGGCTTTCTGTCTTCCGCCTACGTACGATCGCTCCTGAGTTCCCTGTAGGGCTTCTCTTTGATGGCCTTATGCTGAGGAATATCGGTGCTGAAATGAGGGCTATGGGCATTGAATGCTATCACCCGTCGATGCGCATCCTCTCCGACGAGGCTGTGCGAGAGTTGCAGGAGAATGGCCGCAGGATCAATGTATGGACAGTCAATGATGAGGAGGGAATGCGGCGCTGCCTTGATTGGAAAATCGACGGACTCATCACCAATGAACCTGCAAAAGCCCGGGAGGTCCTCGGACTGTAGGCTATTGACGCTCCTGAATATGGGAATTATTCTCAGTTTTTGTGAGTTCTTACAATACACGGCAGAAGAGTGCGGTAGCTGCATTCTTCTCTGACCATCCTGACAGGGGCTTCACGCCGGAGGAGGTTGCCTCCTCCGTCCCTGATGTTCCCCGTTCTACGGTATACAGGCTTATTTCGCAGCTCTGTGATGATGGGGCCATCCGCAGGACCGGTACTTCTGGCCGGTGTTCGGTTTACCAGCATCAGGGGGAGAGCTGTGCAAGCCACATGCATATCCGCTGCCGTTCCTGCGGCAGAACCGAGCATCTCGATGCAGCGACGACGCGGGAAATCGAGAGCCTTGTATATGCCTCATCCGGTTATCTTGCTCTCGATACGACGGTTTTCGAGGGACTCTGCAGCAGCTGCAGGAAGGCGGAGAGATGAGACGGCTGCTGCCTGCGCTTTTAATTCTTCTCCTCTTGATATCCTGCGGCAGCGCGGAGGATGATGAGGCTGCCTTTGCAGCAGTGGCCGCGGATTTTCCGTCCTACGATGCCGCAAGGGCGGTGCTTGGCGATTCTGCAGCTGTTACCATGCTTCTTCCTCCGGGGACAGAGAGCCACAGCTATGATCCGACGCCGCGCGACATGATCCGGATAGCGGAGGCTGATCTTGTCGTGTATACAGGGGGCCCATCCGATGAATGGGTGAGGTCCATTCTCTCATCTCTTGATGACCCTCCAGCGTCTTTCGCACTTACTGAGCAGGTCCAGCTTCTTTATGAGGAGCATAAGGAAGGAATGGAGGAAGAGGAGGACCATGATCATCAGCATTCGGAGCATGAGGTTGATGAGCATGTATGGACAAGTCCGCGGAACGAGATGAGGATAATCGGCAGTCTGGCATCGTTCATCTCTTCCATCGACCCCATCAATGCTGAGACCTATAATGCAAATGCAGCTGAGTATATTTCCAGAATTGCTGAGCTGGATGCAGCATTCCGCAGCGTAGTGGAGAGTGCAGAGCGCCATACACTTATTTTTGCCTCCCGCTTTCCTCTCCTTTATTTTGTCAGGGAATATGGCCTCGATTATTATGCGGCGTTTCCCGGCTGCGCGGAGGAGAGCGAGCCCAGTGCAAGGACTGTTGCCTTCCTGATAGACAAGGCCAGGGAGCTGGATGTTCCCTGCATACTGAATATAGAGCTGTCATCTCCGATGATCGCCCAGGTGATCGCGGATGAGGCGGGATGCGGCGTGCGTGTGTTCAACACGCTGCACAATGTGACTGCCGCGGATTTCTACAGCGGCAAGGATTATGTTGATCTGATGAGTGAGAACATAGATGTGCTTATGGAGGCGCTTAATTGACTCTTATAAGAGGTGAGAACCTGACCATCGGTTATGAGGGGCAGGGGATAATTTCCGGGTTGTCATTCTCCGTAGATGAAGGGGACTACCTCTGCATTGTTGGAGAGAACGGTTCCGGCAAAAGTACTTTCGTAAAAACTGTGCTGGGTCTTGTTGAGCCTTTGAAAGGCACTATTGAATACTGCGGGGGCCTCAGGAAAAGGGAGATAGGCTATCTTCCGCAGATTTCAGGGATACAGAGGGATTTCCCCTCATCTGTCATGGAGGTCGTGCTCTCCGGCTGTCTGAACAGGCACAGGCGGCTCCTCGGCTATTCGAAGGATGAGAAGGAAAAGGCGGTGACTGAGCTGAGGAGGCTTGGAATGGACGGCCTTTCTGCTTCTTCCTTCCAGGAACTTTCCGGAGGGCAGCAGCAGCGTGTGCTCCTGGCCAGGGCGCTGATGGCAACAGAGAAGCTGGTATTCCTCGATGAGCCTGCATCCGGTCTCGACCCAAGGACGACAAGCGAACTCTATGAGCTGCTGGAATCACTGAACAGATCCGGCATCACTGTGATGATGGTCACGCACGATATCCATCCTGCGCTCAATGATGCCAGGACGATACTTCATCTTTCACATGGAGGATATTTCTTCGGACTGAAGGAGAGATATTTTGAATCAGCCCAGGGAAAGGAATTCATGAAGGAGGCCGGTCATGGGCATGATAGGTGAGGTCCTCTCGTATCCGTTTCTGGTGAGGGCACTCCTCATCGGGCTTTTCGTCTCTGTCTCCGCCTCTCTTCTCGGTGTTAGCCTTGTCCTCAGGCGTTTCTCGATGATAGGGGACGGGCTTTCCCATGTCGGGTTCGGAGCTCTCGGAGTCGCCGCGCTGCTTTCGCTGCAGCCGATGGCGGTGACGATCCCTGTGGTCATTGCGGCTGCTTTCATACTTCTTCATCTGTCGGAGCGCAGCAAGGGCGGGGGAGACAGTGCCATTGCCCTGATCTCTTCATCAGCGCTTGCCATCGGTGTCATCGCGGTATCGACAGCTGGGGTCAACACAGACCTCAATGCATTTCTTTTCGGATCGATACTCTCCGTCTCGCGCACAGACGGCATCATCGCGGCAATCATCTCTGCTGTCACGCTGTTCTCCTATCTTGTTTTCTATCATCAGATATATGCGGTCACGTTCGATCCGGCCTTTGCCAAGGCTACCGGAATAAATACCGGCCGCTACACGGCGCTTCTCTCGCTCCTGACAGCGCTCGTGATCGTTGTAGGCATGAGGATCCTCGGCTCGCTGCTGATTTCCAGCCTGATAATCTTCCCCGCGGCTGTCGCCATGAAGGTTGAGAAGACTTATCTCTCTGTTTCCATTGCAGCTGCGATAGAGTCTGTTGCGGCATTCCTCGCCGGTTTCTTTGCATCATATGCATTTTCTCTTCCGACAGGGGCGAGCATTGTTGCCGTTCATATGGTATTCTATATCGCAGCTATCCTCATCAAGGCAGTGAGGAAGAGCAGAGGGGGGAGAGGAGATTGATGGAATGCTTTGGTATCCTCTTCTTGAGAGTGTAGTTAAACTGTTGGCTGCTGTTTTCTGCGGAGCCCTGATAGGACTTGAGAGGGAACGCCGCTTCAAGAATGCCGGCATCAGGACGCATATCATCGTCGCGCTGGCTTCCGCGCTGATGATGATTGTCTCAAAATATGGCTTCTTTGATGTGCTTCAATATGACAGCATATCTCTGGATCCGTCGCGTATCGCGGCAGGAATCGTTTCCGCGATCGGCTTTCTGGGCGCCGGTGTCATAATACTCCGCGGTGACAGTGCCGCACTTGGCATCACGACGGCGGCGGGACTCTGGGCTACTGTCGGCGTCGGCATGGCTATGGGAGCCGGCATGTATGCTGTCGGAGCTGTCGCCACAGTCATGATGCTGCTGATACAGATGGTACTGCACATCAGGTGGCTCCGTATCATGAAGGAAGTCACAGGAGAGGTCGTCATCAATCTGTCCGGAGCAGGCATTTCAGCGGCAGAGGCAAGGAACATGCTCAAAGAGAAGGGTGTGAGTATCCGCGGCTCCGTGATAAGGAAAGGCCATGACGGGAATATGCGCCTTTCTGCACATATTGCGTTCAGCAGTGCCGCATCTGACTCGATTCTTTCATGGATGGAGAAAACTGAGGCTGTCGAGGATCTGTCGATCTATTCCAACTGATCGTCTTTGTTCTTGTTGAGAGAAAAGCATCTGACTTGTTGCTTTATCATTCAATTCGTTATTCGTCTGATATTCGGACGAATATTGTTCAGAGGCAGATCTCAATCCATTTAGAGAACGTTAAGGGTCGAATAAAACAGCTTACTGTTTCCAGATATCCTTGAGTGTGAAAAGGAGGCTGTACTCTCCAGCCTCTTATCAGGCATTTTTAATTCTTTGTATTGCTTGTATTTGTGTTTTGTCAGAATTTGTGATCTGTACTTGCTGATGTACAAGTTTGTCGATGAAACACATTTCGCAAGATAATTCAGGATAGTTCAAATTCCCCTGTATGTTTATATGGATTTGCGGCTCTGTGAGTATCTGCAATTAAATATTGTGTGATGGGGCAGAACGCCTTGATTAGCAAATGGCCAGCAAATGAGAGGGTTATGCCCAAGCAGGTACTATCTCCTTTTTGAACAGTTCAGCTTGACATGACATACGACGTGAAGAACATAACGAAGCTATAACAAAGGAATGAAGTCATGGATTAAGCTCGCAAGGCAGAGTGGCGGCCTGAGCTTATCGTCGAGAATATGGATCCAGAGAATAAAACAGCTCCCTGTTTCCAAGGAGCTCTGAGTGGAGATGATCGGACTTGAATGGATGTTGCACTCTCTGTGCTTTTATCAAACCTTTACAATTCTTTATATTATATGAAGATGTGTTGTATCAAACTTTGCGATTGTGTTCACTGCTGTGCAAATTTACCGATGGAGTACATTTTGCAAAACAATTCAGGAGAGCTCAAATCCTCTATTAATCCGTGTATTGATTAGCAATTCTGAGAGCACATACGCTTAATGAAAATGATAGTCTAAATGACGGTGCGATTACTATACGAGCAAATGGCCAGCAAATGAAAATCGAGATGCGATGATCTCGAAACATGTATTTAAGGGCCTAAAATCAGCTTTTTCCCTCCCCGACGAGGGACGATAGCAAATGGCCAGCAAATGAAATTGTCATGCCCAGGAGGGGATGTACCTGATGTATCTGTTTGAAGTCGAGTCATCCAGCGGTTTGATTATCTGTTCCTTCACTGCTTCTTTGATCAGCCTTGATATGCTGGCTG
>CASEZU010000111.1 GCA_949292445.1 uncultured Spirochaetales bacterium | reverse complement strand
GAGGCCCATCTCCTTAAGGATCTTCTCAGCCTGAGCGAAATCGCCGCCCGCTTCGGTGAGAGCCTTCTTGCAGTCCATCATTCCAGCTCCGGTAACGTCCCTGAGCTTCTTTACGTCTGCTGCGCTGATTGCCATATTCCTCTCCTTAGTTGTTGAAGTACTCCTCTTCCTCGTCAGCAGCCTCGGCATCGTCCTTGGCAGCCTCTTCCTCGGAAGGCTCATAGTTCGAATAGTCTACAGGCTCATCATCGTCTGCCTCGTCCTTGTTCTCGACGGGGCCGTTGTCGATGGCTGTCTCTTCCTCATCATCAAGTGACTCGACGATCTGGATTCCTGCCTCGCTGTCAGCATCGATGATGGCGTTCGCGATGATCTCGACAAAGAGCGAGATGGCTCTGATTGCGTCATCGTTGCCGGGGATGGGGTAGGTGATGTCGGTAGGATCGCAGTTTGTGTCGACGACTGCGATGACAGGGATTCCAAGCCTCTTGGCCTCAGCTACTGCGAGAGCCTCCTTCTTGGTGTCGATGATGAAGAGTGCTCCGGGGAGCTCCTTCATGTCCTTGATGCCGCCGAGGTTCTTCTCGAGCTTGTTCTTTTCCTTGGTGTAGAGAGCGACTTCCTTCTTCGTGAGTGAGTCGAAGGTTCCGTCAGCCTCCATCCTCTCTATCTTCTTGAGTTTTGCGATGCTCTTCTTGATGGTTGTGAAGTTCGTGAGCATGCCGCCGAGCCAGCGGTTTGAAACATAGGGCATTCCGCATCTCTTCGCCTCAGTCTCGATAGCCTGCTGTGCCTGCTTCTTTGTACCGACGAAAAGGATCTGTTTGCCGTTCTTGACCTGTGTCCTGACAGCCTCATATGCCTCTACGATGCATGCGGATGTCTTCTGAAGGTCGATGATGTGGATTCCGTTCCTCTCTGTGAAGATGAAACGGGCCATCTTCGGATTCCACCTCTTTGTCTGGTGGCCGAAATGTACGCCTGCCTCGAGCAGGCTCTTCATGGTTACTACTGCCATAGTAATCCTCCATACGCTTGACGCCTTGGCGTCTCCAGCTCTGTATCTCACCCATACGGGCGGAAATTCTGCGGATTCCGCAGTCTGTGTGACTATCGCACATAATGGCGGACTTGTTCAAGTGCAATTAATTCTGTAACCTTTTCGTACAAGCCGTGTTAGTATTTTAGATGCGTGTTGTGCGTGTGTGATATAAGGTTTTGGAGGAAACAATGTCCAGGCGTTCTATTGGGGCGGCGCTGATTCTCGCTGCTCTTCTTCTCGTTCCGTCTTGTGACGCTGAATCTCTCCTCAGGGGATTCGGCACAAATGTCCTCGGGGGAGTGGACAGCGGCGAGACGGTGAATCAGGTGAATGAGATGATCGAGGCAGGTATCACGGAGTACGATGACCTCGTGAGGCTGGTTGTCGAAGCCTCGAGGAATCCGGATACGGAGAAGAAGCTGGTGGATACGCTGTCCGAGACAGCCCCTGAGAGTGCTGCGGAATCCATCCGCTCCGATGTCAGCCAGCTAAGCAGCCAGCTTGAGAGCGCGGATACAGAGAGCCTTCCTGTATCTGTCAGAAAACAGGCAGAAGAGGCCCTGAATGCCGTGGAGATGATAGCAGACGGCCTCAGCGGAACAGGCAATTACAAGCCGACCAAGGGCGATGTGGCCATTATTCAGGCTGCTGAGTCTCTTGTGTCAATGGTCATGGATTCCGGAATAGGCTCGGACGGTACTCCTTCTGATGATGATATCAACTCGCTTATAAACACAGCCAACAGCGCGCTCAAGATGTTCAATACAATCAAGCCTTCCACGGCCTTCAGGAATGTTGATCTCAATTCCGTGATCAATGAGCTTGTATCAGCTATGGGACAGGGCTCGGCTGAAGGAGGGGAAGAGGCATGAGAAAGACAATAGCGGTTATTCTTGCGCTGTTCATGGCGCTTGCGACACTCTCCGCAGCATTTGACATATCCGCAGACACACCGTCAGAGAGCAACGCCTTCGCATCCCTTCTGACGCCTTATCAGCCGCTCACTGCTAGGGTGCGGGGCATGGGAACCACAGGTGTCGCAGTCACAGGCAGGAGCGATACATTCTACGTCAACCCTGCCGCTCTCGCATCACAGCGCTTCCAGCTTTCCGTTCCATCGTTGCAGGTGACGGCTTATCATCTTTATGACGCCGTCAAGGGCGGCGGCAATCCCTTCAGTGCCGGCGGTCTCGTGAATATGGCCAACGGGATCCAGAGCGGTTACGGACGTCTTCTCGATGTCGATGCCGCGATGTCATTCACAGCCGGCGGATTCGGCCTCGGAATCAACACCACAATAGGTATCAACACATTCGCAGACAATGGACGCTATGGACTTGAGTCCGATCTCTTCGGAGAGATAAGGGCCGCGATCTCCCTCGGCTACGGTTACCGCTTCGAGCTTCCGATGGATTTCTCTCTCGATGTAGGTGCCATGGTCCGCTTCAGCTACCTCGCTTATACCGACACATTCAGCGCCGGGATGATCTCCGACATGGAGAATTTCAGCCTCGACCAGACCCCGATAATGGCTGGTTTCTCTGTTCCCATTGATGCCGGCATCAATCTCAATATGCCTTATGGCTTCTCTTTCGGCGTTGTCTCCAGGAATATGAACGGCCGTTTCTACATGACAGGATTCGATGATCTTTCCTCCTACAGCTCCGATCCGTTCGGAGGTAAGCCGGAGAGCGGTGACAAGTTCTCATTCGACAGCGGCTGGTCCCTCGATGCAGGCCT
>CASEZU010000110.1 GCA_949292445.1 uncultured Spirochaetales bacterium | reverse complement strand
CTGCAGAAGATGACTCTTGTCGATTATCCGGGAAAGGTCGCCGCCATACTTTTCACCGGCTCTTGCAATTTCCGCTGCCCGTTCTGCCAGAACGCATCGCTTGTGCTCGATCCCGCTTCCGAGCCTGTGATTCCGGATGATGAGATATTCAGCTATCTCAATAAGAGGAAGGGAATGCTCGAGGGTGTCGTCGTGACAGGCGGCGAGCCCACCGTCCATCAGGATCTCCTGGAGTTCATGGCCCGCATAAAGGATCTCGGCTACTCTGTGAAGCTCGATACCAACGGTTACCGTCCTGACATACTCAGGCGTGCCGTTGAGGGCGGCTATGCAGATTATGTGGCGATGGATGTGAAGAACAGCCTGACGCATTATGCCGCGACAGCGGGCGTGAAGAGTCTCTATACCGGACTCATCCAGGAGAGCATCTCATTCCTGATGGAGGACCATGTGCCCTATGAATTCCGCACTACGGTCGTCCGGGAGCTCCATTCTGATGAAGATTTTGAGGAGATCGGAAGAATGTGCGCGGGATGCCGCTCCTATTTCCTGCAAACCTATAGCGACAGAGGAGATATCATAGCGCCAGGTTTCACTCCTCCTTCTCCTGAGGATATGGAAAGATATATCGGGATACTAAGGAAGAGTATCGGAAATGTATCACTTCGCGACAGGTAGTCACGCTATATATAGCGTTATGGAAGTTATATAACACTTTATATCGTGTTTTTTTGATTGCATCGTTTGGCCCCTCATGATATGCTATGGAATACGGACAGGAGAGGGAAGGAAACCCGTCCGGGTCTCTTCCCGGCATTTCCGGCTATTGTAGGAATACAGGGTTTTCAGGTCCCATGATCTGGAACTATTTTTTACTGAACATATCCGGCCCAGACCCGGGTATTCTGCACAGGGGTAGCAAAAGAGTGTACCAGGTAGTCAAGAGAGATGGTAAGACAGTGGCGTTTGATCTGCAGAAGATATCAGGCGCTATCAAGAAGGCTTTCGATTCCATCGAGAAGCCGTTCGATGACAATGTGATCGATTTTATTTCGCTCAAGGTCACGGCGGATTTCACGCCGAGGATCCAGGATGGCAGGATAACTGTCGAGGATATCCAGGACTCCGTCGAGAAGGTGCTGGGAGAGGCCGGCTACGGCGATGTTGCCAAGAGCTACATCCTCTACCGCCGCCAGAGGGAGAAGATGAGGAACATGAAGTCGACAGTGCTGGATTACAAGAAGATCGTCGACAACTACCTCAAGCTCAACGACTGGAGGGTCAAGGAGAACAGCACTGTCACTTATTCGGTGGGAGGACTCATCCTCTCCAACAGCGGTGCGATCACTGCCAATTACTGGCTTTCCGAGATCTACGATGATGAGATCGCGAATGCGCACCGCAACTGCGATATCCACATTCATGACCTCTCTATGCTCACAGGCTACTGTGCGGGCTGGTCGATCAAGCAGCTGATCCAGGAAGGGCTCGGCGGCATCCCGGGAAAGATCACCTCGTCGCCGGCATCGCATCTCGCGACGCTCTGCAACCAGATGGTCAACTTCCTCGGCATCCTGCAGAACGAGTGGGCGGGTGCACAGGCATTCTCCTCATTCGACACCTATCTCGCTCCCTTCGTGAAGAAGGACAATCTCTCGTATGATGAGGTGAAGAAGTGCATCGAGTCCTTCGTCTACGGAGTGAACACGCCGTCCAGATGGGGCACTCAGGCTCCGTTCTCGAACATCACGCTCGACTGGGTCTGCCCTGCGGACCTCAAGAACGTCCCGGCCATCGTCGGCGGCAAGGATCAGGACTTCACCTACGGCGACTGCCAGAAAGAGATGGACATGGTCAACAAGGCATTCATCGAGATCATGATCGAGGGAGATGCTGAGGGCAGGGGATTCCAGTATCCGATCCCGACCTATTCCATTACCAAGGATTTCGACTGGTCTGAGACGGAGAACAACAGGCTTCTTTTCGAGATGACGGCGAAGTACGGTACACCTTACTTCTCCAACTACATCAACTCCGACATGTCGCCCAACGATGTGCGCTCCATGTGCTGCCGCCTCAGGCTCGACCTGAGGGAGCTGAGGAAGAAGTCAGGAGGCTTCTTCGGTTCCGGAGAGAGCACGGGATCCGTCGGTGTCGTCACCGTGAACCTTCCGCGCATTGCTTACCAGGCGAAGGACAAGGAGGACTTCTACCACCGTCTGGACAGGATCATGGATATCTCGGCACGTTCGCTGAAGATCAAGAGGACCGTTGTCACGCGTCTTCTCAACGAGGGGCTCTATCCATATACAAAGAGGTATCTCGGAACGTTCGACAACCACTTCTCCACGATCGGCCTTGTGGGAATGAATGAGGCGTGCCTCAACGCCTCCTGGCTCGGTGTGAATCTCGGTGACAAGAGGGCGCAGGATTTCGCCGTCGAGGTCCTTAACCACATGAGGACGAGGCTTTCCGATTACCAGGAGCAGTATGGGGATCTCTACAACCTCGAGGCGACGCCTGCGGAGTCAACTTCCTACAGGCTTGCAAAGCACGATGTCGAGCAGTTCCCTGATATCATCACGGCATCCGCGGATGACAGCGCGCCTTACTACACCAACTCCTCGCACCTTCCCGTCGGCTATACCGATGATATCTTCTCCGCACTCGACGTGCAGGACAGGCTGCAGACGCTCTATACATCGGGAACGGTCTTCCATGCCTTCCTCGGAGAGAAGATGCCTGACTGGAGGAGCGCGATGAAGCTCGTGCGCACGATCGCAGAGAACTATGAGCTTCCATATTACACGCTGAGCCCGACGTACTCAGTATGCGCCGATCATGGCTATCTTGCCGGAGAGGTTTACAAGTGTCCGCACTGCGGCAAGCCCACCGAGGTCTACTCAAGGATCACTGGATACTACCGCCCCGTGCAGAACTGGAATGTCGGCAAGGCAGAGGAGTTCAAGGAGAGAAGGACATATGATGTCGTCAACTCCCATCTCAGCCATAAGGGACCGCTCGGAGGGGCATGGCACAAGGCTGAAGAGGACTGCTGCGCTGTTGTCGGAGGAGAGGACGGACTGCTTCTCTTCACCACGAAGACATGCCCGAACTGCCGCATTGCCAAAGCCGCCCTTGATAAAGCCGGCCTGAAATACAGCGTGGTCGATGCCGAGGAGAACCCGGATCTCTGCAGGAAATACAACATCCAGCAGGCGCCGACGCTGGTGTCGTTCACTGATGGTATCGCGACGGTCATATCCAACGCCTCCCAGATCAGGTCATTCTGCGAGAGCGCTGTCTGATTGATAAAGCTATAGCCGGGAAATCCCCGGCTATAGTTTTAGTAGATTATTTATATAATTCTGATATTGAAACTTATTTTTCCTCTGCAAGTTCCCTGACTTTCACTACAGCTTTCTCAAATGCTGCGTCGTCAGTTGTGCCGACTCCGAGGAAACGGTATCCGGCGTGGATGAAATCTGTCATCTCCTTGAACTGATCGTGAAGAAGCGTGAATTCCCTGTCATCATCCTCCGCCGCTCCGTTTACCACAACTGTAAGCGTCTTTCCCTTCCAGGCATCGCCTGTCATGGGATAGAGGCGGTCAATGATGAGCTTCGTCTGGGCTGTCAGCTGCCACCAGTAGATGGGGGAGAATATTGTTATTCTCTCAGCTTTCTCCGCTTTCTCAAGGATGGCATTCATGTCATCCTTCTGCACGCAGCGTCCTTCGCCTTTGCCCCTGCACCAGCCGCAGCCGTGGCATGGATTGACGCTGACCGATCTTGCATACACTATCTCGCCGCCTGTGATTGCCGCATAAGCCTCGGCGAGCCTGTCCGAGTACATTCCCTTTCTGGGGCTTCCTGCAATTATGAGTTCCATGGACTGATGGTATCACAGCACCGGAGATGCAAAAACCCCATTCCAGAGGAATGAGGCCTGCTTCGTTTCTTCGTTTATCGGGCAAGGCGGATTTGAACCGCCGACCCCAAGTCCCCCAGACTTGTACGCTAAACCCCTGCGCTATTGCCCGAAGTACGAGGGGTACATTAACACATACCGGGGATAGTGTCAAAGGCCTATGAAAACTAATGTTTTTGACTTTTTGCTGAAAAAGCTGTAGGGTGCGGTGTGACGGAGCGTCTATTGATGCAGAGTGAAGTTATTGATGATATCCTCTCTGTGGAGGATCAGGCAGCTAAGATTATCGAGGATGCCGAGAAGAAAGCCAAGGAGACTGTTTCCGAGGCTCACGACAAAGCGGCGAAGATCATTGCCGAAGCAGTCGATGAGGTCCGCGCTAACGGCAAGGCCGAGGTAGAGGGAGCGGAAGAGCTTCTTTCAAAGCATCTCGGGGAATATGAGGAAGAGAGGGTGCGGATCGAGAGCAGTGAGAACTACGTCGATCCGCAGGTGCTCGACAGGGCGGCAAGCCGCATAGTCGACCGCATATGCCGTACTGATTATTTCGGAGAGTAGATGAGCAGGGTTTCCGATTACGCCTTCGTTAATGCCAAGCTGAGGGCCCGCATAGGCATCATGCATGACACATCGCTTTTCGACGAGATGATAAAGGCCGCTTCCCTTACGGAAGCTGCGGCCAAGCTCGACGGAACGCGCCATGCCGATCTTCTCGAGGTCTACAGGAAGACTGGCGACCTGCAGCAGGTCGAGCTGCAGATGCTTGAGGATGAGATCGCGCTCTACCGCGAGGTGGAGGGATATCTTCCGTCGACACCGTCGTCCTTCATCTCTGTCCTCCTGGAGAAGATTGAGGTGGACAACGTCAAGAATGTCATCAGGCTCTGGTACTCCGATGTCATCCGCCACCATGCCATCTCTTACCGCTCGTCATATCTTTACAAGAATGCAATCGTACACAGGATAGATTACGACGGAGCTATAAATGCCGTCTCCTATCCTGAGCTCCTGCACGCCTTCCGCGGTACTCCATATGAGGAGGTGCTTTCCGCATTCTCTTTGGAGAGCCTTGCCGCAGAGGGCCTTTTCCCGCTTGAGATAGCGCTGGATCATATGTGGTTCAGGCATCTCGAGGAGGGTATCAGCAGGCTTTCAGGGAAGGACAGGAAGGTCGCAGAGGAGATCTACAGCGTTGATGTCGATCTCAAGAACATACTGATGCTCACCCGCTACAGCTATTCATACCATCTCTCTCCTGAGGCGCTTGAGAAGGTCCTGATACCGATGGGATACATCGCGAAGGAGGCTGAGAAGACGGGGGCGCTCTCATCGGATGATCCGATTGCGGTGCTTTCCGGTATCGTGAAGCATCATTATCCTCAGATATCTGAGGAGATAGCCAGTATCAGGCGTACAGCCGATGATCTGACTACCGTCGAGGAGAACAACAGGGAGATCGTACTCATCGAGGCGTATCTCGGAGAGAGGCGGAAGAGGGAATACAGGAAGATACTGGTCGGGGATCCGTTCAGCATCGGCGTTGTTCTGGCCTATTTCTTCCTCTGCCTGCAGGAGGACGGCATTATCCGAGCGATCCTCTCCGGGAAGTATTACGGACGCAGCGAGGAGAAAATACGGGAGGGGGTAGGATTATGAGCATGTTCACCCGCAAGATGAGGATGCTGACAGCTGTCGTGATGGAAAGCGACAGGGACAGTGTCGTCAAGGCGCTTCTGGAGAAGGGGGTAATGGAGTTTGTGCACATCGGCTCCCTTCCTGCCGACAAGATGGCGAAGCTCTCGGAGCACTCATCATCCGTGCCGAAGGCGGTCCTCACCGACATGAGGATCAGGGTGGAGACTCTTCTCAAGGAGGGCGGGATACAGCTGCCGGAGCTCGACAGCGGTACAGTTGAGGCGCTTCCCGCCCTGGATATCGAGTCATACAGGAGAACGCTGGACAGGCTTTCCCTGTCGCTTCAGGCTGTCAGGGACAGGCAGCGTTCGATAAACCAGGAGATCAACGCCCTGGAGGAGATCATACGCTACAGCGCGGAGAAAAAGGATGACTATCTTGACCTCCGTGTCGGACTCAATACGCATGGTTCTTCCGGCGACCTTCTTCAGCGCCTCGAGCAGATAGGGGGTGTCTTCCTCTTCTCCTCGAAGCCTTATATATCGCTGACGCTCCGCCGCGACTCGGCAAGGGTCACGGATGTGATGGACAAGTTCGGCTGGACGGAGTCCACGGACAGCGAGGCGCAGAAGAGCGCTCTTGGCGAGGCGATAGGGGAAGCGAAGGCCCGGACGGAGGCATGCCGCACTGAGCTCGACAAGCTCTCTGCAGAAGCCGGCGAGAGGATAAGAAAGGAGGCGGGAGATCTCACTGCGATCTGGAAGAATGTCCGCGTCCATGAGCTCTGTGAGCATGTGGAGTCATATTTCTCCTACACAAGGAACACGACGCTCTTCTCAGGCTGGGTTCCTGCTGAGTATTCGGAGAGCATTTCCTCCCTCATCTCGACAGTCACTTCCGGCCGCTGCATAGTCGAGTGGACTGATGCCGACGAGGTGCCGCGCGAGGAGGTTCCGGTCGAGATGACGAGCCCGAAGATCCTGCGCCCGTTCGAGAGAATGGTGAACAACTACAGCACTCCCGAGTACGGCTCCATCAACCCGACGCCGTTCACTGCGGTGGCTTACCTCTGCATGTTCGCGCTGATGTTCGCTGATCTGGGGCAGGGCTTCATACTTCTCCTTGTCGGTCTGCTGGGAAGCTGGATTTACAGGAAGAATCCTGCGAAGAAGGACGGCATCATCTCCCGCTATCTCTGCTCGCTGCTGATTTTCCTCGGTCCCGCCTCGATGGTAGGAGGCCTTCTCTTCGGCTCATGCTTCGGCTTTGAGCTGATCCCGCCGCTCTGGTTCCCGTTCGACGCAGTCGTCGAAGGTGAGCCTGTGCAGGGGCTGATACAGGATATCTACGATATACTCGGGATAACCATCAAGTTCGGTATTGTCGTGATCTACCTCGGCCTCATCCTCAACTGGATCAACCTGACGAGGAAGAAGAGGTTCTTTGAGCTTATATTCGACAAGAACGGAGTTGTCGGAGGAGCCATTTATGCGCTCGGAATCTGGTTCGCATGGGGCTTTGTGGCCTCTGGCTACAGCATGTTCCCATCATCTCCGTTCTTCGCTCCTGCTCTCATAACATGCCTCGTGATACTTTTCATCAAGGGACCTGTAGGAGCTGTGATCAATGCGAGGAAGGGGCACAGGGAGAGCATCGGGCGCGTCCTGATGGACACCATCATGGATTTCCTCGTCTCCGTGCTTGAGATCTTCTCGGGCTTCCTCTCGAACACGCTTTCGTTCATGAGGGTCGCAGGCCTCGGCATTGCGCATGCGTCACTGATGTCGGCTTTCTATCAGATGGCGGCGATGCCCGGAAATGCCGCTGCCGGTATTTTGATCATGATACTCGGCAACCTGCTTGTCATCGTACTGGAGGGACTCTCGGCTGGAATACAGTCGCTCCGTCTCAACTATTACGAGTTCTTCACTAAGTATTTTACCGGCCACGGTGTGGCTTTTGAGCCTGTAAGTCTCAGAAGCAGGACCGTTGCCGATTGAATTTAAGGGAGGGTCATAAAATGACCGCATACGCATTCAGGAGAAAGGTACAGCTTTCACTTGTTCTCACTGTGGCAGTTCTTGTCGCGACAGCATTCGTCTTCACTCCGTCCCTCGCAGCCGCTGCAGAGGATGCCGGAACTGTTGATTACAACCTCGCATGGGTCTGCATTGCCGCAGCTCTTGCTTTCGGATTTGGTGCGCTCGGTGCTGGCATGGCTATTTCCCATGTAGGCTCTGCTGCAATGGGTGCCATCTCTGAAAAGCCGGAGATTGCAACGAACGCGCTCATCTTCATCGCTCTCGCGGAAGGTCTTGTTGTCTTCGGTTTCATCACCGCTCTGATGATTCTGGGAAAGATCTGAGATGGAGTACTTCGTTATCGGGGACGAGGACACCGTCCTTGGCTTCTCGCTTGTAGGGGTTTCAGGCATCGCCTGCTCATCTCCGGATGAGGTCAGGGCTGCCTGGAATAAGGCGACCGAGGATAAGGAGCATGGCGTCATCATCATCACGGATGAATGTGCAAATGCGATACGGGATACCGTTGACAGGTATCTCTTTACAATGAGCTTCCCCCTTGTCGTCGAGATTCCCTCTCGGGGCAGCAAGGGCGGCACGGATCTCAGGGAGCTCGTTAACGAAGCTATAGGAGTTTCGATATGAAGGCAGAGGACAACCCGCTCATCCAGGGCATCCTCCAGGAAGCAAGGGAGAAGGCCGCATCCATTGCTGCTGCTTCAGAGAAGGAAGCGGAGGCGATCATCGCCGAGGCCCGTGAGAGGGCTGAGCGCGAGGCATCGATGGAAAGGCGGAGCTTCTCAGTGCGGCTGGAGCAGATAGAAGCCCGGGAGGAGAGCGCAAGGCGCAGCATCGACAGGCTTGTGGAACTCAGGAGCCTCGATGCCGCTTACAAGGAAGTAATGGAGGAGGTCGAGAAGAGGCTTGCAGCCAAGCTCGCCAGCTCTTCGTTCTCATCCGTGCTGGTCTCATGGATAGCCGAGGCTGCGATAGGCCTCGACAGGAAGGAGGCAAGGGTGTCGTTCTCTGAGAAGACTCCTGTCACTGCCGGGATGCTCAGAGAAGCGGAGGATCTCGTAAAGAAGGAGACCGGTGCCGCGGTGGCGCTATCCCTCGACACGGAACGCCTTTCCGGCGCGGGTGTCGTGCTCACCAGTCTGGACGGCAAGGTCTCTTACAACAACCAGCTCGATGTCCGCATGAGAAGATACTCTAGGGACATCAGGCGGATAGTTCAGGAAGAAAATGCAAGGCAGAATAGTAGGTAAGGTAAAGCGCGTCAATGGACCTGTCCTCACAGCATCCGGCATCACCGATGCCCAGATGATGGAGCTCGTCCATGTCAGCGATCTCGGCATAGTCGGGGAGATTGTCAAGCTCCGCGAGGGGGAGGCGACGATCCAGGTATATGAGGACGCCACAGGCATCAAGCCGGGCGACAACATCTACGGATCCGGAATGAGCCTTTCGGCAGAGCTCGCTCCCGGCCTGATCGGGAATATATATGATGGAATACAGCGTCCTCTGGAGGAACTGAGGTCGCTTTCCGGCGATTTCATAGGCAAGGGCATAGCAGCTTCTGCTGTCGACCATGACAAGCTGTGGCACTTCGTGCCTTCTGTCTCCATCGGCGATCATATCCACAAGGGTTCGATCATCGGCACGGTGCAGGAGACGGAGCGTGTGGAGCACCGCATCATGGTGCCGCCGACGGTTGAGGGCGATCTCACTGTCGTCAACATGGCCGGTGAAGGGGATTACAAGGTCTCCGACCAGCTTGCGCTCGTTGCATCAGAGACTGGAAAGACGACAGTCATCTCGATGCTGCAGCACTGGCCGATCCGCGTTCCGCGTCCGATTGCGGATCATGCGGATCTCCGCACGCCGCTCGTGACGGGACTGAGGGTCATCGATACGCTCTTCCCGCTTTCCAAGGGCGGCACTGTCGCCATTCCGGGAGGCTTCGGCACAGGCAAGACGATGACGCAGCACTCCATCGCCCAGTGGTGCGATGCCGACATCATCGTCTACATCGGCTGCGGTGAGCGCGGAAATGAGATGACTGACGTTCTCAGGGAGTTTCCGCATCTCACCGATCCCCGCACAGGGCTTTCGCTGATGGAGAGGACTATCCTCATCGCCAATACATCGAACATGCCTGTTTCAGCCCGCGAGGCTTCGATCTACACGGGCATCACGATGGCTGAGTATTACCGCGACATGGGATACAACGTGGCCATCATGGCAGACTCCACATCGCGCTGGGCGGAGGCTCTCAGGGAGCTCTCTGGCCGTATGGAGGAGATGCCTGCGGAGGAAGGCTTCCCCGCTTACCTGCCGACGCGCATCGCTCAGTTCTACGAGAGGGCCGGGCATATGAAGACGCTCGGAGGAGGAGAGGGATCCGTTTCCGTCATCGGCGCTGTATCGCCACCGGGAGGAGATTTCTCCGAGCCTGTCACATCCCATACAAAGCGCTTCGTGCGTGCTTTCTGGGGCCTCGACCGTTCGCTTGCATCTGCAAGGCATTATCCGGCGATCTCATGGCTCGACAGCTATTCGGAGTATGTCGATGAGGTCAAGGACTGGTGGAACGGGCAGAGCCAGGACAAGTGGTATACGAACAGGCAGAAGATCATGGAGCTCCTGCAGAAGGAAGTGAGGCTGCAGCAGATCGTGAAGCTCGTCGGCCCCGATGCGCTTCCTGATTCGCAGAACTTCATCCTCGAGGTCTGCTCTCTCTTCAAGACCGCGTTCCTGCAGCAGAATGCCTTCGATGATATCGACAGATACTGCTCGATAGAGAAGCAGACGAAGATGCTTTCCATCATCCTCCGCTACTACGAGCTCGGCACCGAGGCTATACAGAAGGGCGTTCCCCTCGTGAAGATACGCCGCCTTCAGGTTGTCCAGGACATTACGAAGATGAGGTTCAACATCGCCAATGACAGAGCGGATGACATCGACAAGCTCGAGCTCAAGCTCGAACGCTCGATAATGCAGCTAGGGAGCCTATATGATGAACAGTGATACTCTGCTGAAAGAGACGGACAAGTCGCTTCTCGCCGGACGCGAGTATGCGGGCGCATCCCGCATAGACGGGCCGCTTGTCTACATGAGACATACCCATCCGGTAGGATACAACGAGCTTGTGGAGATCATTGCTCCCGATGGCTCCGTGCGTTCCGGCCAGGTTCTGGACACATCCGATGATGTTGTCTGCGTGCAGTGTTTCGAAGGTACGGACGGCCTCAATCTCCCTGACACGAAGATGCACTTCCTCGGCGAGCCTCTGACGCTCGGCGTTTCCGAGAAGATGCTCGGACGCGTCATGAATGGTCTGGGAAAGAGCCGCGACGGTGCCGCTGTCCCCGCATCTGAGGATGAGAGGGATGTAAACGGCGTGCCGATGAATCCGACCGCGCGCGAGTATCCGAGGGATTTCATCCAGACGGGCATATCCGTCATCGACGGAATGATGACGCTCATTCAGGGCCAGAAGCTGCCGATCTTCTCCGGTAACGGAATGGAGCACAACCAGCTTGCCGCCCAGATCGTGCGCCAGGCCAAGGTCAGGGGAGGAAAGAGCGACTTCGCCATCGTCTTCGCCGCCATGGGTGTCAAATACGATGTCGCGAAGTACTTCATCGACTCCTTCGAGGAGACAGGGGTACTCGACAATGTCGCCATGTTCCTCTCTCTGGCGGATGATCCGTCGCTTGAGAGGACCATCACGCCCAAGACCGCGCTGACGCTTGCCGAGCATCTGGCGTTCGACAAGGGC
>CASEZU010000109.1 GCA_949292445.1 uncultured Spirochaetales bacterium | reverse complement strand
ACATCCTCCGGAACATGTAGAACACTCTCAGACTAAATTGAAAGGACACGACATGTACGCACTAGTTGAAATCCTCGGCAAGCAGTACAAGGCTGAAGAAGGCAAGGAGCTGGTTGTCGATAAGCTCAGCATGGAAGAGGGTTCTTCCTACGAGATCGAGAAGGTTCTGGCTGTTGTCGATGGCGATTCCGCGAAGTTCGGTGCTCCCTATGTTGAGGGCGCCAAGGTCACGGCAACCGTCGGTGGCGAGTTCAGAGGGGATAAGGTCAAGGTCTACAAGTTCCACAGGCGCAAGGGTTACCGCCGCACTCAGGGACACAGGGAGACTTATACCACGATCAAGGTCGAGAAGATCGAAGGCTAAGGAGGGAGAGAAATGGCACATAAGAAAGGTGGCGGATCATCCCGCAACGGACGCGATTCCAATGCACAGCGCCTTGGCGTTAAGAGATTCGGAGGCCAGGTCGTCAAGGCCGGCGAGGTAATCGTCCGCCAGAGAGGAACGAAGATCCATCCGGGTGCGAACTGCGGATGCGGCAAGGACTACACTCTCTTCGCTCTTGTTGCAGGTACGGTCAAATTCCATGAGAGGAAGAACCGCAAGTACTGCTCGATTGTCGAGATAGAGGCCAAGGCCGAGTAATAATGTTCGGTTTCTCCGACGAGACTTATATTGATATAGCTTCCGGCAACGGGGGACACGGCTGTGTCTCCTTCCGCCGGGAGAAGTTCGTCCCCAAAGGCGGACCCGACGGCGGTGACGGCGGGCGCGGCGGGGACGTTGTGTTCGTTGTGAGGAACAACCTCAGGACACTGGGACATCTCAAGCTCCAGCGTTCATTCAGGGCGGAGAACGGAAGGCCCGGTCAGGGCGCAAGGTGTGCCGGCAGGGATGGCCGCGATGTCGAGATTCCTGTACCGCCGGGAACAGTCATCCGCAACGCTGAGACTGGTGAGCTGATCAAGGACCTCACCGGGGTAGATAGATATGTCTTCCTCGAAGGCGGCAAAGGCGGTCTCGGCAACTGGCATTTCCGCACAGCTGTGCGGCAGACTCCGCGTTTTGCCCAGCCTGGCGGCAAGGGCACAGAGATGCGCGTCGGCCTTGAGCTCCAGATCATCGCGGACATAGGCCTCGTCGGATTCCCGAATGCAGGCAAGTCATCGCTCATAAATCTCTATACCAATGCCCGCTCAAAGGTGGCAGGCTATCCTTTCACCACGAAGATTCCTGTGCTGGGAGTCCTGCGTGAAGGTGATGAGGATGTCGTGATCGCTGATATCCCCGGTATTATCGAGGGGGCAAGCGAGGGCAGCGGCATGGGATACAAGTTCCTGAGGCATATCTCGAGGACGAAAGGTCTCTGCTATCTTGTTGATCTCTCGGATGACAACTATCTTGAGGCATATGACATACTCTCCGCAGAGCTTTCAAAGTACAGTGCGGAGCTGGGGGAGAAAGAGCATATCATCGTAGGAACAAAGATCGATGAGCCTGATACAGAGGAGAGATTCGAGCGCCTTAAAGAGAAGTACAGCGATACGCTTGTTCTTCCTCTCTCAATCTACCGGGATGATCTTCTCGAGCCTCTCAAGCATGC
The DNA here is from genome assembly GCA_949292445.1 of uncultured Spirochaetales bacterium. The sequence goes on along the minus strand of CASEZU010000109.1, from coordinate 1,388 downwards.
GCTCTTCCGCCTTACCGGCGTGAAGGAGGAGAGCGGCTTCACAGCCAGAATGGATACGGAGGCTCATTACAGAGATGAAGCGTAGGACCGCGCTTCTCGGGGGTACCTTCGATCCTGTGCACCTCGGACATGTGCATCTCTTTCATGAGGCATGCCGCAAGGGCGGAATAGACCGCCTGATCGTGATTCCCGTATATATCTCGAATTTCAAGCGTGGAACGCATCCTGCGACTTTTGCGGAGCGTGCTGATATGCTCCGCCTGGCGGTTGAGGATTACAGATCTCTTTATCCTGATGACAGAATGGAGGTGGAGATATCGCTTTTCGAGGGTGAGAAGGGCGGTGTGAGCTACACTTCCGAGACGATAAAGGCTTTCTATGCTGAATGTGAGGATGCGGGAAAGGTCAATTTCATTATCGGTGATGATATCATCCCTACGCTGGGCCATTGGCATGATATTGAATATCTGAGAGGTCATGTGCGCTTTTTATGCTTCACAAGGCTTGGAAATGTGGAGAATACATCTGGGGCTGAGGTGATTTTCATAAACAGCGATGTCTGCCGTGCTTCTTCTTCCGAGGTGCGCGCGGGCGATGAGACAATGCTCAGTGAGAGAGTCAGGAAATATGTCGATGAGAATAGGTTATACAGAGCTTGAGAACAAGGTAAGGGGAATGGTGAAGGAGAAGCGCTTCACTCATTCTCTGGGTGTTGTCTCAGTTTCAAGAATGCTTGCAGAGCGTTTCGGTCTTTCGTCTGATGACGCTGCTTATATCGGCATATACCATGATGCATACCGTTACAGCTGCAGTGCCTCCACGCCTGATTTCTGCAGGAAGAGCGGAATCACGGTCTTTCCTGAGGAGGAGGCTGATCCCATGCTTCTTCACGGGGCTCTGGCTGCAATACATTTTCCCGATGATGCTGAGGGCGATGTTCCGGAGTATTTCCGCACGGCTGTCCGCCATCATACGCTTGGGCACAGGGAGATGGGCAGATATGGCGCTGTTCTTTATATCGCCGATTATATTGAACCCGGAAGGAAGCACCTTGACGATGATGACAGGCAGAAGATACTCTCGGGGGAGCGCCTTGAGGATATGATCATTTCCATCATGGATATGCAGCGAGATTATTTCAGACGCGAGGGAATCAGGGAAGCTGCGGTTTCAGCGGAGCTTTACGATTATATAAAGAACGGCGGTACGTTATAATTGGAGAAATAATATGAAGGATACTACAAAGGCTAATGCAGATAAGCTCAAGGCATTTCTTGAGGATCATAAGTGTATTGATGTTGCAGCCATTGATGTCTCGGCGGAGTGCTCCTGGACGGAATGCTTCATCATAGCCACTGTCTCATCGGTCGGGCACCTCAGGGGTGTCG
>CASEZU010000108.1 GCA_949292445.1 uncultured Spirochaetales bacterium | reverse complement strand
AGAAAAGGAGAGAAAAATGAGCTATCTTGAACTTAGAGACCTTGAGAAACGCTACGGCAAGAACAGTCCGCTCGTAGTGGACCATATGAACATGAACATCGACAAAGGGGAGTTTGTCGTATTCCTCGGACCTTCAGGCTGCGGAAAGACCACAACGCTGAGAATGATAGCCGGACTGGAGGATGTGTCCGGCGGGGACATCCTTCTCGAGGGGAAATCCATCATCAATCTCACCCCCAAAGAGCGCGGTGTCTCCATGATATTCCAGAGCTATGCGGTCTGGCCGCATCTGACGGTATTCGACAACATCGCATACCCCTTGAAGCTGCAGAAAGTGCCGAAGGATGAGATAAAGAAAAGAGTCAGGGCAGCAGCGGAAGTCACGCAGATCGAGGGACTTCTGGACAGATATCCGGCGCAGATGTCCGGCGGGCAGAGACAGCGTGTCGCCGTCTCAAGGGCTATCGTCGTGAATCCCAAGCTCTTCCTGATGGATGAGCCTCTTTCGAACCTCGATGCCAAGCTGAGAGTATCGATGCGGACTGACCTGAGGAACATCCACAACAAGCTCGGAGCGACAAGCATCTTCGTCACTCATGACCAGAGCGAGGCAATGAGCCTTGCTGACAGGATCTTCATCATGAACAACGGCAAGATCGAGCAGGTCGGAACGCCGGATGAGGTGTATCACAACAGTGCGACGAAGTTCGTGGCGGGCTTCATCGGAACGCCTCCGACGAATTTCTTCAATGTCGAGATAACAACAGGAAACGACGGCATGTATGCCTCCAGCGATGAAATGAGGCTTCTTGTCCCGGAGAAGTACCGCGACGGTCTTTCTCCCTATATCGGCCGCCATGTGGATCTCGGTCTGCGTCCTGAGTACATAGAGGCTGTCGGTGCAGGAGATGACGGGACATTCGCTAAGGCGAAGGTCAATTTCGTGGAACCGCAGGGCTCTCACTCCGTGCTCATTCTGGATATCGGCAGGCACGAGATAAAGACCGAGGCATCGGAGTTCTCAAAGCTGAAAGCTGGAGAGAATGTGGGGCTGAGAATCAGGAATGACAGGATGGCATTCTTCGATCAGGAAACAACAAAGAGAATAGTATGAGAGAAAAGGATTACTCATTCCTCGACCGGCTCGGCCGGGGAATGTACTTCAGCAAGAAAGAATATGACGGCGCAGAGCTGAAATGCTATGAGGAAGTGAAGGACAAGCTCCCCTCGCCCTCCGTGTCATCCCACCCGGAGTGGAGGGAGTGCTATGACTATGCCCTGAAGATCCTTTTCAGGAACACGCATAAACCGGCTCCCGGCAGCGGCTATGTGAGCAATTTCGTCGATGCAGCGTTCAACAAGGACATTTTCCTCTGGGACACTTCGTTCATGACGATGTTCTGCAACCTGCTTCATCGCTATGTGCCTGGCATCTGCTCGCTTGACAATTTCTACTGCAAGCAGTTCGAGGATGGGGAAATCCCCCGTGAGATGGTACGCGACACCGGGAAGGACTTCCTACTCTGGGTGAATGCCTACGATTCTCCGCTGTACTCCTATTTCAACAACCATTACAGCTACCGCGGGCTCAGCTCGATGAAGGATGTAGATTACGACGAACTCTACAAGCCTGACCTGGGAAGGAAGGTTGAGAAGCATCCATACCTCACACTCGACAACCTCAATCATCCCATCCTTGCTTTCGCTGAATGGCAGAGCTATCTGCAGACAGGCGATGTGAAGCGCCTGGAGATGGTGTTCAGCCCGCTCCTGCACTATTTCCGTGCCTTTGTCTACCATCTGAAGCACAGCTCAGGCCTCTACGTCACCGACTGGGCCAGCATGGACAACAGCGCAAGGAACAAGGGACTGTATCTCGCAGTCGACACATCAAGCGAGATGGTTCTTTTCGCGCTTCATCTCCTCAGAATGATGGATGTGATGAAGGAGCATGGTATCCGTATCAGCGATGAGGAATCAATCAGGACGGAGCTCAGCAAGGAGAAGGAGGAGACAGAAGCCGCCATCCGTACCCTTCTCTGGGATGAGGAGAGCCATTTCTTCTACGACCTCGACCAGAACATGCAGAAAATAAGGATCAAGACTGCTGCCGCATTCTGGACAATCATCTCCGGTGTGGCCGATGAGGCACAGCTTGAATGGCTCTGCCGCTATCTCGATGATGAGAAGACATTCAAGAGGCTGCACAGGGTACCGTCGCTCTCTGCGGATGAGGCGGCATATGATCCCGAGGGAGATTACTGGAACGGTTCGGTCTGGGCTCCCCTCAATGCCATGATCACCATCGGCCTCGAGGAGAGAGGGAAACACGAACTTGCCAGAGATATAGCTATCAATGACACCTCATGCATCGCGACGATATTCAAAAACACGGGCACGATCTGGGAGAACTACCCCGCCGACAGGATGGATCAGGGCAAGAGCGATCACCCTGACATGGTAGGCTGGTCGGGAATGGCTCCGATACTCTTCTTCATAAAGTACGGGGTCGGCCTCAGCCCCTCACCCGACGGCAGCCTCAGCTGGGATCTCAGGTTCACCGACAATGCCGAGGAAATAGCATGCGGCAATTACTGGTGGATGAACAGGACAGCTTCGCTGAAGGCGGTAAGAAAGGACGGACGCGTCACTGTGACGATAGAAGGAAAGGACAGTTTCACCCTGAACATCATGTATGAGGGGCAGAAACACGCCATCAATGTGGAAGGGAACACGACCTTCAATCTCTGAGGAAAGGCAATGAGAATTCTTATCTACGGAGACAGCATATCTACGGGAACCCATGGCGATGGAGCTTATCTGAAAGCCCTTGAGAAGGCATTCGGGGCAACGCTTGTGAACAGGGCCGTGGGTTCAAGCGGGACGGCGAGGATGACACCTTCATCCCTTCTGAGCCAGCTCGATGCATACGATGACAGGGACGCGGATCTTGTCATCGTGTGGCACGGCTCGAACGACTGGTACTGGGGCACGGACATTGCCGTATTCAGGGAATCGGTCAGGGAAGCTGCAGATACGATAAGGGAACGGAACCC
>CASEZU010000107.1 GCA_949292445.1 uncultured Spirochaetales bacterium | reverse complement strand
GCCATTTTTATCTCCTCGGCATTGCCGTTTTTTACGCATTCACGGACAGACGAAGGGACACTTCCCCCTCCATGCTATCAGCTACCGTCGGTTCATATTAGCCAAAGGATGAATCTAAGTCAATACTGAAACGATATGATTCCTGCAGCATGGCAGAAGCCCCTTACCGATGCACGCGCATCGCGCATACGGGAGAGGTGTATGCAGGCCCTCAAAAGATTCCGCTGCTGCGAAAATACAGGAAGGCTGCACATGAAAAGTGCGGATCATCCGAAAAAAGGCTTCTCGCCGGCTGAAAACCAACAAATTCTGTTGCAGGCGGTGAAAAGGGATTCTAGAATTTTCCTATACACACTATAGGAGGGAAATATGTCTGGTGTTGGACTTATCATCTCTTTTGTCATCGCAATCGTAGTGATGATCGTTGCGATAAGCAAATTCAAACTTCATCCGTTCATCGCGCTCATGGGAATCTCGCTTCTGCTCGCGATCGTAGTAGGCATTCCGCTTGCAAGCATCCCGAACATGATCGGAGCCGGTTTCTCCGGAACGTTCAGCAGCATCGGCATCGTCATCATCCTCGGTGCCCTGGTCGGCACGATGCTCGAGAAGACGGGCGGTGCCCTCAAGCTGGCTGAGATGGTCGTCCGCCTCGTCGGCAAGAAACACCCCGATCTCGCAGTCGAGCTCATGGGCTGGGTCGTGTCGATCCCTGTTTTCTGCGATTCAGGCTTCGTCATCCTCGACCCGATCAGAAGAGCACTGCAGAAGAGGACTGGCTACTCGTCAGTAGCCCTCACAGTGGCTCTTTCAGCAGGCCTCTACACATCGCATGTGTTCATTCCGCCTACACCGGGCCCGATCGCGGCGGCAAGCTCTCTGGGAGTCGGTGATCACCTGCTTCTCGTAATGGGAATCGGAGCTCTCGTATCCATTCCATGTCTTATTGTCGCCTACTTCTATGCGAACTACATCGGAAAGCGCGTGAAGACATCCGAGGATCAGAATGATGTCAGCCAGGAAGAGTATGAGAAGCTCCTCAAGAGCTTCGGCAAGCTCCCCAGCGGCTTCATGGCCCTTGCCCCGATCATCATCCCGATCATCGCCATGGCCCTCGGCTCAATCTCTTCGATGGCCGGATGGACAGGTCCTATGGCCACATTCTTCGCATTCATCGGAACTCCGATCATCGCTCTTGCTATAGGAACGGTCTTCGGCGTTATCCTTCTTGCCCAGAGGCATCAGATGAAGGACTTCTACTCCATCGTCGATGAGACACTCAAGACAGTCGGACCGATCCTCTTCATCACGGCAGCCGGCGGCGTCCTCGGAAAGGTAATCTCCGAGGCAGGCTTCGTAGGCTATATGCAGGAGCATGCAGCAGTGCTCGCGAAGGTCGGAATCTTCTTCCCGTTCATCGTCTCCGCGATCCTCAAGACAGCTCAGGGTTCATCGACTGTCGCCCTCACGACTACAGCAGGCATCATGGGCATGATCACGGATCCCGGCTCGATGATGAGCCTTCTCGGCCTCACCACCCCGATGGCAGGAACACTCACTGTAATGGCTATCGCAGCAGGAGCAATGACTGTATCCCACGCAAACGACTCCTATTTCTGGGTAGTCACGAAGTTCGGGCACATAGAGATGGAAGACGGATACAAGACGCAGTCTGCAATGACAGGAATCATGGGTGTCGTAGGCATGATCTTCGTCTGGATCCTCTCACTCTTCCTCGTATAAGGCAGCGTGCAGCATGAAGAAAGCGGTACTGATACCGGACTCGTTCAAGGGAACGATGTCCAGCGCCCAGATAATCGCCATCATGAAGGAGAGGATACTGAACTACCATCCAGGCTGCTCCATCGTATCCATACCGGTCGCTGACGGCGGCGAGGGAAGCGTCGATGCCTTCCTCACCGCCCTCGGCGGAGAAAAGATACATGTCAGGACACATGGTCCCTGGAACGAGGAGATAGAGAGCTTCTACGGCATGCTTCCAGACGGAACGGCAGTCATAGAAATGGCGGCTTCCGCAGGGCTTCCTCAGGTCGGGGACAGGAAGGATCCGTCCAGAACGACAACGTTCGGTGTCGGAGAACTCATACTCGCGGCAGCAAGGAACGGGGCAAAGAGGCTTGTCATCGGACTCGGCGGAAGCGCCACGAACGACGCCGGCTGCGGAGCTGCGGCTGCCTGCGGAGTGAAATTCACCGACAGCGATGGGAACAGCTTCGTTCCCGTTGGCGCGACGCTCGACAGGATAGCAAAGATCGATCTCTCCACAATGGATGAGAGCGTGAAGGCTCTGCCGATCACCGCCATGTGCGACATCGACAATCCGTTCTACGGCCCTACAGGCGCCGCGGCAGTCTTCGGCCCCCAGAAAGGCGCGGATCCGGAGATGGTGGAAGTCCTTGACAGCAAGATGAGGCATCTTGCATCCGTCATATCAAAGGAGCTTGGAATAGAGCTCCAGGATATTCCCGGAAGCGGAGCTGCAGGCGGAATGGGCGGAGGAATGAAATCATTCTTCGGCGCCAGGATGCAGATGGGAATTGATGCCGTGCTGGAGATCACGGGCTTCGAGAAGCTCGCGGAGGGCGCCGACATGATCTTCACCGGAGAAGGGAAGATCGACACGCAGTCCCTGAGGGGAAAGGTCGTGATAGGCGTCGCCAGAAAGGCGAAGAAGATGGGAATACCTGTGATAGCAGTCGTCGGAGACATCGGTGATGACATCGATGCGGCGTACGATGAGGGCGTCTCGGGCATCTTCTCCACGAACAGGGTTGCCGTCCCGTACAAGGAGGCAAGGACAAGGGCCCAGAGCGACATGAAGCTGACAATGGATAACATCCTGAGGTTCATGCAGCGCATGGGAATCTGAAATATCCGGGGAGGTTGAGGCCTCCCCTCTTCTTTCATAGTGACAAAGACTCCCGCCGCGGCTATCATCCGACACCATGAGAATACTGCTGCAGCTGTCTTTCCTTTTCCTGCTGACGCTTGCAGGTGAGGCTATATCATATGTGCTTCCATTCACCTTTCCCGGCACCCTGATAGCGATGTTCCTGCTTCTTCTGCTGCTTGGCGCAGGGATAGTGAAAGAGGACCAGCTTGAGGAAAGCGCCTCTTTCTTCTCCAGGTATATGGCACTCTTCTTCATACCTGCCGGCGTGGAGATAGTCGAGAACCTGGAAATGCTCAGGACTTCCTGGCTTCCGCTTGTCGCGATATCGCTGATATCGCTTTTCGTGACATTCCTCGCCGCGGCCAAAGCCGTGGAGTTCACCGAATGGCTCATTTCCGGCAGAGGAAAGACGGAGGCGGAGAATGACTGAGCTTATAATATCAAGCCCTCTCTTCGGGCTCTCGATAACGATCCTCAGCTACTGTCTCGGACTCTGGGTGAACAGGAAGACGGGCAAGGCTCTTCTCAACCCGCTGCTCATCGCGGAGCTCCTTATAATAGCCGCCATGATGATTTTCCGCATACCTTTCTCCGCATACAACAGTGGCGGAGCCATCATAAACATGTTCCTGGGGCCTGTCACAGCGCTGCTTGCATACTCCATCTACAGGGAAAGAAAGTTGGTGGGAAAACATATTGTCCCGATTCTTGCCGGTACGGCCGCAGGAAGCATCGCCTCAATTGTGTCGATACTCCTCCTGTCGCACATCATGGGGATAGATGAGACGCTTGCATCCTCGCTGGTTCCCAAGAGCGTCACGACACCGATTGCGATCGCGATATCGGAGACACTCGGAGGAATACGCTCGCTGACTGTCACGGCGCTGCTTCTCACAGGGGTAGCAGGGAACATCCTCGCACCCTTCATGATAAAGCTCTTCCACGTGAAGAACAGGGTGGCACAGGGCGTTGCCATAGGGACAGCAAGCCATGTCGTCGGCACCTCGAAGGCACTGGAGCTCGGAGAGGACATAGGAGCATTGAGTAGCATCGCCCTCTCCTTCTCCGGCATCATAACCGCAATAATAGCGGCACTTGCATTCTGAGAGAGAACGCGCCATCTCTGGCGCGCTTTCTCACTTCAGGAAATCCTTTCTCTCCGGTGTGAAGATGTCGAGCATGACACCTTCCTCGAGGCACACGGCGCCGTGAACCACGTTCGGTTCCTTGTATGTCGTGTCTCCGGGGCCTACGACGATCTTCTTGCCGCCGATAGTGAACTCGAACTTGCCGGAAATGACATATGAGACCTGCTCATGCGGATGGCTGTGGGGAGCACCTACAGCACCCTTCGCGAAGTGCAGCTCACACACCATGATATTCTCCGAATGGGCGAGAACCTTTCTTGTAACCCCTTCCCCTGCGGGACCTGCGGGGCAGTCTTTGCCATAAAAAACATTCTGTATGTCTGACATCTGAATCCTCCGCCCTAAATATTAGCCTGCGCGCCGTGCTGAGGCAAGAAAAGGATCACGGCTGTTTTCTCCCCTGCCCTTCCCTGAACTCCATCGGGGATACTCCATAGATCTTCCTGAACCGTGAACTGAAATACTGCTGGTTGGGAATGCCTACAGCCGACGAGATCTCATAAGCCTTCATTGAGGTATCAGCAAGCAGCCTGCATGCTTCTCTCATCCTCAGATCCGTGACATACTCCGAGAATGATATTCCGTTCTTCTTCTTGAATACCGAACAGAGATATACAGGCGACATGTCCATATAATCACCAAGGGCTGTCAATGAAAGCTGCTGGTTCGTGTAATGCCGGGCTATGTAATCAAGCATCTTACTGTTCATTGAGTCTGCGCTCTCTGAAATGGATATATCCCGGCATAATCTGTCCGATACAGCACCAAGCCTGTCAAACTTGCCGGTTATATCCAGATTGGCGAATTCGTCAAAAAGACGGCTGAAATCCAATGCGTCAGGAGCGATTATGCCTTTCCGGATCAGCTCACGGCAGATCTCGCTGAGATGGAAAAGGATGCCGTAAAGCATCTGGTCATCATGCCTGGACACCACCTCCGCAGCGATGTGCGACAGGACAAAATGGCATTCCTCCGCTTTTCCTTCATATATGAACTGTATGAAACGGCGGCTCAGCTCGGGAAGGTTGTCATCATGATTTTTCTGTATGGAGCTTTCTGAGCACCAGACCAGACTGCAGTGCATTATGACTCCGTCATTCCGATGGAATTCCCTCAGCCTGTGCCCGATTGCATGAAGGCCAGAAAGTTCAGCAGCCTCCGTTCCGGCAGCTATCACAAACGTCATCTGCATATCTGAACGGGCCGCGCTGACGAACTGCTCCAGAAGGATTCTGAAACCGGCGGTATCCCCCTGCCATATTATGTTCAGATATTCTCCTCCATGCCGCCATACCGCACCGGATTTGCTGAAAATGGTATCGCAGAGCTCTATTACGGCCTCTACAGCTTCCTCCCACTCGGCAATACTCCCCTTCTGGGGATTCTCAAAATCATCAAAATGTGCGACCGCCGCATGATACGGACCGGGTTTCAAAGACAGGCCAAGCCTGCCTGCCCTGTCCAGAATCGAGGGGAGATCGCCGCCATGAAAAAGGACACCTGTAAGAAAATCCTCCTTTATCTTCTCCCGCCCGGCCTGTATCTGTATGTCCTCCTGCACTCTGCGCACCACATGGGAAATTGCCCGTTTCATGCATTCATCCAGCTGTTCGGAAGATATCGGTTTCATCAGATAATCGAACACCCCGACATGCAGCGCTGTCTGCGCATATTCAAACTTCTGATACCCTGTGAGGATTATCACAACCGCCGAGGGAAATTCCCTGCGGATGGCTTCAGAAAGCTCCAGCCCATCCATAAACGGCATGTTGATATCTGTTATGACTATATCCGCAGGAGTTTCCCGCATCATGGAAAGCCCTATCTCTCCATCAGGAGCAGAACGTACTGAATCGAAGCCGTACCTGTTCCAGTCAACACCCTTGACGAGGCCCCTGAGGATCATCGCATCATCCTCGACAATCAGAAGACGCATCAGATTCCCCCGTGCATGCAGATATTGTTCTCAATATTCCTCGCATACTGGTTGCGCTTGTAATACGGAGTATTATACCTGCGTTCAGCCATAGGCGTATCCCTGGCATTGACATCAGCATAGATGCTCACAGTGCCGTCTGGCATATATATCATGACCTGCTCTCCCGGCATGTCCAGGATCTTGGTGTTCATGGCAACCTTGCCTCCGAAATGGCAGATCCTCTTCCCTTCCCTGTCAATAAGTTCCGTATCTCCGGCTGCGACGCCGCGCAATATCTCATGCAGGCCATCACCATCAGCATCAACTGGAGCGGTATCGAAAAGGCTGAATCCGATATCCACAGGCCTGCCGGACATTGCCTCAAAGCAGAACTCTGTAATCCCTGTATAATAGCGGCCTTTTGCGTCCTTGGTCTGCCCGGTTATCCTCATGCCATTCGCGATCAGCTCCCCGCTGCGTCCTATCCTTCCGACCCAGCCCTTGTGTATATGGCCCCAGTCAACAGCGGTCCATACAGCACTTCCATGATCATCATAGAGCCCGATACGGGGAGCGATCTCCTCATCTGATTCCCTGTTTATATATACAAACCAGCGGCCGGTATCCCAGTCATATACAGGCTGGCACATATCGGAATGGCCATTCCATGTATCCTTCTCTATGCAGAAGAGTTCATGGCCGTCATCGAGGGAAATGCAGCGTTCGCCCCACATCACCTCATCGATGCCATCGGAGTTGATATCAACAACAGGAAATGAATGGCTTCCCCTCGCCCCGGGATCATCCTTTCCTATGGCTTTGGTCCACCTCAGCTCCATCTCCCCGGAATATGCCTGGAAATACATATCCTGATACGTCCCCTGCACAGCGACAAGAACAGGTTTGCCGTGAACATAGCCAGCCAGGAGATGATTGCGGAAATACCACATGGAGCGTTCAATCCCGCCATAATTCGGCCAGGCCCATTCACCAGTAACCTCCCCCGTAAGCACGGAGAGCCGCCTGAGCACGAAAGCCTCAACCCAGAATGGATGTTCCGGATCCGAATTATCAACGAGATAAATCTCATCAGCGCCATCTCCATCCATATCGATAAGTGTGAAGCAGTAAAGCGCAGCACTCGGCAGGATGCCGAATGAACGTTTCCACAGCACTTCACCGGAATCCGTGAAAGCTATCCCATGCAGGGAATCAGTGGGAAGGACAAACATGCTGTAGTTGACATCAACGTCATAACAGGCGGCATAGAATGCGACAAACCCCTTCCGGCCATTGCCCAGTTTTGCCGGCATGACCTTGAACTGTCCCGCACCGGATCCAAGATCCAGATGCATGACTTCTTTCATATCAATCATAAGAATCCTCCTTTTCATAGATGATGGTTATATTCACATCAGTTCCTTTCCCCTCTTCACTTTCGACATGGAGCATGCTCAATGGACCGAAGTAATTCTTCAGCCGCTGGCTCACGTTATACATGCCGAACCCTTTCGTGTGGCGGCCTTCTGCTATTTCAGCATTTATTGCCGCAAGTCTTTCCGGAGCGATGCCTATGCCGTTGTCTGAGACATGTATTGAGAGTTCTCTTCCCTCACGTATGGCTTTTATTCTTATCATCCCCTTCTGCCTTCTGTTCCGGAGGCCATGCTTGTAGCAATTCTCCACAACGGGCTGCAGCGTCATACGCGGAAGGCGGCACTGCAGCAGCGAATCATCTATATCGATATCCCATTCAAGCCCGTAAGGGAAACTCCTGGATATCAGTTTCAGATAGCTGAGGACATGCTCCTTTTCATCAGACAGCGTGACAATCTCCCTGCCTGAATTGAGCCCCAGACGGAAGAATGCAGAAAGTTCATACAGCATGTCACTGGCTTCATCTGTCTCTCCGAGGCGGCATTCCTGCGCAATGGCATAGAGCATGTTGTAGAGAAAATGGGGATTGATCTGTGACAGGAGAAGGCTGTTCTGCATGCGCAGATTCTCAGACTGCCGCGTCTCGATATCTTCAATCAGCTGCTGAATGCGCTCAAAAAGGATATTGATACTTTCACGGAGCACTGACACTTCATAGGAACGGGTCGGAAACTGCTCAATATGCGCATGCCCGATATTCTGCACATCAATTGAAGCCACTTCATGTGAGAGGTTGCGGATCGGGCGGGAGATAATAACGGAAAAAAGAATTGCCAGGAGGCCGGCAAGGACTCCGATAAGCACGACCATGAGGATGATCACATTGCGGATCGGCTCAAGGCCGGAAAAAAGTTGGGAATCATTGAATGCGGCAACAATGATCCAGCCGCTTATAGGCAGGTGATCATAGACAGCAAACACATCTGAAAGACGTACAGTACCGAAATTCTCAGTCTTATCCCTTATTGCGGCATCGAGAGAGGAAAGGGATATTTCCTCGTCGTCGATGACAAGATTATGCGTTCCGGTGGAGCTGATCAGCAGCAATGCTCCCGGTGACGTGACAAGAAGATTCCCATATGAACTTATTATGAAATCCTCCCTTATATCCATGCAGACGGCAAAACGCTGTCCTGACTCTGACGCGCTCTCAAGGTAAATACCCGCACTGGCCCTGCGCTGGCCGGCAGAGGAGAAGATACTCCTCTCATCAAGGCCGCGCCACTTTATGGCAAATGGCGAACCAGTTCCCTCTTTCTGCCATGGATATACAGCTTCATTGACATGGTAATAGCTCTTATAAGGCATCGAGTCAGTATTCTCAAAAACAATCCCGACTGTATCGACCATCGTATAATTCCCGTCAAAAACAGCCGAAAGCTGATTCTGCAGCTGCAGGTATGTCGAAGGCGATATTGCCCCATAGATATCAATCTCATCAAGCGCATCGGACAATGCTGACGAATTATATATTGCTATGAGCATCGCAACGGCATCAGAAAGCCTGTTGCTGAAATAGCTGTCAGTAAGGCGGAGCACACCGAGCGTGCTCGATCCGATGATGCGCTGCTGATTGTTCTCCACCATCGTGAATGTGGCGATTCCAACCGCAAGGCAGATGAATATGATCAGCGGTATGAAGATACACGCTATCATCATCTGGAACGAAAATCTGAATCTGGCCTTTCCCATAACAAATGATTCTACAGCTGCCGCCCCCGGGACAGCAGCTGCATGAAACTGTCAGTTCTCTGAAGCCGTGTAGGATGCATAGGCTGCAGTAAATGCATCCGCCCATGTATCAAGGAAATCCTCGACGCTCATCTCTCCGGCCAGAACAGCCTGGAACATCGGAGGAAGCTCCGTCTCCATGATCTGGGAGTACTCGGGAAGATATTTAGGCTGTGAGACAAGCCTGCAGGCAGGATCAGCCAGCGTGCTGAGAGCCTCGCTTGTACACTGTGATTCAGCAACCCACGGCTCCTCAAGTACGAGATTGTTCATAGGAACCTGGCCGATCATCTCATTGAAATAGCTGTTGGAGCTTTCACTGAGCATGAAGCTGATGAATTCCCATGCCTCGTCAGGATGCTCGCATGTATCGAAGATGCAATATCCGCCCTGGCTTCCGGCTGTGTATGAATATGTTCCCTGAAGCGAGATCGGGAATCTTACCGCCTGGTACTGATCAGGCTCAAGTGCCGCCCCATGTTCAGCTTTTGATCCTGTGTTGTGGAAGATCATGGCTGCGCTGCCGCCATCAAATGCGGCGACCATCTCCTTGTATCCATTCGTGATATCACTCTCAGCGGTATATATGTTGTACATATCGACATAACGCTGCAGGAACTCAATATGCTCAGGGCTGTTGATCGTGCAGACTCCGTTCTCATCAAAATATGACAGGATGCCCGAATATGCATAAAGTGCATGCTGGAGCTCCACGACACTGCCGGCGCCGCCTCTGATCGAGAACCCATATACGCCATTCTCGCGGTCAGTGAGCTTTTCCGCCGCATCGAAGAATTCATCCCATGTCTCAGGAATCTTGACACCCTTCTCATTGAACATATCCGTTCTTACCCACATAAGAGGTGTGGCGACTGTGTCCGTGATCATGAAAAGACGTCCCTCGGGATCGAGGCCCCTGTTGAGCGCAAGATACTCCTTGTTTATGGCTTCGCTCTCAGGCCAGGCATCAAAGTAGTCATCAAGAGGGATCAGGCACTCCTGTGCAAGCCAGTTCGATCCCCAGGCTGCATTGCAATGGCCGATATCAGGGGTTGTATCAGTTGCAATGGCCACATCATATTTCTCCTTCGCGGATGATGACGGTATACCTTCGTATATGACCTCTATCCTGTCCTGCGAAGCATTGAACTCATCAATCAGGGCCTGATAATAAGGAGTCCTCGTCTCTCCGGCATTCTCATCCCAGAATGTGAGGGTTATACGGTCCGAACCTCCCTGCGCGAATACCGCGGCAAGGCACGCCGCAAAAACGACAGCCAATGTCAGAATTCTTTTCATTTCTCTATCTCCTTTTGTTTTCGGTCATCCTTTCACTGCTCCGGCACTAAGTCCGGAAACCATGTATTTCTGAACGTACATGAACAGCAGCACTACCGGCAGGAGGGCTATCACGCTGCCCGCTGTAAGCTGCCCGTAATTTATGCTGTACTCACCTATCATCATGCTCAGGCCGATGGGCAGCGTATACTTTCTGGAAGATGTCATGAACATCAGGGCATACAGATACTCATTCCAGCTGCTTATGAATGAATATGCGGATACCGCCGCTATACCTGGCATGAGCACGGGAAGAAGCACATGCGTGAATGCCTGCCGTCCTGTGCACCCGTCCACAAGCGCTGCCTCTTCCAGCGAATACGGTATTCCCTTGATGAACGTGCTCATCAGCATGGCATTGAACGGAATATGGAACACCGAGTATGTGATGATCAACGACCAGTGGGAGTTGATCAGGGAAACGCTCTTGTAAATCTGAAAGAGAGGAATTATCAGCATCGCAGTCGGAATGAACTGTGTGCAGAGCAGCAGGATGAGGAAGATGCCCTTTCCTTTGAATCTGTATCTGGCCATCGCGTATCCATCCATGGTGGCAAGCACTACAGTAAAGACAGTGCTTACAACCGAGACGAAGACGCTGTTGAGGAAATATCTTGAGAAACCTCCCACGCTCCAGGCCTTTATATAATTGTCAAAAGTAGGCGGCACAGGCAGATATGTAAGCGGTTTGGCTGCAATCTGGCTGCTTGTCTTCAGAGAGGTGACCACAGTCCAGTAAATAGGAAACAGTGTCCAGATAGCCGCAATAACAAGCGGAATGATTATAAGAATACGCCGTCTGAGCTGCCGGTTAGTCATCCTCCTCATCACAATTCTCCTTCTTCCCTGCCATACCGGCTAAGGCGCAGATATGCAAAGGCAAATATGAGCAGAATGAAGAATGAAACTACCGCAATCGCACTGCCATATCCGAAATCACCATCGCGTCTGGCTGTATTGGCAAGATAAACCGCAAGGGTTGTTGTCCTGTGAATGGGACCGCCGCCGGTGAGATTGAGTATCAGGTCAACGCTATTGAATTCCCAGACAACACGGAGCAGCGTGGTCAGGATGACAGTCTCCTTTATGTAAGGAAAAGTAATATGTCGGAAGCTCATCAGACAGCCGCCGCCATCAACACGGCACGCCTCATAAAGTTCATCCGGAATGGCCTGCAAGGCCGCAAGGACCATTATTGCGAAGAACGGTATGCCGCGCCAGAGTTCAGCAGCAACGACCGACCAGAAAGAAGTCGATACATTCCCCGTCCAGGCGACAGGCTCGCTTATGAGACCGATCCTGGAAAAGAGATCATTGAGCACTCCGACATTCTCAAAATACATCATTGACCACAGCATTGAGACAAGAACGCCGGAAAGCGCCCACGGCAGGAAAAGCACAGCCCTGAAAAAGCCGCAGCCGCGGAATTTCTCCCGCAGCAGAAGGGCAAAAGCCAGTCCGAAAACGAACTGCAGCCCGACTTCGGATACAACCCATTTCACAGAATTGAAAAAGGCTTCAACAAAAACCGGATCATCTGTAAACAGGCGTATGAAGTTATCAAAACCGGCAAAACCATCAAGTTTCGGACGTGACAGAAGACGGTTCTGGAAGCTGAGATAGAAAACATTGCCAAGCGGATAAACAAGAAGCACTGCAAAAAGCAGCACTGTAGGTGCCACCAGCAGATATGGTGCCCATTTTCTTTGGCCGATCGTCTTTCTGTTATGCCTCATTTCACCCTCGTCAGGGTAATGGTGACTCGGCCGCGCATAGCTGTAAATTTTACTTTTTTAAGAATGCTTTTCGATTATTTCAGATTGCCGGCGGAAGATAAGATCCATATGTATTATTCTTCCGCCATTGTACCATTGATAGTAATGAAAGCTGAAAATATACCTGTAACACGCTTTTATACTGTATAAGACATCATATTAATCATTCCAGGCTATCATCAGGATAAGCGGGCCGCATTCACGCGGCCCTTGCCGAATCAGAGTCCTGCAGCGAATTCAGATATCGCCTTCAGTCCTTCTTTCAGTGTCTCGGTATCGCTGCCATAGCCGATGCGCATGCTGTGAGGTTCCTTGAAAGCATCTCCGGGCGTCACGAATGCTCCGGTCTCGTCATAGAGCCTTTTGCAAAACTCATAGGACGGTATGTCAAAATCATAGTAGACAAGCGCTGTCGTGCCAGCCTGTGGCTTTGTATAGAAGAAATGATCAGAAGCCCTGATCCAGTCATCGAGTATCTGCAGATTCCTCCTCACAACAACGCGGTTGCGGCTGAGGACTGCCTCCTTGTGCTTCAGTGCCAGCGAAGCGACAGCGTCATCGAACATGCCGCAGCTTATCAGATCATAGTCCCGGTGAGATATGAAGGCTCTGAGTGCCTCCTCATCATGAGTGGCTATCCAGCCCATGCGGATTCCCGCAAGTGAGAACACCTTGGACATGCTGCCTACGGAGATACCCTTCTCATAGAGATCAGCAATCGACTCACACCAGATATCCTCCTGCGTCAGATGGCGGTAAACCTCGTCACAGAGAATATATGCGCCGGCTTTCCTTGCTATGCTGACAATCTCCTCAAGCATCTCCGCATCCATCAGCGCACCGGTGGGATTGTTCGGATTGTTTATGCAGATGAGCTTTGTGCCGGGAGTGACATGAGAACGCAGTTCATCAAGATCAGGAAGATAGCCATTCTCCTGCCTGAGGTGCATGATATCCACCTTGGCACCGATCGATTCAGGTATCGAATAAAGCTGCTGATACGTCGGCATGATGCTCACCACATGGTCCCCTGCAGAAATCAGGGAGCAGAATACGTGGTGATTCGCTCCTGCCGCACCATGGGTGGGAACAATATCATCCGGCCTGATGGTTTTATAAAGCTCCGAGATCCCCTCTTTGAGCGCTGCGCTTCCCATTATGTCCCCATAAGTGAGGCGCCTGGCACAGAAAGAGGAAAGGAAAGAATCCTTATTCTCGCCCGTGAGCTCAAAGAGCTCATCCATCGATACCGAATCAACACAGGTCTCAGCTATGTTATAGCGCGCACCGGTCTCGTACGCATTCATCCACTCCTCTACCGCAAATGGCGTGATGTTCACATTGCCTCCTAAACACTAACGCCTATCTTGAACAGCGGCATGAATGAAGTCAATGCATCAGTTATCTTCCCCATTGTCTGCAGCGGGAATATAGCCGCCATCCTGCAGTATCCTGAGCGATTCACCGGCCTTTTTTGTGACAAGAGCCTCGAATGCTTCTGCTTCAGGAGTCTTCACTTCATTGCCGTCCTCATCCTCAAGACCATATGTCCTTCTCATTTCCTTACTGAGTTCATTATTCTGAAGCCTCCAGCTCTTCTTCTCCCGCAGATATATCCCCACCATCGTGAAGCCCGAGAGCATCATGGCCATCAGCAGCAGCTCATCAGCGTCGGAAAAGTACGTCTGAATACTTGAAGGCTGGAAAAGCACGGAACGGAGCCCGTAGAGAAATAAAGGAAAGCCTCCATTTGCGATGAGAGCCAGAACAGCCGGCAGGAACCCAATCAGCCATGCAGCGGCTCCC
>CASEZU010000106.1 GCA_949292445.1 uncultured Spirochaetales bacterium | reverse complement strand
CGAGAAGCTCCTGCTTGTAGGCATAGACATTGTATGCATCATCCTTCTTCGGGGCCATTCCCGTAACAGGGCGCTCACATCTGTTCCCTGATATCAGGCGGCGCTTCGATCCGAATGAGTTCACCGTGAGAAGGCAGTGGTTCGTACAGCCGTTGCAGCGCACGTTCTTCACTGTATGCTCAAGTGTCTCAAGCTCTTCCTTGCTGACGGTGGAACTCAGCATGAGCCCTTTCCTGTCCGCCATCATCTGGGCATAGAGAGCCGCACCGTATGCTCCCATCAGTCCCGCGATGGTCGGCCTGACCACTTCAAGCCCAAGCTCCTTCTCGAATGCCCTCAGTACGGCATCGTTGAGGAATGTGCCGCCCTGCGTGACTATCCTGTGCCCAAGCTCATCAGGGTTCGAGGTCCTTATGACCTTGTAGAGCGCGTTCTTGACGACGCTTATGGCAAGTCCTGCCGAGATATCGTTGATGGAGGCCCCGTCCTTCTGCGCCTGCTTCACTGATGAGTTCATGAAGACCGTGCAGCGTGAGCCGAGGTCGACAGGGCTCTTTGATGTGACCGCGAGCTTCGCGAAATCCTGCGCGCTCTGCCCCAGTGCATTGGCGAATGTCTGGAGGAATGATCCGCAGCCGGAGGAGCATGCCTCATTGAGGAAGATGTCATCGATGACGCCGTCACGGATGCGGAAGCACTTTATGTCCTGTCCGCCGATGTCGATGATGAAGTCGACATCATGCATGAAATGCTTTGCGCCTATGAAATGAGCCTCGGTCTCCACAAGGGAATAGTCGAGGTTGAATGCCGATCTCAGGAGATCCTCCCCGTATCCCGTCGAGGCCGATGCCGCGATCGAGATATCCGGATAGTTGTCGTACAGGAACGATAGGAACGAATGGATCGCCTGTACCGGATTGCCGTTGTTCGGGCTGTACCTTGAGAGAAGGAGATCCCCGTTCTCCGCAAGGAGGCAGGTCTTTATCGTCGTCGAGCCTGCATCTATTCCGAGGTATGCGCGCCCTGAGTATGTCGATGGATCCCTGAGCGGCACCGTCGCCTTCTGATGCCTTTCAGTGAAAGCCCTGTACTCCTCCTCATCCCTGAAGAGAGGCTCGAGCTTCGTGAAGCTGCCCTTTCCCCTGTAGTTCTCAAGCGCGTCGATTATATCAGAGAGGCGCATCCTCTTCCCCCCAGGGGAGAGCGCGGAACCCATGGCCACATAGTACAGCGAGTTCTCCGGGCAGATGCCCTCAGTGCCTATGGCCTTGTCGAAGAACATCCTCAGATGCCTTATGAAGGTGAGGGGGCCTCCGAGATAGACGACCTTGCCCTCGATCTTCCGTCCCTGTGCAAGCCCGGCTATCGTCTGGTTCACGACAGCGACGAGTATCGATGCCGCGATATCCTCAGTCTTCGCGCCCTGGTTTATCAGAGGCTGGATGTCTGACTTCGCGAATACTCCGCAGCGGGATGCGATCGTGTAGATCTCGGTGGAGTTCTCCGCAAGCCTGTCTATATCATCACGGCTTATTCCCAGAAGCGTGGCCATCTGGTCGATGAATGCCCCGGTTCCGCCTGCGCAGGTCCCGTTCATCCTGACCTCAAGCCCGTTCTTCAGGAAGAGGATCTTCGCATCCTCTCCGCCAAGCTCTATTATCGTGTCGGTGTCAGGTATGAAGGTCTTCGCCGCCACGCGCGTGGCATAGACTTCCTGCACGAATGGTATGGAGGCCGCCTCGGCAAGTCCCATCCCTGCCGATCCCGAGAGGGAGATCGTGACCTCCTCGTCTCCGAGGGCCGCCTTCGCCGCAAGGAGCATCTCCTTGCCTTTCTCTATGATCTGGGAATAATGACGCTGGTAATCGCTGTAGACGAGGTTGTTGTCCTCATCCATCGCGACGGTCTTCATTGTAGTCGAACCTACATCTATTCCGATTTTCAGCATACGTTATGAAATTATCTTAATACGCGGAATTGGGCAAGTCTCAGAAGAGCATCGCCACTATGGCAAGGATTGCCATAACGGGAAGCGAAATAAGGAGATAGGAGAGTGCGAACTCCTTCCTTCCGTCCTTCAGCCTCGCCGCTGTCCCGTACGCGGCCATGCCAGTTACAAGCCCCAGCGAGCCTATGTTGATACCCATCGCGGTCCCTGCCGTGGCAGGAAGCTCCAGAAGGAGCGCTGCGGCCGTGCTTCCGAGGATCTCCGCTGCCGCCGCGCCTGCGGGTGCTGTGCTGATCACGCCTTTCAGGGATGACAGGGCGAGCGAGAGGAAGAGGAACGTGAGCGGGACCGCCCAGTTCACGGAGAGGAACACCTTCCTGTCGAAGATCAGGAGGACAGCCAGGAAGAGGATGAGGATGTCG
>CASEZU010000105.1 GCA_949292445.1 uncultured Spirochaetales bacterium | reverse complement strand
GCTCTCCTCAGCAGCCGCAGTCTCATCCTTCCTGACTTCGGCGGCCTTCCCGGCACGTTCCTTCATGATGTTCTCCGGGTCAAGATCGGATTCAGAGAAGAGTTCATCGCTCATCGGCAACCTCCAGAACAAGTGTATCATACGCCGGCCGGGCATATGGCGCATAACGGGATTCTATCTCAGCATGTGCCGTGGCATGGCTGATGTGCGTGAAATAAACCTCCTCAGCCCCTATCCTTCTGGCATTCTCCACAGCCTGGTCGAATGTGAAATGGCTCCAGTGAGGCTTGTCACGCAGTGCCCCGATTATAAGCGTATGTATTCCACTGAGCACCTCCATGTTCTCATCAAGAAGGAGATCGGAGACATCGGTTATATATGCTGCGGAACCGAATCTGTAGCCGGCTATCCTCATGCAGCCATGCAGCACAGGCACAGGAATGAATTCAATATCCCCGACGGAGAACGGCCTGCGCTCCTCTGCATCCCTGCGCTCAAGACGGGGGACACCCTTGTATGGCATTTCCCTGAAAGCATAGGGGAATATGCCCTCTATCCTGGAAAGCACCTCAGGAAGTCCATAGACAGGCATTTTTCTCTCATCAGTGAACACTCTCAGGTCATCGAGCCCCATCAGATGGTCTGAGTGATGATGCGTATAGAGCACCGCATCCAGCTCCCCTATCCCGGCCCGCAGTGCCTGCAGCCTGAACTCATAGCCCGTGTCTATCACGACAGCAGTGCTGCCGCGTGATACAAGGACGGATGAACGCCAACGCTTGTCACGCTGATCTGATGAAGCGCAGACAGGGCAGCGGCATCCGATCACCGGAATGCCATGGCTGGTACCTGTGCCAAGGAACTCTATGCGCGTCATTGAGCTTCTGCCTGGCCATTCTCAGAGAAGAAGTCCCTGACGCTTCCGGCTCCCGCCGCCACGAACTCTCCCGCCTCGCGCACAAAGGAGCGGAAGCCTTCGGAGCTGAAGAATGATATGGCATCTTCCGCAGCTCCCCCCGCGCTCTCCTGTGCTCTGGCGATGAACTCCTCACCCTCAGGGGACGAAAGATAGCTTTCTATCTCAGAAGCTATGCCATCCGGGAGCTGTGCCTCATTCACTGATTCCGCAGCCGCCTGCCTGACATACTCATCAGAATTGACGGAGATGCCGAAGAAACGGAGGGAAACTTCCGGAACGAGAAGATATATGACGAAGAATACTATTATTGAGAAGAAGAAGAGCCCAATAAGCCCTCCCAGAAATCCTTTTCCAATTCCGAACATGATCTTATTTTAGCCGGAAACGGGAAAGGATGGAAGGAAGTCCCGCCCGCAGGCAGGACTCCGGTCATTCAGCCTCAATTGCCTCTGCGTCCTTCATCCACGCCTCAAGCGAGGCATCGGAGGGCATTCTCCAGTCCGAACGCGGAGAGAGCGTCACAGTTCCCACCTTCGGTCCGTCGGGCAGGCAGCTCCTCTTGAACTGCTGCTGGAAGAAGCGCCTGATGAAAACTGTAAGCCATTTCTTTATGAATGACGGCGAATAGTCACTGCGGAATGAATCGCAGGCTATGCGGAATATCTTATGAGGCGGGAAAGCACAGCGGACCATGTAATAGAGGAAGAAATCATGGAGTTCGTAAGGCCCGACTATATCCTCCGTCACCTGGGATATCTGCCCGTCCTTGGCCGGCAGCAGCTCAGGAGATACCGGTGTGGCCAGAATGTCATAGAGAACGAGGGAGGCATCATCGGCCATACTGTCGGCTGTGTGCCGCACAAGATACCGCACGAGAGTTTTGGGAACTGAGGAGTTGACGCCGTACATGCTCATATGGTCCCCATTGTATGTAGCCCAGCCCAGAGCCAGTTCAGAGAGATCTCCGGTACCGACCACTATGCCGCCCGTCTTGTTGGCGATGTCCATCAGTACCTGTGTACGCTCCCTTGCCTGTCCGTTCTCATATGTGACCGAGAGATCGTCAACACTCTGCCCTATATCCTCAAAATGCTGCAGCACGCTCTTTGTTATATCCACGCTCTGGAAAGTGACGCCAAGCGCCGCGGCGAGCTTCTCCGCATTCGATCTTGTACGCTCTGTGGTGCCGAAACAGGGCATCGTGACAGCAATGATGTCCTTTCTGTCCCTTTTCAGGAGATCGAAGGCACGGACGGAGACAAGGAGCGCAAGCGTGGAATCGAGGCCTCCGGAGAGCCCTATCACAGCTTTTGCCGCATGGGATGCCACCAGCCTTTTCTTCAGGCCGTAAGCCTGCAGCGTCAGGATCTCCTCGCATCTTGAATCCCTCTCCCCCTCATCGGACGGGACGAAAGGATGTGACGGGAACTTCCTCGTCAGTTTCGTGACGCACTCTGAAAACTCCACAGTGATATGCTCATAACCGTCATCAGCAGCACTGAATGTGTTCATCCTCTGCCGCTCCATGGCAAGCCTGTCCGTGTCCAGCTCTGAAACCGTGAGCTCGTTGGAACGGAACATCGAGGATGAGAGTATGGTGCCATTCTCTGCGATGATGTTGCTTCCCGTGAACACCATGTCTGTGGTGCTCTCACCATCCGCAGCATCCGCGTATATATATCCCGCAGCGAGACGTGCCGAAACGGAGGAGATGAGATTCCTCCTGTACTCCTCCTTTCCGATTATCTCATCGGAGGCGGAGAGGTTCACGATAACAGTGGCCCCGTTCATGGCAAGGCGTACGGAAGGAGACTCGGGCACCCAGAGGTCCTCGCAGATCTCACACCCCACTGAGAGCGTCGAAGGCATCGCGGCATCGAAGATCACACGGCTGCCGAATATGACTGAATCGCCGAAAAGCTCCACAGTCTCAGCAGAATCCGGAGACGGCGTGAACCAGCGCGTCTCATAGAACTCGCCGTATGACGGAATATTCCGCTTCGGTATAAACGCAAGCAGATGGCCGCCTTTGATCACCGCCGCCGTGTTGTAGAGCTTTCCCTTCCTCAGATAGGGATAGCCCACGAAAACAAGCGCATCAGATGAGGCGGTATCCCTGACAATCGAATACAGTGCTTCCTCTGCTGCCTTCTGCAGGCTCTTCTGGAAGAAGAGATCACCGCAGGTGTATCCTGTAACGGCAAGTTCCGGAAAGACAAGGATCTTCACACCAAGCCCTTCCGCTTTCCTGATAAGATCGACAATCTCACCGGCATTGTACGCCGGATCAGCGACACGAAGCTCCGGCGATGCCGCAGCGACTTTCACAAACCCATCTCTCATGCCTTGCATCATACAGGGATGGAGAGACTCAGTCAAAAGGAAGCCTGAATACCCTCAAGTTCCAGAAGCCTCCGCTTGCGTTCAATGCCGCCGGCGTATCCGGTGAGGCTGCCATTACTGCCTATGACGCGGTGACAGGGGATGATCAGCGAGATGCTGTTGTGCCCGACAGCGCTGCCGACTGCCTGCGCGGCCATATGCCCTGCTCCCGTCTCCTCCGCAATACGTGCAGCGATCTCACCGTATGTCATTGTCCTGCCGTAGGGAATCGTAAGAAGTATCTTCCAGACGCGCATCTGGAACTCAGTACCGCGGGGATTGAGGGGGACAGCCACACCGGGATCAGTCCCGGAGAAATAGAGATCAAGCCAGTGCCTTGCAGCCTCAAGGGCCGGATGGTCATTCTCCCGATGCTCTTCTTCAAGTCCGCGGGCGAAGTATTTCTGCCCCTCAAACCATAATCCGGTGACTCCTGATTCATCTGCTGCGATGAGGATACGTCCCAGCGGGGAATCATAATGGCATGTGTACTGCATACCCCATGATAGCACGGAAGGCAGTCATGGCATGGATAATCACAAGAGAAAGCCTCAGCTCTCCCGCTTCAGTTTTTCCAGCACCTTTCCGATATCCCCATCGATGCAGATGGAACGTCCTGCGATCTCCTCCGGTACGAATGACTCGCCGAGGCTGATAGAGGCATAGACAGCCTCATGGTTTTCTGCTGCCATTCTCCAGAACGGATACTTGATGATCCCGGGAGTATTGCTGCCGACGCCAAGCTCAAAAAGGAGGATGCGGCATCCCCTGCGGCGCCGGATGAAATCATCATACCTTGAGGATGCCGCATACCATCCATCATCCTGCACGAACCGGTCATCTGTCCGGAGATTCATTTCCATGGGTTTGCCGCAGACTGGACAGCGCGGAACGAGATGGGAAGAAATCCTCATATCCTTCTCCTCCGCGGCCATCCTTCTGACAGCGGCTTCATTATCATAGGTACAACCATGACAGGGTACGGAACACTGCCAGAGACCATAGTCTCCCTGAGTGTAGAAAAGCCGTGACTTGTCGAACCCCGCTTTCTGGAACTGATGGTCCACGTTCGTCGTGAGAACGAAATAGTCCTTTCCGGAAAGCAGGGAAAGAAGATCGGAATAGGGCTTGCCTGTTTCTGCTTCATACCTGTTCAGCATGATCATCCGGCTCCACCACGCCCAGTATTCCTCCAGACTGCCAAACGGATAGAAGCCTCCTGTGTACATGTCCCTGATACCGTATTTCTCATGGAAATCGCCGAAGTGCTCCATGAAGCGCCTGCCATCATAGCTGAAGCCGGAAGCCGCGCTCATTCCGGCACCGGCTCCGACAAGAACAGCATCACAGGCATCAAGAGCAATGCGGAGTTTCTCAGCCTCTTCCGAGAAGTTCCCTGTAGATTTTCTCATCGCAATCCTTGTAAACATCGAACACCACCTTGATCTCGTACTCTTTGCGCTTTTTCCACTCCCTCACTGTCTCAGCTGCAATTGCCGCGGCGTCCGCATTGGGAAAATGGAACTCACCCGTCGATATACAGCAGAATGCGATGCTCTCCAGCTTCCGCTCCTCCGCAATCGCGAGACAGGACTCATAACATGATGCAAGCAGCCTGCGCTCCTCATCCGATGGTTTATTTCCATGAACCACAGGGCCGACAGTATGTATCACGTACCGCGAAGGCAGGCTGAAACCCGGCGTGATCCACGCCTGGCCCGTCTCCGCTTCATGCACCTGCTGCCTCATCACCTTTGCACACTCACGCCTGAGCTGAACACCGGCATAGGTGTGAATTGCATTATCTATGCAGCCATGGCAGGGAAGATAGCACCCGGTCATACCGCTGTTTGCCGCATTAACCACAGCATCGCACCTCAGTGTCGTGATATCTCCCTTCCAGAGGCATATTCCATCATCAGCCATATCAAGCGAGGCAATGTCCGTGATGCCTTTCCGCCTTATCTCCTCACGCAGGAATTCATCCTGAACAGAGAGGAAATCCTCCCCGGCCTCCATCGGCGGCCGTAAGTTCATGAGTGAACGAAGCAGCCTCCAGGCCTTTGCGGGATCTTCCGGAACAGCAATTCCGCGATACTCAGGATTTTCAGAGAGAAGATACCGTATGAGGAAATCACGTCTGTCATCCTGATTCATTTTCCCCTCCTCATGACAGCCCCCTTCCGGACACACTGCAAGACAGTTCCCGCAGTGCAGGCAGTTGGCAGAGGCCTGCCGTATGTATCTCATCAGCAAGACACGGGAGGAACGACTCAGTTCTTTCTCTCCTCTCCTGCAATGATCTCATTGATTCCGTGGCGGATGTCATCAAGCGTATACTCCTTCATTCTGTCCTCCATCGCACTCTGGATAGACTCGAGCTTGCCATCCAGAAGCGCATGGATGTTGCGTCCCACGGGACAGACAGGATTCGGATTCTCATGAAAATGGAAGAGCCTCCCATCCTCAATCGGTTCTACAGCTCTGTAGACATCCAGGAATGTGATGTCCTTCAGAGGCCTGGAAATCTCGATTCCCCCCGTTCCTCTCGCGACTCTGATAAGCCCGGCTCTGGAAAGCTGGGAAAGTATTCTGCGGATGATGACAGGATTGGTGTTTATGCTTGAAGCGAGGAAATCACTCGTGACCTTGCATTTATCCTTGAAATATTCGGCACAGGCGAATATGTGAAGCGCCACGGTGAATCTCGATGATATCTGCATGCATTCCTCCTGCCATCATTCTTAAACCAGCAGCAGTGTAATGTCAATGATTACATCAGAACTTGCCGTTGTCATTCTTCCGTACTGATGGATCAGCAATTGTCTCCATCACATCCCAGTGCTCGGCGATCTTGCCGTTCTCTATCCTCCAGAGGTCATAGTAACTTGTAGGTACGCCGCCGAAAGTGCCTTCGCTCACCCCGAGGACAAAGTTCCCCCTCTGCAAGCACCATGTGAACGGTGTCATAGATCATGCTGATACCCTGCTTCGCCATTGCCGCAAGAGCTGTCCCAAGACCCGAAAGGCCGTCAGCGATGCTTATGTTGTGCTGGATGTATTTTCTCCGTCAAAGTAGGATGCTGTCTTCTCCGGATGCCTGCCCTGCATTACATCCGCAAGGAAGTTCTTCACAAGCTCCCTGTTCTCCTCCGTCTTATCGATATCCTCAATCGCCATATATCCATCAGTCTGTGTGTGTCCTGATGGGTTTGGAGCTGCCAATGGTGCAAGATTATCCCAATGCTCAGCGATCCTGCCTTTCCCATCGAAGCGGAAGATATCGAAAGCAGCCTGCTCACCTGCTCCTGCGAAGTTGTAGATAGTCTGCAGGAATACCTTGTCACCATCCTCGAATGCCCTGATGTTCTTCACTGTTGTCTTCACAGGTGCTGATGCAAGGTATTCCACAGAAGCTATAAATGCATCACGTCCTGTTCCGTAAGAAAGGTTATGCTGGATGTAACCTTCCGCAAGCAGTGAAGCTGCTGTCCTTGTGTCCCCCGTTGCGAATGTTCCGATCAGTGCCAATGCTTTTTCCTTGTTTGTCATAATGCAATCCTCCGAAATCTTATCAATGTAACCATTATGGTTTCATCTACATGACGTAAAATATACTCCAATTAATGTAATGTCAATAGTTACAATAAAGATTTTTAAGCCTCGTCATCCGGCAGAAAAGATATGACATAGTCAAGATATCTGGAATAATACTTTTATGTTGCCGCTCCTCCACCTATTCAATGACGGATATCTTGCCGCAATGCCGCTCATACTTCCATTTGCCGCAGATGAGCTGGGAATCTCTCTCAGCATTGTCGGGATGCTTGGTTCGCTGCTGAGCTTTTCCGGGATAATCCTGGCACTTCCGGCAGGAGCAATAGCCTCCGTCTTCGGGGCGGGAAGAGTACTGAGCCTGGCGGTGTTCTGCTATGGAGCAGCTTTCATCACGCTGGGAGCGGCAGGCGGAACCGGAACTGTTTTCCTCGCTTTCCTCCTCGGGAGCATGGCTTTCGGGGTCTTTCATCCGATAGCATTCTCCGCAGTCGCAAGAAAAGCTGCGGACGGAAATCTAGGACGCGATATGGGAATGTTTGCCGCGACAGGAGACATAGGGAAGATAGCACTTGCGGCTGCTGTCACATTCATTGTCGGCCTGGCTGGATGGAGAAACACATCATTTGTATATGGCGTCATTGCCCTTGTGCTTTTCATTCTGTCATTTGCAGCATCGCTGCGCACAAAAGCTGCAGCAGCCGGAGAAAAAGGCAGGAAAAACCGCATCGAGCTGAGGCTGCTTCTCAGGAAGCGTTTTGTTCTCTCTCAAACGCCGCCAGCCTCCTCGATTCTGCCGCAAATGCGCCGCTCTTCATCTTCCTGCCATTCCTGCTCACGGCACGCGGCATCGACGCCTCGTTCACAGGCCTTTTCACATCCATATATTTTGTCGGGAATCTTCTGGGAAAGGTCATCATGGGAAGGCTCACCGACAGGATAAGGAAGGAAAAGCTCTTCATCTGCTGCGAGGCGTTCATCTTCCTCTCGCTCATCCTCTTATCCGCAGCATCCTCATATCTCATGATATCCGCACTCGCCCTCATTCTGGGATTCTTCTCCAAGGGAACAGTCCCCATCACGAGCACCATGATAGCGGAATCATCCTCGGCGGATGGCTATGAATCGGCATACAGCCTCAACTCCCTTTCGACGAGCATCGCCAGCACCACCGCTCCCCTGCTCCTCGGATTCGCAGCAGATGCGGCGGGCATTCAGAGCGTGTTCACCATCTGCGGCCTCGTGGCTCTGCTGTCGATCATACCTGCGGCTATGCTCATACATGTGACACAAAGTCCTGAATGAGCAATCCAATGGTATAATCACAATATGCGGTACAGGGCACTTGGAAATACGGGACTCAGAGTCAGCGAGATAGGGCTCGGAGCGGAATGGCTCGAGCGGCACAGCAGGGATGAGGTATGCAGGATCATAGACTGCTGTGAAAGCAATGGGATCAATATCCTTGACTGCTGGATGTCAGAACCGGAGGTGCGGTCGAATATCGGGGCGGCGATCAAAGGAAAACGTGGCAGGTGGATCATCCAGGGGCATCTCGGATCCACCTGGCAGAACGGGCAGTATGTGAAAACACGCGATCTCGCGAAAGTGAAGGAGGCCTTCTCCGACCTTATCACACGGCTCGGGACAGACTATATCGATCTCGGAATTATCCACTTCGTCGACGAAATTGATGAATTCAGGAGAATAATGGACGGGGAGTTCTATGCTTTCGCCGCAGAGCTCAAGGCCGCAGGCGTCATCCGTCACATAGGCATGAGCACCCATAATCCTGCAGTCGGGAAACTAGCAGCGGAGAGCGGAAAGATCGGGATGATCCTCTTCAGCGTGAATCCTGCCTTCGACATGCTGCCTCCGACTGAGAATCTCGATCTCTATTTTGAGAACAGGACTTACGGAGACATGAAGGGAGGCATCGCCCCTGAAAGGGCGGAGCTCTACAGCATATGCGAACAGCGTGGAGTAGGCATTACCGTCATGAAGGGATATGCAGGCGGAAGGCTCCTGGACGCAAAGACATCCCCATTCGGCGTGGCTCTCACGCCTGTGCAGTGCCTGCACTATGCGCTCACCCGCCCTGCAGTGGCCTCGGTTCTTGTTGGGTACGACTCTACAGAGCACATTGACGAAGCAGTGGCCTATGAAAGTGCATCTGATGAGGAGAAGGACTACGCCAGCGTGCTCGCCTCAGCCCCGTTCCATCCTTACTCGGGACAGTGCACATACTGCGGGCACTGCGCTCCCTGTCCCGCAGGAATAGACATAGCGATGGTGAACAAGCTCCTGGATCTTGCAGCTATGCATGATGAAATCCCCGCATCGGTAAAAGCCCACTACCAGAGCCTCTCAGCAAACGGCAGGGACTGTATCGCATGCGGAGGCTGCGAGAAACGCTGTCCTTTCGGTGTCCATGTGATCGGGAGGATGAGGAGAGCGGAGGAATTGCTCAGCTGATTCCCGGCGTCAGGAATCTTTCCGTCCCCCACCAATCGGGCATGAGATCAGACAGCCTGATATGCTTCTTTGTCTCATAGTCCGTCAGTATCATTGTGTTCCCGGCCGCGGCATCGAGCTGCATCATGAGTTCCCTGCATGAGCCGCATGGCATGCCCGCATTTCCGTCCGGCATGACAGCCGCAAGAGCACGGATCTTATTCTCGCCGTCAGTCAGCATGGCGGCTATTGCACTGCGTTCGGCGCACATTCCCAGCGAGCAGGCGCTGTCGATGCATACCCCGCAGTATATCCTCCCATTCGAGGCAAGAAGAGCTGCGGCCACCGAGCCTGCATCAATGAACGGCGAGACGCTCCACTCACCCTGCCTCATCCGCGCGGCAAGGTACAGTCTGTCCCAGGTGTCATCGTACCATTCAAGGGCACTTCTCTCCATGCGCTTCACGAACTCATCCTTACCGTCACAGTAGCTTCCGATATCATACGGGAAGCGTAGAGCAAGCTCATTCTTGATCCTGCCGTACTCTTCACGTGCCTCAGTGTGAGTCCTCATATAGTCGCGGAATGCGAGGTGACGGATTATGCTGTCCCAGTCATCTCCCTGGAAGATATGAATCTGATGAGTTCTCTCATCACCGCCCTTTCTCAGATAGCGGCGGCCTTCAATGCCGAACTCCCCCATCCATTCATAGCCGGCTGCCTCGAAACGGGCTCTGGCCTCATCCGCACGGGCAAGGCTCCTCACGGCCACCATCATATCCACGATGGGCTTCGCTGCGAGACCTGGAACAGCCGT
>CASEZU010000104.1 GCA_949292445.1 uncultured Spirochaetales bacterium | reverse complement strand
GGACTGATGATCTTCACGTCGGGCATGTTCATGTAGTAGCCGAACTCGAACCTCACCTGATCATTGCCCTTTCCTGTAGCACCGTGGGCGACATATTTCGTGCCTTCCTTCTTCGCTATCTCGATATGCCTTTTGGCGATGATGGGCCTTGCGAGCGATGTGCCGAGCATGTATGTGCCTTCATAGATCGTATTGGCCTTGAGGGCAGGGAAGATGTAATCGGTGACAAGAGGCTTCTTGAGGTCCTCGATATATACCTTGGAGGCGCCTGTCGCATAGGCCTTCTCCTCTACAGCCTTGAAGTCCTCCTTCTGTCCTACATCAGCAACATATGCGATGACATTGAAGCCCTTGTTCGCGAGCCACTTGAGAATGACTGATGTATCCAGTCCGCCGGAATATGCAAGAATGACTTTGTCCTTCATTTCATCTAATCTCCTGATGGCTGCTATTATGCATATTAATTGATTCATTTCAATAGTTTTCTGCATATTTATTCATAAAATGCCGAAAAGAACATTAATTAATGCATATAAAATTAATCCAGCCTGATTTATGATCATATATGTTTCCGGCAAAATGGGAGTGTGAAATGAAAAAAAACGTCCCCAGCGGCTCTGCCCACTGGGGATTTGCGCCCCGGACTCTCTCCGCAGACGTCTATGGCAGTCCCTCTTCTAGGCAACCTGGCTGTCCGCCATTTAAGCCACTGATTTATAAATAACATGGGGTATTCCTTTTGTAAATACAGAAGTGCTAAGAAATGACATAAAAGTTGTATCGGTTTGGTTGCCGGATGTTGCAAATGCCGGTTGTATTGCTTACATTTCATGGTATGACTGGATTCTTTATCAAAAAAGCGTTCTTCGATGGCTGGGATAATCTCATCGGAATGGTGCTGTTCAATATAGGTTTCGTTGTCGTCATCTTCCTGGCACTCTGGGCTGCCGTGATCGTCGGACAGATGAACTGGCTCCTCGGATACGGAGTCGCAGCTCTGATGCTGCTTCTGATCGCGATTCTGATGGGCGGTTCAGCAGCTGTCGCGCATAACTACTCGGATTACAAACACGAGGCCTGGTCGGCTTTCAAGACAGGCGTGAGGAGGAATATAAGGCACTCGCTGCTTTACTTCGTTTTCCTTCTCGTTTTCGCCGCCAATCTTTTCCTGATCATTCCGTTCTACTCGAGCTTCGGGAATATCATGGGATACATCCTCTCCGTCGTGATGATCTGGCTTGAGATCATTCTCCTTCTGGCGATGCCGTATTATTTCCCCCTGATGAACCTGCTCCCCGGAGACAAGGCGCTCAAGACAGCGAAGAAATGCCTCATCATCGTCGGCGGAAACATGGGCTTCACGCTTTTCTATCTTGTATACAGGCTCATCTGTCTGGCACTGACGGTCTTCACACTCGGCATTATCCCGGGAGTAATGGGAATGCAGCTTGCTTCCCAGGATGCGATGAAGCTGATGATGTTCAAATACGATTACCTCGAGGAGAATCCGGATGCCGATCCGAAGCACATTCCATGGGACGATATCCTCTATGATGAGAAGGAGAAGGTAGGCCCGAGATCCCTCAAGTCGATGATCTTCCCCTGGAAGTACTGAGATGCGTGAGATAGAGATAAAAGCCCATGCAGAAAAACCCGATGCGGTCCGCCGCTATTTCTCCGCACGGCTCGGAGAAGGGCGCGAGGTCAGGAAGCGCGATCATTATTTCCGCCGCCCCGGCGAGAGCGTGCAGGCTCTGAGGATCAGGGAATACAACGGAATCGTGGAGCTTACGACTAAAAAGACCTCATCCGGCCCCTGCGGGGAAAATAATGCGGAATATGAGTTCCGTGCCCTGTCAGACCAATGTGATGCGGCCGTGGATTTCTTCCATGCCCTCGGTTATGAGGATTTTTTCGAGAAACGCAAGACCGGCTGGGAATGGATGGACGGGAGGGCACATGTCGAGCTTCTCTCCGTCAACAGCCTGGGGTGGTTCCTGGAAATAGAGATACTGCTGCCGTTCGATGCCTCCGAGGATGAAGCTGCAGAAGCTGGGAGGGAGATTTCCGCTTTGATGGCTGCGGCCGGAATCGCGGAGAGTGATTATGAATCCCGTTCATACCGGGAGATGATACTGGAGAGCGAAGGTGGAATTCAGAGCAAGTCATATTCTTGTTAAGGATCAGGCTACGGCGGAGAAGCTGTATGAGAGAGTGAAGGGGGGAGAGAGCTTCGAGTCTCTCGCAAGGCAGTATTCCATCTGCCCGTCCAAATCGAAGGGCGGTGATCTCGGCTGGTTCGGCGAGGGGCAGATGGTGGCTCCTTTCGAGAATGCCGTGAGGCGTATGTCCACTGGATCCATTTCCCGTCCTGTACGTACCCAGTTCGGTTTCCACATCATCAAGAAGACCGGAGCCAGAGGGTGAAGAAGGTAGACATATTCACGGATGGCGCCTGTTCAGGCAATCCGGGGCCGGGCGGCTGGGGTGCAATCCTCCGTTTCGGCGAGGT
>CASEZU010000103.1 GCA_949292445.1 uncultured Spirochaetales bacterium | reverse complement strand
CTGCTGAGATAGTGGTCTAGACTGTCCTCCTCTGCAATGCGTCCGAAGAAGATCATCAGCAGGATATCGCTTTGCGGAAGCGGACCTCTGGCATCGAGGAGAGAGAATACAGGAAGCTGCGATCTTCTCTCCGCTTCCTCTATTGCCCTGCTGTCCGCATCCGTCGCTTCTATCTTCCAGCCATCGCGCGCGAGCATCTCCGCAGTGTATCCGAGTCCGCATCCTATTTCGAATATGTACTCATCTTTTCCGGCTATCTTCCCGATCACAGAGGCAAGCGCTCTGTGGAATGAGGAGCGTTCCGCGGCTCTCCTGTACCACTCTATTCTCTTGTCATCCCACCACGGCATCATCGCGGTATGCATACGATTCTCCTGTTCTCGCCTGTGTCGATGCTGCCGATGAAGAGTTTTCTTGAATAAAGCTCCTCAAGGACCTTCCCGTCCATGAGATTCTCAGGAACGCCGCTGAATACGGTCCTGCTGCCGGCGAGGACCATTACTTCGGATGAGTTCATCAGAGCCTGCTCAGGACTGTGGGTAGAGAATAGGATTGCATATCCTCTCTCCCTCAGCTTTCCGAGCGTTTCCATTACCAGAAGCTGATTTGAGTAGTCCAGCGATGCGGTGGGCTCGTCGAGGAGGAGAATTCCTGCATCCTGGGTCAGCGCCCTGGCTATCATCATGAGCTGTCTCTCTCCTCCCGATATCGCGTTGGCTGACCTGTCCTTCAGTTTGTATATCCCGAGCATATTGAGGGCTTCCTCCGCTTTCTCCCTGTCAGCTTTTCCCGGACGGCTGAATATCGAGAGCGCCGGCGCACGTCCCATAAGAACGGAATCCATGACTGTATATGAGTAGACCATCGATGACGACTGCGGGATATAAGCTATCCTTGAGGCTTTCTCCCTCTCCGTCATTGCCCGGGTTTCCATTCCGTCGATCATTATTCTTCCGCTGTCAGGATGGAGAAATCCGAGAATGATGCGCATCAGCGTCGTTTTCCCCGAGCCGTTTCTTCCCAGAAGCGACATCAGGGTGCCTTCGCCGAGTGTGAGCGATATGCCGTCCAGCACCTTCCTCTTTCCGTAGCTGAATGTCAGGTTTTCCGCTTCAAGCCTCATTCCTGCGGCCCTCCCTGATGATGAGATAGAGGAAGAACGGCGCGCCGATGAAGGAGGTGAGTATTCCTATCGGTATCTCTGAGTAGGCCACTGAGCGCGAGACCGTGTCTACGGCTGTGAGGAACGCTGCCCCGAGGAGTATCGAGGCGGGCATTGTCCGTCTGGCATCCGTTCCGGCCATCATCCTTGTGATATGCGGAATGACAAGTCCGACCCATCCTATTATTCCCGCGACAGCCACCGAGGCAGCGGTCATCGCTGTAGCCGCGGCTATCGCTATTCCCCTGATGAGTTTTGTGTTCACACCGAGCGACAGTGCTTCCTCTTCCGGCAGCGACAGGAGATTCATCCTCCATGAGAGCATGAGCATCGGGATCATCGGCACGAGGGAGGGGAGGAGGATCAGCTTAAGCTCGTCTGTGCCTGCTCCTGCGAGCGATCCCATCAGGAAATATGTTATTGACGGCAGTTCGTCGTTGGGGTCGGCCACGAGTTTTATGAAGCTGGTTCCGGACTGAAAGAGAGAACTTATCATTATGCCGCCGAGGATCAGGCCGAGCACCTGATTCGATGGGACGCGCGAGGCTATCTTCCATACAAGGAGCACTGCCAGCGTGCCCATCGCGAACGCCAGCAGTGGAATGCTGTATGACGGCAGCATCCAGAGCAGTGCGAGGGCCGCGCCGAAGCCTGCGCCTGTCGAGGTTCCGAGCACGTCGGGAGAGACCATCGGGTTGCGGAAGATCATCTGGAAGATCAGGCCGGAGAGCGAGAGTCCTCCGCCAATCAGCGATGCCGCGAGAATTCTCGGTAGCCTTATATTGAATACGACGGACTCCGCCTGCGTGCTCCAGTCTGGTGTTATAGGGAGCAGACGTGAAAGCAGTATTTTCATGAGCTCCGCGGGCCCCACTGGAAAACGTCCTGAAGAGAATGAGAGCACGAATACGGCAGCATAGATGAGGATGAGAGACAGGATGAGCGTTCTGTCAGAGAGTTTTCTCAAAATACCCTCCTTCTATGTTCCTGAGATAGCTTTCCATTTCCTTTTCAAGGCTGCGGAATGAATCCAGCAGTTCCCTGCCGCTGCCTGTGAGTTCCGCTTTTCCTCCTCCTTTTCCTCCCTGTATGCGTCTCACGGCTTCCTTTCCTGTCGCTTTTTCGATGCCGCGGAGCATTTTCCAGGCTTTCGTGTAAGAGAGCCCCATCTCGCAGGATGCATGCCGTACAGATCCGTACTGGTCTATCAGCGTAAGAAGTTCCTCGGTACCTTTCCCAAAGAACGGCACCCCATCAGAATCCTTGAGTTTCAGTCTCAGTTCCACTTCCATCGAATTGTTTTCCAAAGTAATTCGCTATCCATTGTATATTGTGATACCAGATGGTTCAAGAAGAAAGATTATTGAATCTCTTTGATTATCTGAGGCAGACCAGCCTGCAATTGCATTCATACAGAGCAGTCTGATGCAGCACAGAGATTATCCCGGCACTGCCATAACGGTGAGCGGCTTGACCTCTTGATTTCGGTTAACGGATGTCAGGAGGCGTTGCTTCCTGACCCTTCGGCACCGATGGAGAAGGAGGCGCTTATGACGGATTTTGAAATACTGTCGCTGATGGTTTCGATCATCAGTTTAGTGATTCTGGTTCTGAAGAAGTAAGCCGCCCTTTTGATTTTCGCGGATCAAGGACGGCTTAGTCATTTGGTTTCGTGAGGTCAGCCGTTCATCGGCAGTGCCTCTTTACATCTATAATATCCTATCTATCTGGGAAGGTGTCAATAAAAGCATATCCGTTTACATTTTGTGTACACGGAAATATTACCAGTGCTGAAGTACTTATTCTGAACAATTTTTTATCCTGCCCAATAGGCAGCTGGTCCATAAATTTAATTATATGTTATATAAATAATTATAATGAAAAATTGAACAACAGACTACGTCTGGAAACATCTCAGGCGTAGTCAGGATCGATATTGAACTGGAAGATATAGGTAGGGAATGCCTCGTTCAGTGCTTTTGTGGCATCCCTGCGGAATGCTGCGTAGTCGGTGAGTGAGAAATCGACGACGACATCGAAGTGAACTCTTGAATCCTCCAGATGA
This sequence comes from uncultured Spirochaetales bacterium, assembly GCA_949292445.1. Next base: position 710 of record CASEZU010000103.1, on the reverse strand, counting down.
ACATGGAATGCGTGCAGGGATATCACAGAGGATGAGACGGACTTCATCACCTTTAGCACTTCTTTCTTCATCAGTATCACGACAGGATTGTCTGAATTCACCGCATACATGCCGAATGTGAAGTAAATGCCCATCTTGTTCATTATCTCCGTCTGGGCATCTGTCATGGCATCGAATATCTCCTCGGCTCTGGCTTCGGAAGGAACCTCGACATTGCATGTCCCGATCATTCTCGACGGGCCGTAGGTATGTATCTGGATGTCATATCCGCCTGAAAGCGGCGCATGTCTGTTTATTATCTCTCTCAGCTCCATCACGGTGGCTTTCGTCGGTCTTTCTCCGACTATGGCGGAGACTGTATCCACAACGCTTCTTACTCCGGCGTACATGATGAAAAGCGAGACGACTATTCCTGCCCAGCCATCGACAGGGAATGCTGTGAAGAGCGATATTACAGCGGCTATGATCGTCACGGATGTCGCCAGAGCATCGGAGAGCGCATCCATTCCAGAAGCGGAGAGTGCTTCGCTCTCTATCTTCTTCCCGTTCTTCTGGTTGACCCTCCACAGTCCGATCTTCACTCCTATAGTAAGAAGGAGCACGAGCAGCATCGGAAGGGATACCGAGACGGGACTTGGGTCATTTATTCTGTCTATTGATGTGCGGAAGAAAGCTCCTCCGGTGAAAAGCACGATGAATGCGACAAAGAG
>CASEZU010000102.1 GCA_949292445.1 uncultured Spirochaetales bacterium | reverse complement strand
CAGGACCAGGCTTATTTCAGCAGGGTTTTCCGCCGCATAAAGGGCTGTACGCCGGGCCAGTTCAGGCAGCGTGACTGATATATTTGATGTCGTTATTGTACAATGACAGGTTTGAATTCTCCCGGAAAGTGCCCTTAGACTAAAAATACGAGGTAGACTAATGAAAAAAGGACAGAATCCGGCCCCTGCTGCGGCCAATGGCAGGCAGCGGAGCAAGCTCTATCGCGAGATAGTAAGGCACCGCTCGGTATACATCCTCGCACTGCTTCCGCTTGTCTATTACATAATCTTCAAGTATGTCCCGATCTGGAATGCCCAGATAGCGTTCAAGGATTTCCGGGCTGTGGCGGGTGTCATGGGGTCGGAGTGGATCGGACTCGAGAATTTCAAGGAGTTCTTCCATTCGTTCTATTTCTGGTCGCTCATCAGGAATACCGTGATGTACTCGGTCGGCAAGCTGCTGATATCACTGCCGCTCTCCATCATCCTCGCGATCGCGATCTATGAATGTACAAGACCAGTGCTGAGAAAGGTCGTGCAGACCCTCGCATATCTTCCGCACTTCCTTTCCTGGGTCATCATGTACGGTATCCTTCTCACGCTTCTCGCTCCCGGAGACGGTGTCTTCAATGACATCGTGAAGATGTTCGGAGGAGAGGCCGTGGACTTCCTCTCCAATGCCAAGACCTTCCCCTGGGTCGTCCTTTTCTCGGATGCCTGGAAGGAGATGGGCTGGTCGGCGATCATCTTCATCGCAGCTCTCATGGGAATCGATGTCTCGCTTTTCGAGGCGGCGATGGTCGAGGGCGCAAGCAGCTGGCAGCGCGTGAAATACATAACCCTTCCTGCCATCCTGCCTGTCATCGTGACAGTGCTCATTCTCAAACTGGGAACGATTCTCGATGCCGGCTTCAACCAGATATTCATGCTCTATTCGCCGCAGGTGTACTCCGTTGGAGACATCATCGACACCTGGGTTTACAGGCAGGGCCTTCTCGAGTTCAAGTTCGGTCTCGCGACGGCAGTCGGTCTTTTCAAGGGAGTGTTCGGCATGATCCTCGTGCTCTTCGCCAACTGGCTCTCAAAGCGTGTCACTGACAGCGCGCTGTTCTGAGGAGGTGAGGGATGAAAAACAAGGAAAAATCGATGTCTCCCAGACCGCAGCACAAGAAAGTGCGCCTGACGGCGGCGGATCATACCTTCAATATCATAGTCAATGTATTCATGGTCGTCATACTCATAGCGATCATATTCCCTCTGTGGTCTACGGTCACACTGTCGTTCCGCCCTGTGGATTTCATCGGCACGAATCTGGACGGCATGTTCCTGCCGCCATGGAAATGGTCGACGGCGGCTTATGAGGCGCTTCTCGGAAACAACGGATTCCTTCTGGCATTCGTCAACAGCTTCAAGATCCTCATAGGCGGTGTCTTCTGCGCTCTCGTGCTGACTATCCCGATGGCATATGTGCTCTCGGTGCAGTCCCTTCCGGGAAAGAAGATCATCAACATGATCGTCATCATTCCGTATGTCTTTAATGTCGGAATGATCCCGGCCTACCTCCTTGTAAAGGATATCGGGCTGATCGATCATCTTGCGGCTGTATTCCTTCCCGGCGCGATCTCCACATACAACTGCATCATCATGAGGCAGTTCTTTGTGGGCATTCCCGGAGAGCTGAAGGAGTCTGCCAGAATTGATGGCTGCTCCGAGCTTCAGGTGCTCTTCAGGATAGTGCTTCCGCTTTCGAAGGCAATCGTCATGACGATCGGACTTTATTACGGAGTCTCGTTCTGGAATGACTTCTTCAATGCGATGCTCTATCTCAACGACAGCTATCTCAATCCGCTTCCGATCCTGCTGAGGAACATCCTCATCGGTTCGGGAATGAATGAGAACCTCGAGGTCACAGCATTCGCGAATGCGCCGATCAATGCGATCAAGGCAGCATCCGTGTTCATGAGCGCGATACCGATGATCATCGCCTATCCGTTCATTCAGAAATATTTCACAAAAGGTACGCTTCTCGGTTCGGTCAAAGGCTGAGCCGTTAAACAAAAGGAGGAAACATGAAGAAAGCACAGCGTTTTATAGCTATTCTTCTCGCAGTTCTCGTCGCTTTCCCGCTTTTTGCCAGCGGAAGCAAGGAAGCAGTAGCTACGGCGGCAGGTACGCCTGACGATCCGGTGACGATAGATCTCTGGTTCGGCGCGGCTATCACCGAAGCCGGCATGATCCCCGATGACTGGGTGGGCTATGACATCATCCGCAACGAGCTCGGCATTGATCTCAAGCTCACGATGCTTCCGTCCAGCGAGTCCGATCAGGATGTCAAGATTCAGGCAGCCGGCGCAGGAAACAACCTTCCTGATATCTTCATGGTCCGCCGCCCTGTTCTCGTGAACCTTGTCAATCAGGGTCTTGTGGCTCAGGTCGATGACTGCTTCGCCAAGATGCCGAACCGCACAGCACTTATATACGATGCAGATGCAATCGCGAATGCCACGATCGACGGCCATGTCTACGGCTTCGCATCCCCTGGCGCGATCGCAAAGAACGAAGGCCTCCTCATCAGGAAGGACTGGCTCGACAACCTCGGACTTTCCGTCCCGACCACAACCGATGAGCTTCTCGAGGTTCTCCGCGCATTCACATTCGATGATCCCGATGGAAACGGAATTGATGACACATATGGCTACGGCGCATTCGTAGAGACTGATGCGACACTCAAGGGCTATCCGGGATCACGCCTCTGGCCGATCATGGGCGCGTTCGGAGTCGAGGGCCTCTGGTGCTTCGATGCTCCTAATCAGGGCCTTAGCATCTACAAGCCTGAGTTCTATGACTTCATGGTATATCTCAAGCAGATGTGCGATGAGGGAATCATCGATCCCAACTGGCTCTCATATAAGAAGGATGATTTCAGGGCTGCATGGAAGCAGGGCAAGTTCGGTGTCATGTATGAGCAGAACGCTGCTTATGCAGCTGAGGCGAACTATGCTCCGTTCGATTCTAACTTCCCTGATGGCGAGTGGATTATCATCGATGCCATCACAGGTCCGGAAGGACATGCTGCCATCGGCGCTTTCGATATGAACTACAGAATCTACTCCGTATCTCAGAAAGCGGCGGATGCCGGCAAGCTCGACAAGATCTGCGAGCTGCTTGAATGGATGAGCTCCGATGAGGGCTACTACCTCCTCGGCTGGGGCCAGGAAGGCGTCAACTATGTCTTCGATGAGAACGGCATACCTGTTGCAGGCGATCTCGGTGATAACGCTTACACCGGATCCAATGGCCAGGTCGTGACACAGCTCAGGAACATGGTCTTCTACAACAGCGATGTCGAGCTCACATCACGCTATCCGACCTATACATGCGCAGTGTCCGGCAAGGAGATGTCAGCACTCAAGGCTCTCCGTGAGATGCAGGCTATGAAGTGGACCAATGCAGTCGGTTCGAGCACTCTCCCGACACCGAGCGCTGATGTCCAGAGATTCTATGACCAGAGCCTCGCTGAGTTCCTCTCCGGCGCCAAGGCGCTTACTCCGGAGAACTGGGCAGCATTCATCGATCAGTTCAACAAGATCGGCGGAGCTGACTGGAACGCAGAGGGAATCGCGGCGATGGAAGCAAGCGGGCTTGTCCGCGGCGAGTGACACGATCAAAGCGGCTGCCCTCCGGGGCGGCCGTTTTATAATGGAGGAAAATAATGGATACACCCCTTTCCCTGAGAATGGCGAAATGCGTTGAGGAGAGGTACCGTCCGGGCATGATGCTGTGGCATTATGAGCACGGCCTTGTCCTTTACGCATCCCTTGCGGCCGCTGCGGTTCACGGAGACGAGTCTGTCTATCCATGGGTCCATTCCATGTATGACAGGGTGATCGGCGAAGACGGTTCTATCGCGGGATACAGGGAGGGCGAATACAATCTGGATATGATCAACGCCGGAAAGACGCTCTTCGCGCTCTCGGACAGGAGTGGGGAGGAGAGATTCTCCCTCGCTGCCGACAGGCTGCATCAGCAGCTGGAGAGACAGCCGAGGTGCAGGTGCGGCGTATTCTGGCACAAGGAGATCTATCCATGGCAGATCTGGCTGGATGGACTTTATATGGAAGGGCCGTTCAGCGCTGAATATGGTGCGAGGCATGGTGATGTGACAGCTGCGGAGGATGTCATGACGCAGCTGGATACCTCTTATGGCATCATGAGGGATCCGGAGACAGGCCTGCTGTATCATGCATACGATGAGTCCAGAGGCATGCGCTGGTCAGATGAGAAGACCGGTCTCTCTCCGCATTTCTGGTCCAGGTCCATCGGCTGGTTCCTGATGGCCGCTGTTGACGTGCTGGATTTTGTTCCTGAGGCGCATCCTCTCAGGAGCAAAGTGATCGGAATGATCTCATCTCTTGCCTCCTCGGTTCTCCGTTTCCAGGATGAAAGCGGCATGTGGTGGCAGGTGACTGACGAGGGGGAGCGTAGCGGCAATTACCTTGAGACCTCCGGTTCGGCCATGTTCGCGTACTCCTTCCTGAAGGCTGTGAGGAAAGGGTATCTCGATGCTTCATTCACAGCGCCGGCGGAGAAGGCGATTCAGGGGATAAAGGATAAGTATCTCAGTGAAGATGACGGCGGAAGCCTTCATCTGGGAGGAATCTGCTCTGTTGCCGGCCTCGGAGGGAATCCCTACCGCGACGGTTCATTCAGATACTATATAACGGAACCGATCAGGGTTGATGACTTCAAGGGGGTCGGACCATTCATACTGGCTTGTACCGAGGCGGAACTTCTGCAGAAGTGACTCCCGGTGTAGTCTATCTCGGAGCCGCAAGGCTCGGCGGGCTCCGGCCCGCTTTTGTCTCTCAGGGCGGCAATGATGTTGCCGCTTGTTGCATTATAAGGGAGGCATTCTTTAAGAAGTTCTTTGTAACTTGCTGTACAGTATAATGTTATGCTGTTTGAATATAATTATTATACATCAATCTTTGTTTGACAGCCCTATGGAGTGCAGATAGAATGGCGGTATACCATCCTAATAAGGAGAATCCGAATGAAGAAAACCCTTGCTGTTCTGCTTATGGCAGTTCTCTCCCTCTCTGTATTCGCGTCAGGTTCTGCGGAATCTGTGGGAGAGGGGCCTTTGATGCTCGGAATGGTCACCGATTCAGGAACCATAGATGACCGCTCGTTCAATCAGGGAACATATGAAGGCGTGAAGCAGGCTGCTGATGAGCTTGGCCTCCAGTGCACATATCTCAGACCTTCCGGAACAACCACCACTGATTACCTCACGGCGATTTCCGATCTCTATGACAACGGTTACAGATTCATCGCATGCCCCGGCTATCTCTTCGCGGAAGCTGTCTCACAGGCCCAGGAGATGTATCCTAACCTCATGATCATCATCATCGATGATGCGCTTGCTTCCGGAATCGGTCCCAATACGGTTGCGATTACATTCAAGGAGCAGGAAGCCGGCTTCATGGCAGGTCTTGCCACAGCACTCAAGATCCAGACAGGTGATGCGGGCTTTGTCGGCGGACTTGAGATTCCTGCGGTGCAGAAGTTCAACTGGGGTTTCCAGCAGGGTATCGCATATGCGAACGAGAATTTCGGAACATCTGTCAGCATGGATCCTTCCAACTTCGTGTATCAGGGATCATTCGCTGATCTCGCCGGCGGCCAGCAGCTTGCCATGGCGATGTATGACAAGGGTGTCGATGTCATCTTCGCAGCGGCCGGCGGAACAGGAGTCGGTGTCATCAACGAGGCGAAGAACCGCCGTCTCGCAGGCGAGGATGTCTGGGCTGTCGGAGTCGATGTTGACCAGTATTCAGTCGGAGACATGGGCAATGGGGAGTCATGCATCCTCACATCCGCTATGAAGGATGTCACAGGAGTCGCTTATGATCAGGCAATGGCCGCTGCCAACGGAACCTTTGCTGGCGGGCAGAATCTCGTCCTCGGTGTTGCTGAGGGCAGGGCAGGCATTCCTGCGGTGAATCCCAACCTCACACCTGAGATAGAGGCAGAGGTTGCTGCGGTCGCCGAGCTGATCAAGGACGGCACGATAGTTGTTCAGGATACAGCAGACGGCCTCATTCCCTGAAGCCGGGAATAGCTGATGCAAGAGGCCGCCTAAGCCATTTGGGCGGCCTTATTAGACTGCACCCACGGGTGCCCTCTTTGATGGGAGACGCCATTGAGCTATGTAATAGAAATGCTGGGAATCCGCAAGGAATTCCCCGGTATCGTGGCAAACGACGATATCACACTGCAGGTGGAGGAGGGGGAGATCCACGCCATCCTCGGCGAGAACGGTGCCGGGAAGTCGACGCTGATGAGCATCCTCTTCGGCCTTTATCATGCGGACAGGGGGATCATAAAGGTCCGCGGCAGGGAAGTTCATATAAAGAACCCGAATGATGCCTTCGATCTCGGAATCGGAATGGTCCATCAGCATTTCCAGCTCGTGCATAATTTCACGGTCGCTGAGAATATCATCATGGGAAAAGAGGGAGGCTTTGTATACGATATCAGGAAAGCCTCCAGGAAGATAAAGGAGATATCCGAACGCTACGGGCTCTCAATCGAGCCTGATATGGTGATAGAGGATATCACTGTGGGCATGCAGCAGAGGGTGGAGATACTGAAGATGCTCTACCGCGATGCTGATATCCTCATCTTTGATGAGCCTACTGCCGTTCTCACTCCGCAGGAGATAGACGAGCTGATGCAGATCATGCGGAACCTCGCGGCGGAGGGCAAGTCCATAATCCTCATCACCCATAAGCTGGATGAGATAAAGGCTGTCGCAAAGCGCTGCACCATAATAAGGCGCGGCCGTCTGATAGATGTTGTAGATGTGACTTCAACATCCGTGGAACAGATGGCAGCGGCTATGGTCGGGCGTCCTGTGTCATTCAAGGTTGAGAAAGCTCCTGCAAAACGCGGCCGTCCTGTACTTGAGGTGAGAAATCTCTCCGTAATGAACAGCCGCAGGGTTCTTGGTCTCAGGGATTTCTCCCTGACAGTATATGGCGGTGAGATTGTCGGACTTGCAGGCGTCGACGGAAACGGCCAGACCGAGCTTGTCGAGGCGATAACAGGCCTCCGGAAGACCGAGAGCGGAACCATAATCTTCAATGGCCGGGATATCACCTCAAGTCCTGTCGCCGAGCGCAATGACCTCGGGCTCGGTCATATCCCCGAGGACCGCCAGAAGCGAGGCCTCATACTCTCCGCCCCGCTCACATCCAACATGGTCATCAAGAAATTCGGCAAGGCCCCGTTCTCGCATCACGGCCTTCTCGATTACTCCGAGATAAACAGCTATGCGGAAGGGATAGTGGAGAAATTCGATGTGCGTTCGGGAGAGGGCGTGGAGTCCCTCGCCGGGAAGCTCTCCGGAGGCAACCAGCAGAAAGCCATCATCGGACGGGAGATCACAGCAGATCCAGATCTCCTGATAGCCGTACAGCCGACCCGAGGCCTCGATGTCGGAGCCATAGAGTTCATCCACCGTCAGCTTGTGGAAGAACGGGACAGGGGAAAGGCTGTCCTTCTTGTCTCGTTCGAGCTTGATGAGATCTTCAACCTCTCCGACAGGATCGCCGTAATATCCGGAGGCAGGCTCATGGATATCGTGGAAACGGCAGCGACTGACGAGCATGCCGTCGGCCTGATGATGGCCGGAATAGTGAAGGAGGCTGACCAGTGAAGCGTGGAAAGGTGATCAGCAAACCTCTGGAGGCGAGGAAGGCCTCTCCGCTGCTTGTATCGCTTTCGGCGGTATTTCTCGGGATCGTCGCAGGCTGCTTATTCATCCTCTGCATCGGCAAGAATCCGTTTGCGGGATTTGAGAGGATACTCTTCGGGGCTCTCTCCAATACCAGACGTATCGGGAACACTCTGGGAATGTCCACGCAGCTGATACTCATCGGACTTTCAGTCGCGTTCGCGTTCAAGACGGGACTCTTCAACATCGGCGCGTCAGGACAGATGCTCATAGGAGGCATCACGGGATCCATTCTTGCGTATTACCTGCCGATGGATATGCCCCGCGTGATATATCTTCCGCTCATCATCGCTGCGGCAATGGCTGCCGGAGCGTTCTGGGGCTTCCTTTCAGGTTTTCTGAAAGCGAAATTCAATGTGCATGAGGTTGTCTCAACCATCATGCTCAACTGGATAGCCTACTGGATCGTCTATGATTTCATACCGCGATTCATCATCGATCCCACTATCTCGGTCAAATCAAAGCCGATCGAGACCGTACATACCCTCAGGGCGGACTGGCTGACAGGACTCACATCATTCTCCACGCTCAATTATGGCTTCTTCCTCGCGATAATCATGTGCGTGGCCGTATGGTTCATCCTCCAGAAAACGACGCTCGGCTTCAACCTCAAGGCCGTAGGCGCGAACAGGTTCTGCGCCGAGTATGCCGGTATCAGGGTGAACCGCTCCATAATGGTTTCGATGGCGATAGCAGGAGCTCTGGCGAGCCTTGCAGGCCTGACGTACTACTGCGGCTATTCCAACATCATGGAGATGGGAAAAATGCCGAACGAGGGATTCGACGGCATCGCGGTGGCGCTTCTCGGCAACTGTTCGCCGGTCGGCATCTTCTTCTCCGCGATATTCTTCGGAATCCTCAAGATGGGCAGGGGATCGCTCGCCGCGACAGGAATCCCGACTGAGATCGCCGATACAATCATCGCCACGATAATCTACTTCACGGCGACCAATGTCATCCTCGCTTCCTTCTGGAACAGCAGGTTCAGGAACAGCTTCTCCAGAAAGGAGGAAGCTGCGGCTGCGGCCATGAGGAAGCATGGAGATACGACTCCCATTGAGAAGCTCCCGGAAGAGAAGTTCCGCGCATATGCGAAAGAAGGCAGGAGCCTTCTTGGCAAGAAGGAGGGAAAGTGATGGGTTTCTGGAATGTACTCACAAGCATCATCCCGTCGGCGATCGCCTATACAATCCCCATCCTTATGGGAGCGCTGGGCGGCCTTTATTCCGAGCGTTCAGGAGTGACGAATCTCTGCATCGAGGGTCTGATGCTCTTCGGCGTCTTCTCCGCTGCCGCCACCATCGTGAAGCTGCAGGCGATACCTGGATTCAGCTTCACCCTCGCGATCGTGATAGGCATTGCCGTTGCAATGGCGGCTTCGATGCTCCTTTCCGTTCTCCATGCGTTCGCTGCCATAAACCTGAAGGCGAACCAGGTGATATCAGGAACGGCGATCAACATGCTCTCTACAGCTGTGACGCTCTTCCTGGCCCAGACTATAACGGGAAGCGGCAATATAACCATTGTCAGGGGAATCGTCAGGCAGAATGTGCCTCTTCTTTCATCGATACCCGTAATCGGGCCCCTATTCTTCACCAGCACATACTGGACCACATGGATCTGCCTTCTTCTGTGGGGAGGCTCATGGTTCCTGCTGTACAAGACATCCTTCGGACTGCGTCTCCGCGCATGCGGCGAGCATCCCTCGGCTGTGGCGTCCGCCGGTGTGAACGTACATAAGATGAGGTACATAGGCGTGCTTGCCTCCGGCCTTCTCTCCGGCATAGGCGGTGCCTGCATCCTCGTGACGTATGCCGGCGAGTACAATGCGGGAAGCGGTATCAACGGTCTGGGATTCCTGGCTATCGCCGCGCTCATTTTCGGGCAGTGGAAGCCTCTGGGGATCCTCGGATCGACATTCTTTTTCGGACTCTGCATGACGATTGCGAACATGGGAAAGGTCTTCCCTGTATTCCAGAGCATCCCGACGGGATACCTCGGAATGTTCCCTTATGTCGCGACGCTCATCGCTCTTATATTCTCCAGCAGGAAGAGCGCTGCTCCTCTTGCCTCAGGAGAGCCTTTCTAAGGAGGACTTATGGAACTTATGGAGATGCTTTCCCAGTCGGAAGCATATATCAGATCAAAGCTCGACGGCAGGAAGCCGGCAATCGGCCTTGTCCTCGGATCAGGACTGGGCGAGATGGCTGATTCAATCGCGGATCCCGTCATCATCGATTATCATGACATTCCGCATTTCCCCGTATCGACCGTACCCGGGCACAAGGGGCGCCTTGTCATCGGTGAGCTTGAGGGAAGGACAGTCCTCTGCATGCAGGGACGCTTCCATTACTACGAGGGCTATTCGATGGATGAGGTCGTTTATCCGATCCGCACCATGAAGATGCTCGGCATCAATGCGCTTCTGCTGACAAATGCCGCAGGCTGCGTCAACACCGCGTGGAAGCCGGGTGACCTGATGCTCATCACCGATCACATCAAGCTGATTGCCGAGAATCCTCTCCGCGGACGCAACCCAGATGAGCTCGGAGACCGCTTCTTCGATATGACAAGGGCCTATGACAGGAGTCTGGTTGCGATGGCGGAGAAAGCTGCTGAGGAGAGCGGCATCGCAATCAGAAAGGGAGTCTACATGCTCTTCACCGGGCCGTCATTCGAGACAGCTGCTGAGGTCCGCTTCGCACGTCTCGCCGGTGCAGATGCAGTGGGTATGTCCACCGTTCCGGAAGCGATCGCAGCTTCCCACATGCGCATGCATACGATGGGCATAAGCTGCCTGACGAATATGGCTGCGGGAATTCTGGATCAGCCCCTCAACCATGAGGAGGTTCTCGAGACATGGGAGAGAGTGAAGAAGACATTCTCAGCCCTGGTCCGCGAGATAGTGAGACGCTGGCCTGAGGACAGGCTCTGAGCATGTGCCGATATGGGGCGGCTTTACACGATGGCGTGCTCTTCATGATAATGTAGATGCATATGAAGATCCTCTGCATATCCGATGCGACAGATACATTGATCTACTCATCGGTCGCCCCTGAGCTTTACAGGGATGTCGATTTCGTCATCTCTGCAGGCGATCTTCCTCTCAGATACTATGATTACATCCAGACGATGCTCCGCAAGGATGTATGGTACGTCTATGGCAATCATAATCTCGAGGATTTCGGAAGGATGATGAAAGGCTCGTCCGGCGATGAGGTCCTGAAGGGGTTCTCCGCCCGCGACCCTCATTCGATGCCGATGTTCGGAGGCTGCTTCGTCGACGGCAAGTGCATCTATGACAAGCAGCATGACCTGATCATCATGGGGCTCGGCGGCTCGATGCTCTACAATTACGGCGACAGCCAGTACACGGAGAAGCAGATGCAGCGGAGGATCAACAGGCTGCTTCCGCGTCTTCTGTACAACAAGAAGAAATACGGGAGGGCTCTGGATATCCTCATCACCCACGCGCCTCCTCTGGGGATGGGTGACGGAGAGGATCTCTGCCACAAGGGGTTTGAGTGCTTCCTGCAGTTCATGGAGAAGTACAGGCCGAAATATCTCCTGCACGGACATGTCCATCTCGATGATATAAACGCGCCGAGAGTCTCTCAGTTCTGCGATACGAAGGTCATCAATATCTACAAGAATTACATCCTCGAGGATGATGAATTAGGGAAGAAGTATGGCAATTGAATCAGCTGCGATGGAAGATTTCTCCAGGGCGAGACGCAAGGCCAAGTTCCAGGGCCTGCTGTCGGCACTGACATGGAAGAACAACAACCTCATGTCACTGTATGAGGTCACTTCCATCATCAAGCCGAAATCCGAGACATATCTCGGAATGCGTACCATTCCTGTCAGCAGAATAATAGGCTCGGAGGGGCGCTATCATGATTTCTCATCGGCATTCTTTCCTAAGAAGGAGCAGCTGAGAAACCGCTGGTGCAGCGTAGACACAGCAGTTATAAACGATGTGATCCTCCCTCCCATCTCCGTCTACAGCCTCGGCGGCTATTACTTCGTCAGGGACGGCAATCACCGCGTGTCGGTTGCCAAGGCACAGGGGGTGGAGTACATCGATGCTGAGGTGGTGGAGCTGGATACGGAGATCCCGCTCCGTCCCGGCATGTCGATGAAGGAGCTCCGTGACAAGGTAGTGGACTATGAGAGGAATATGTTCATAGCCCAGTATAAGCCATCGTATCTGCCGATGGGCGACATAGTCTTCACGGCGCCGGGATCTTATCCTGAGATGGTGAACCATATCCTCGTGCACAAGTATTACATCAACCAGAATATCGATCATGAGATATCATTCGAGGAGGCGGCGAAGAGCTGGTACAGCAATGTCTACTCTCCGATCGTGCAGGAGATAAGGGCAGAGCACCTTCTGGCAGCGTTCCCGGGGCAGACGGAGGGTGACATGTACATGTGGCTTGTGAGGCGCTGGGATGAATACAAGCGCCAGGATGGCAGCATCAGCGCGGCAGAAGCTGTCCGCAAGGCAGGAAAAGAGCGGGGGAAGGATGTCTTCCACCGCCTTGAACGCTACATGACGTATTATCTGAAGAAAATCTCAAAGGCCTAGATCAGGAAGCGACACCATCTCCGAAAGCCTCTCCGCCACCGAATCGATCATGTCCGATGGCCGCTGCGGCATCATCTCATTCTCCATATGGATGTAAGGCTCATACGGAACAGGGGAGAGGCCCATCATCTCCGCCCACCTGTACATGCATGATACGGCCCTGAGGCCGTCTTCCTCCCCGACAGTCGTCGAGGCGTATGCATAAAACTTCCTTCCTCTCAGCGCTTCCCTGAGATATAAGGGCCAGGTGGAATCGAGGAAAGCCTTCATCTCCGCTGTCGGCATCCCGAAGCGCGACGGTGTGCCGAGGATGATGATATCCGCGGAGGTGAGTTTGTCCGCATTGGCTTCCGGAAGAGATGTTATCTCCTCATAGTATTCTATCGCCTCACGTTTCTCATTGGCCGTCAGATGCAGGTCGGGATCGGAGACGCCATAGAGGCGCGCATCGATCCCGTGTGCAGTCAGTTTCTCCGCAAAAGTGTTCGCAATGAGATAAAGATTCCCGGAAATGGAGTGGATTATGATATTGGCTCGCATAAGCTCCTCCCTTTTCCAAAAGTATATATGATAATCCGGCTCCGTGCCTCATTTCATTTGGAGGCAGCGCTTCCGAGTGTCATTCTGCCTTCCTGGCTCTCCGTGCTCACCGTCTTGCTGTGGAATCTGGGCATCGTGCGCACAAGCCCAGCTTTCGTATAAACGGGATCTGCGGGGGAGAGCGGCAGCCTGACTGTTTCTCCTCGTATAGCAGAGAGGTAGAAGGCGTCTATGAACTCTGTGGCATTCCTTCCGTCCGTGCCGGTGGTGTCGGCATCCGTTCCGTTTTCCACCGCATCTATGAACCTTGATACAGCCGCATCGTGTCCTTCCTTCTCATGTTCCGGGAGGGAATCGAAGATCGCCTGCAGCTTTCTTTCCTCATCCTCGCCGCGCTCCGGATAGCCGTTCGGCTGCGGCCTGCTCACATGCACTGACCACTGCGGAATGGTGAACGCCGCCTTCTCGCACTGGAAGCGGAAGCTCTGTATCTCATCCATATCGCAGAGGGATACGGTAAGGGAGCCAAGAGCTCCGCCGGGGAAGCGCATTATCGCCATGCCCATGTCCTCCGTCTCGCTGTTCGTGTGCTTCCTGTTGTCCATTATCGCGGTGATGGTCTCAGGAAGGCTTCCCATGAACCACAGCAGCATGTCCACCTGATGCACTCCCTGGCTTGTGAGGCAGCCGCCTCCTTCGCTCTCCCATCTGCCGCGCCAGTAGAGATTGTGGTAATTGACGCCTCTGAACCAGTGCGAGACGACATCGACGGAAAGTATTTTCCCGAAGCATCCCTCATCGAGCATTTTCTTTGCCTTCCAGATCGTGCTGTAGTATCTGTTCTGGAAGGTGATGCCGAGTTTCCTGCCGCTTTCTGCGGCGGCTCTGAGCATGCTGTCCTCCTCATCCAGGGCAAGTGCCATAGGCTTCTCAAGAAGCACATGCTTGCCGCTTCTCAGCATTGCCTCCGTGACCTCCTTGTGCATCTCCGGCGGCAGTGCGATGGAGACTATGTCTATGTCATCACGGCCGAGGATCTCATGCCAGTCCTGTGTGACAGTTATCTCATCCTTCCTTTCCGGCATCAGGGAACTGATCATTCCCGTACATTTCGACACAGTCCTGCTGCACAGTGCCTTCACCGTGCATCTGCTGTCCTTCAGAAAAGCCTCAGCATGCAGCTGTCCTACAGCTCCTGTTCCTATTATCGCCACGCCGTACATTCATTTCCTCCTAGCAGAAAGCAGTATAGATCCCGTCCGCTTCTGCGACATGCACGCGGCGGGAGTAGAGGTCGGAGAGGATATCCTCCCTGAGCGTATTCTCCTTCGTCCCTTCCATCACGATTTTTCCATCCTTCATCAGCACGATCCTGTCAATTGCGGGGATTATCTCCGAAAGCTCATGCGTGACCATCACAAGCGTCCTTCTCTCTGTCGCATAGCCGGAGATCGTGCTTCTGAGATCTGCCCTGGACGGGAAATCCAGCCCCGCGCTTGCCTCGTCGAGGAGAAGGACGGAAGGGGAGGTCACTGCGGCTCTTGCCAAGAGCACGCGCCTCATCTCACCCGTCGAGAGCGTGTTCATCGTCCGGTCCTTCTTGCCGAGCATCGAGACTTTATCAAGCTCCTCATCCGCCCTCTCCCAGTCAGACGGGTCGATTGTATGATGGAAATCGAATCCCAGCGATGCGTGGAGTCCGGATGCTACTATCTCACGGGCGGTGTATGTGGTGCGGAAGAACTCATCCTGTCCCGGCGAGACATGGCCGATTTTCATTCTCAGCTCGGAGACGATCCATCTCTCCTCTCCGAAAAGCGAGGAACGGTAGCGGTCTGTCGCAAGTGGGTAGACCCTTCTGTCTATTACATCCACGAGAGTGGACTTTCCGGCGCCGTTCGGGCCTATTATCGCGATGTGTTCCCCTATATCTGCCTCTATCGAGACGTCGGACAGTATGTATTTGCCATCCCTTCTGACGTCCGCATGCTCGATCCTGAATGCTTCCATGACCCGATGATAATCCAATCGGGCGCTGGTGAGAAGGAACATGGAAGGATGTGTTAAGTGTGCGTTAATAATTTACTGAATTTTACTAAATCATTTGACAGTATCTGCCATACATTGTCTAATACAGGTGGAGGAAGTATGGCTGGAATCAAGGATATAGCCAGAAGCTGCGGGGTCTCCGCAGCCACCGTATCCAGGGTCCTCAACGGGGATCCGACACTCTCCGTATCTCCTGCCGTGCGCAGTGCCATCGAGGCAGAGGCTGGCAGGACAGGGTACAAGACTCCGCGGCAGAGGCGCAGCGCACACAGCGTGCTGCTTATGCTTTCCCCTGTAGACAAACCCGGGTTCGAGGAGAAGCTGATGGCTTTCCTGGAGCCTGCCGCCAGAGCTGAGGGAATGCATCTCACCCTTTCCGTTCCGGAAGGCAGGGCGGACGGGATGATCGCTCTGGGAGAGTTCTCCGCTGAGGAGATAGCCTTCTTCCATGAAAAGACCGACAACCTCCTTCTCATCAACAATCTCGGTTCCGATTACTCCTATGACTCCATAATGATCGACTACCGCAATGCGGAAATGCAGGTGCTGGATTACTTTCTATCGAAGGGTATCAGCCGCATCGGATACATCGGCGGGCTTTTCAGGCGCACCGGAAACACAATCGGCAGGAAAAGAGCCGAAGAGTTCCGCAAACTTCTTGCCGCTAGGTCCCTTCTCTTTGATGAGTGGTTCCTGATGGGCACGATGGATGAGGCTTCAGGCTACAGCCGGACAATGTCCCTTTCCGATGTTCCTGACGGCATTTTCATCTCCGATCCTGACACAGCCAGAGGTGTCTTCCGTACTCTGGATGAGAGGGGAATCAGCGCGGAGACCGTGACCTACAACAATTTCTTCCCCGGCCTTGTCGGAAGGGGGAAGGAGCTCCGTATATTCAGCCAGGATATGTGGCATACCGCATTCAGGCTGCTTGCAGGAAAGATGAAGGGAGAGAGGGAGCAGAGCCTGAGCGTCTCATGCCCCGCGCGCCTTTCTGAAAATACAGCTTCGTAGAAGCGAGGAGAAGACAAATGAAAAAGGCTTTACTGGTCTTTGCTGTTGCGCTTATGTCGCTCAGCTTGTTCGCACAGGGCAGTAAGGATGCTGCCGTATCGGAGTCGGGAAACACGGTTATCCGCGATCTGAACATCATGTATGTCCCATCGCGCGAGCCAAGCGAGATCATCATGGTCACTGAGCCGCTCAAGAACCTCCTGACAGAGGAGCTTGCAGGACTCGGATATGACGTGGAGAACGTCAATATCTCAGTCGGAACCAACTATGAGGCTGTCGGCGTCGCCCTTTCTGCCGGGACTGCGGATGTAGCAGTAGGAATGCCTGCCAACACATACATCCTTTATGAAGATGGCTGCGATGTCATCCTCACCGCAACGCGCGACGGCCTTTCCGTTGACAGCGATGACCCCAGGGACTGGAACAGCAATGAGCCGATCACGGCAAGCCAGGATCAGGCTGTCGGCTACCGCGCCCTCATCATTGCAGGTCCTTCCGCCAAGGGACAGGAGCTCGCTGCGAAGGTCAATGCCGGCGAGAAGCTCACATGGGATGACCTCAACAGCGCGAACTGGGCTGTGATGAGCTCGACAAGCTCAGCAGGCTATGTCTACCCGACAATCTGGCTGATGAACAACTACGACGGAAAGGTTATCGGAGATCTCCAGCATACGGTGCAGGTTGATTCCTATCCTTCAGCTTTCGCCCGCCTCGCTTCCGGACAGGTCGATGTGCTCTGCACATTCGCTGATGCCAGGAGGGATTATGAGGAAGACTGGACGACGACATTCGGACGCAGCGCTGATATCTGGACAGAGACGGATGTCATCGGCGTCACTCCGATGATCTACAACGACACAGTCTGTGTCTCCAAGACAAGCCCCACGATAACACCTGAGTTCGTATCAGCTCTCCAGAGCGCTTTCATGAACCTCAACAAGACTGAAGAGGGCCGCTCCGTGATCGCGATCTACAGCCATACAGGATACCTGCCGGCGACATCCTCCGACTATGACAACGAGAGGGTCGCACAGGAGATCATGAGAAATTCAGGAGTATGAACCCTGGAGGAGAGGGAGCGATCCCTCTCCCTCACATTGCTGGTGGAAGATGATAGTTTTCAAGGATGTGACAAAGGTATACCCGAACGGAACAGTCGGGCTCAGAAATGTGGATCTCACCATCTCTGATGGCGAGTTTGTCGCTGTAATAGGCCTCTCCGGCGCCGGCAAGTCGACGCTGATCAGGGCCATAAACAGAATGCACCCGATCACATCGGGCACTCTCACAGTTGACGGTACGGATGTGAACAGGCTCTCGGGCAAGAACCTGAGGAAGCTGAGAAGGAAGATCGGCATGATCTTCCAGTCGTTCAATCTTGTCACGCGCACGAGCGTGATACGCAATGTCCTTACGGCGTTTGTTCCTGATCTGCCGCTGTGGAGAAGGGTTCTCGGGATATTCCCGAAGAGCGCCAGGCTGAAGGCGCTGGAGGCACTGGACAAGGTGGGCATACTGGAAAAGGCCTACACGAGGGTCGACCAGCTTTCAGGAGGGCAGCAGCAGAGGGTGGCGCTTGCACGCACTCTGGCACAGAATCCATCGATAATCCTTGCCGACGAACCGGTTGCCGCACTCGATCCGGTGACCGCCAAGGCAGTTATGGATGACTTCAGGAATATCAACAGGAACATGGGGATCACCGTCATCATAAACATCCATCATGTGGAACTCGCGCTGAGCTATTGCGACCGCGTCATCGGTGTCAGGGCGGGTGAGGTTGTGTTCGACGGTCCGTCATCTGCGGTGGACAAGGCTGTCCTGGCGTCGATCTACGGAGAAAACGGCGATGAAGCGGTCTGAACTCGGGATCTATGACCGTATATTCCCTCCGCGGACATATACGCTGGAAAATGGCAGGACTGTGCAGGAGAAGCGCTCAAGGCTTCCCCTTGTCCTCATCGTGCTGCTTGCCGCAACGGTCTTTTCCGGAGAAATAACAGGATTCAGGATCACGACGCTTCTGCGGCGTATCGGTTACTTCTTCGTGATGCTCGGCGATATGTTCCCTCCTGACTGGAGCTATATGTCGGATGTCTGGGAACCTCTGTGGGACACTATAAAGATGAGCCTTCTCGGTTCTGCTGCCGGTGCCATTCTCTGCATCCCAGCCGCAGTGCTCTCCAGCGGCAATCTCATCAGGAGCAGGGCTGTGACAGCCCTCTTCAAGTTCATGTTCTCTGTAGTGAGAACTCTTCCGACGCTTGTCGTTGCCCTCATAGCCACTTATGTTTTCGGTCTGGGCACTCTTGCCGGAACTGTCGCGATCGCCGTATTCACATTCGCATACTGCGGGAAGATACTCTACGAGCAGATAGAGACTGTCGATATGGGATCCTACGAGGCGCTTGAGGCTTTAGGAATGGGCCGGCTCTCAGCAATACGCTACTCTGTCTGGCCGCAGGTACTGCCTTCTTTCCTCTCAACCGTACTCTTCTGTTTCGAGGGCAACGTGCGCTACGCCTCGATTCTCGGCTATGTCGGAGCCGGCGGCCTCGGGCTCATACTCAATGAGAAGATAGGATGGAGGGAATATCCCAGGGTCGGCATGATCCTCATAGCCCTCTTTGCCGCTGTGGTCGTGATAGAATCCCTGAGCTCATGGCTCAGAAGCAAACTGACGTAAGGAGGAAGCGATGCCTGATGTAAA
The DNA here is from genome assembly GCA_949292445.1 of uncultured Spirochaetales bacterium. The sequence goes on along the minus strand of CASEZU010000102.1, from coordinate 37,018 downwards.
GCTGACAGCAGCGGAAGCTCTGACAATGGAACCGCGGAAGTGGATACGCACCCTTGCCGCCGCTCTGGTATTCGTGGCCCTCATGGTCTGGTCCGGCAGTGCCCTTGAATCCAATTCCACGGGAGGTTCTGGACTTTCAGTCGCGAAGGGAATCATCCTCGGTATTTTCCATCCCACCGCTGACATACTCTTCACCCTGGGGAAAAACGGTGTTCCCTATCTTCTTGTCGAGACGATGTGCATCGCGTTCCTCGGCACGCTTGTCGGTGCTGTCATTTCAATCCCTCTCGCATTCCTCGGGGCAGGGAATATCGTGCCGAAGCCTGTTGCTGTTGTCTTCCGCTTCGTTGTGATGGCGATACGCACTGTGCCGTCGTTTGTATACGGCCTCATGTTCATCATGGTCACGGGCCCCGGCGCATTCGCAGGCCTCCTGACCATGTCTGTGTGCTCGATAGGCATGCTGTCGAAGATGTTCATCGAGACCATAGAGGATCTGGACAGGGGCATACTGGAGTCGCTTTCAGCTTCCGGATGCACCACGTTTGACAAGATACGCTATGGAATAATACCGCAGCTGATGCCTTCGTTCACATCGACGCTCATATACCGCTTTGACATGAATCTCCGCGATGCCACGGTGCTCGGCATTGTAGGAGCCGGCGGTATCGGCGCCCCGCTCATATTCGCGATGAACTCATACAGATGGAATGATGTCGGGGCGATCCTTCTCGGGCTCATCGTGCTCGTCCTTATTGTCGAGTGGTTCTCGACGAAGCTCCGCGGCGCCCTTATGAGGGGATGATATGGCTGAACTTTATTATACAAGCGACACCCATTCTTATATCTATCCCACTGATTACATCTCTCCGGAAAGGAAGAATATGGGCTATATGGCGCTCTCATCCTGTTTCAGGGATGGCGCGATCGTGGCTGATGGAGGCGATGTGCTTCAGGGATCTCCTCTCGTGAGATATGAGATGGCGAATGGTCTCAGGCCATTCCTTGCCGCGGAGGTGTTCAACAGGGCAGGGCTTTCCATCTATGTTCCCGGAAACCATGATTTCAATTTCGGCTATGAGACGCTCCGTGATTTCCTCTCCTCGCTCAACGCGGAGAAGATCGCGGCGAACCTTGCAGACAGGAAAGGAGAGCTCGGAATCAGGCCTTATGCCATCATAACCGCACCCGACGGCATCCGCATTCTCTTCGTCGGGGTAATAACCGATTATGTGAACATCTGGGAGAAGAAGGAGAATCTCAGGGACATTGAGATAACGGATTCAGTCAGTGCCGCAGCCGCGGCGCTGAAGGAGGGGAGGAAGCTCTCTCCGGACTTCACTGTCTGTATATACCACGGCGGCTTCGGAGAGGAGTCGGGAGAGATAAAGGAGAACCGTGGCTCGGAGCTTGCCGCGCTGGGGTTCGATGTTCTCCTCACGGCGCATCAGCATGCTCTCATAGAGCCGAGGCACATAGGAAGGACGCTGACTCTGCAGACAGGGGCTAAGGGCATGCATGCCGCCCATCTTGTGTTCACCCGTGACGGAGGTATTGAGGCCGAGCTCATAAGCGCAGATGCCTCCCTCCCTCTGAAAGAGGACATGAGAGGTATTCCTGAGGAGAGGGAAAATGATGTGATCAGATCGCTTTCAGAGCCGCTTGGACGCATCAACGGGAGCCTTGCAGATAAATCAAAGCTGGAGAGCGGCATCCACGGCTCATCGCTTGCAGATTTCTTCAATGACATCCAGCTGGATCTGACAGGGGCAGATGTTTCCGCAGTCTCTCTTTTCAATGAGCCTGTCTCCCTCAGCGGGGAGGTGACGCTGGGGGACCTCCTCGCAGCCTATCCTTTCGCCAATACACTGCTGAAGCTGAGGATTACCGGCGGCATGCTCAGGGAGGCGATGGAACGCTCAGCGGGGTATTTCGATATTGAGGACGGCCGCGTGCGTATCAGCGACCGCTTCACCATCCCCAAGGAGGAGCATTACAACTATGATTTCTACCGCGGCGTATCGTATTCATTCGATATAAGGCGTCCTCTGGGGCAGAGGGTGGTCCGTCTGTTGTTCAATGGAATAGATCTCCTGAAAGAACCTGAACATGAGCTCACGATAGCTCTCAACAGCTACAGGGCAACCGGTACGGGAGGCTATGGTGTCTACTGCAAGGCGGAGGTGCTTGAGCGCTACAGCCAGGATGTGCAGGATCTCATCATAGCAAGGCTCGGTTCCGGCGTGCCTGTTGAGGTTCCCCGGAAGACCGATTTCCTTCTCATCATATGATTTTCCTGCGGCAGGAGTGCAGGAATTCCTCGTCATTCAGGAGAATGTCCTCCGCTCCCAGCCGTTTTCCAAGCGATGCTGTGTGAGGAAGCTCGAGACCGGCTTTCCTCAGCACCTCGCTGTCGCTGAAGACTTCCCTGGGATCTCCGTCTGCGATGACCCTTCCTCCCGCCATTGCGATGACCCTCTCGAATGATGCGGCGACGAGATCCATGTCATGCAGGATGGAGATGACCAGCTTGCCCTTTTCTTCCAGCTCCCTGATTATCTTGCGTATCATGGCCCGTCCGTCATCGTCCTGCGCGATCGTGGGCTCATCCAGTATGATGGCGTCGGTGTCCATTGCCATCACGGATGCAAGCGCGACCATTTTCCTCTCATTGAGATCAAGGTCATATGGATTCCTGTCCCGGGCCTCTTCCAGCCTGACGGAACGCAGCGCCTCAAGTGATCTCTCCCGCGCCTCATCCTCATCCATGCCTATGTTAAGAGGACCGAACATCACCTCATCAAGCACTTTCGGCTTGAAAATCTGGTCATCAGGATTCTGGAATACATATCCGATTGACGCCGCAAGGGAAGCTGCGGTGCTTTCCTTTGTGTCTTTTCCCTTGAAGAATATCTTTCCCGATGACGGCTTCAGCAGCCCTTTCAGGAGCTTTGCCAGCGTTGTCTTTCCGGCTCCGTTCTGACCTATCAGCGCAGTTGGCCGCCTGTCTAGTTCCAGCGAGAGGGAATGAAGGACATCGGGGCCTTCTCCATAGTGAAATGACAGATCCTCAATGCGGAAGAGGGCTTCGCCTCTTTCTCCGGCAGCAGGGCAGGGAAGAGCGCTGAATGAGACTTTCTCTTCCATTAGCGCTGCGGCATCATCTTCTGTCGCCGGATATGTCATGTCGGCTTTGCGGAATCCCAGCGCTTTCGAGAGCCTCAGGGGGGCAGGGGGGATGACTCCATGTGCGGAGAGATCGGAGCGTGAGAGCACTTCAGACGGGGTGCCATATGCAGCTGCCTTTCCCCCATCCATGATGAGAAGCCGGTCGGAGTAGGCGGCGACCTTGTCTATCTTCTGCTCTATCATGATGACTGTGATACCGCTTCCCGTCAGCTTCTCCACAGCGCGGAAGACTTCCTCCGAGCCTGCCGGATCGAGCTGGCTTGTGGGCTCGTCGAGTATGATCACCTCCGGGCGGAGCACCAGTATCGAGGCAATCGCCACGCGCTGCATCTGGCCTCCTGAGAGGTCAAACGGGTTGCGGTCCCTGAAATCATAGATTCCCAGCATGTTCAGCGCATCATCTGCTCTCTCCCTCATTTCCGCTGCCGGTATGCCAAAATTCTGCATCCCGAAGCAGACCTCGTCGTACACTCTGTCCTTCGCGCCTGAGAGCTGGTTGAAAGGGTTCTGGAATACAAGGCCGACCTTCTTCGCCATCTCGCTTACCGGGACTGAGGCAGCATCTGCTCCGGCGACGGTCACTCTGCCGCCATACGCTCCTTTGTAGAACTGCGGCACAAGCCCGATCATCGCACTTGCGAGCGTTGATTTGCCGGAACCGTTCCGGCCTGCTATTCCCAGGAATGTGCCTTTCTCCACAGAGAGCGACACTCCATCCAGAGCAAGTCCGGTGGTTTTGGGATACCTGTATCTGAGATTCTCTATTTCTATGAAAGCCATATGACGATCTTCCAGATGAGTGCTGCTGCGGTGGCCGCGGCAAGTGTTATCGTGATTGCCCTGTCACCCCTGTGTTTCTTCCAGGTCCTCAGGTAGCTGCGCTTCCCTCTGGCTCCGAAACCTCTCACCTCAAGGGCGACAGCCCTTTCCCTTGTGTTGATGAGGGAACTCGTCACCACCGGTGTGATCAGGGGGATGAAAGCCTTCATCCTCTTTCCGAGGCTGCCTTCCGTCTCCATGCCGCGGCTTCTCTGCGCATCGGTGATGGTGTCCATCGTCCCCATCATCTGGGGTATGATACTGAAGACGGAGGAGATGACATAGCTCAGGCGGGGAGAGAATCCATGCCTCTCCATCTCATCCGCGATATCCTCGGGCTTTGCTGTCAGAACCAGTATGGAGAAGGAGAGGAGCATGTTGATGATGACTGCTCCCGTCCGCAGTGCCTTCATCAGACCCTCTTTGTAGAAGACAACCGGTCCCAGCGAGAGAACCGGAGTCACATTGCCTTCATCAAAAAGGCCGCGGATAAGGAATATCGTGGCGATGATGGTGAAGGAGAATATGATCAGGGCCCGGGCTCTTCTCAGTGCCTTGCCGCTTATGAGGATGGCGATATCGGCAGCGATGGCCGCTGCATATGCCCAGAGAGATCCCGAGAGAAGCGGTATCACTATGGCCGCAGCGATATACATCAGCTTGGTGAACGGGTGGACGCGGCAGAGCCACGTCCCGTTATCCTTGTACAGGCTGATGCTTCTCACTAGTCGAGCCTCTCCACCTCGTCAGAGGCGTCGTAGAGCGCGGTGAGCTTGTCCGGCAGTGCCTTGAGTATGATGTAGACCAGTATGAGCGTGATGATCTTGTCCGGAACGTCGACGATGATCTCATCCGCGAGCGATGAGAGCCAGAGCGGCATTGATGCTGCCTGCGCTGCTGCGAATACCGCATCTCCCCACACGTTCCCTGTTTGGCCGCCCCAGAAGATTATGTTCAGGGGTGTGGAGACGACTATGGCTGCAGCCCCGGCCACGAGCGCCGTAAGGAGGGACCTGGGGAAGCTCTTCATGAATCCTGCTCTTGCCATTATGCCGACGAAGAAGCCGATGAAGAGGCTTGTCAGCGCATAGATCAGCGTGATGGAGTCCCCTGTGGTGAGTCCATATATGATGTTGTTGGCAGCTCCGCAGATTCCTCCGATGACGGGCCCTCCGAGGCAGGCGCCGATGCATGTTCCGATTGAATCGAGCCAGAGCGGCAGCTTCAGCGCCGAAGCAAAGAGCTTGCCGATGTAGTTGATTCCGATGCATGCCGGTATGAGCACGATCGATGCGACGTCGAATTTCGTACGGAAGATGTTTCTCACTGACATTTTCCATCTCCTCCTATTGCATTCAATGCTTCAAGAGCAAGTATTATCTCATTCTCCTCACCCTGCATGGAGAGCTTTTCCGAATCCGCGTATCTTCCGACTGAATCCGGCACATCGCCCTGGAATGCGGAGACGGTGTTCAGCACTGAAGCGGCATGAATGCCTCTCAGCGAGGCTACCGTCAGTACTGTGGCGCTCTCCATGTCGGATGCGAGTGCAGGCGTTGCCGACCATTTCGCATAAAGTCCGGGATTCCTGTCACTGTACATGGTATCATGGCTGCGGCAGATTCCCGTGAAATATCTGTATCCGAGTTCTCCCGCTTTATTCCTGAGCACCGTCACAAGATCGGGATCCGCTATGGCGGGGTATGAGACGTCGATATAGCCGCGGCTTGTTCCATCATCCCTGATGGCTCCGGAGACTATTACGAGATCCCCGATGCCCACATACGGCTTCAGCGAGCCTGAGCTGCCGGTCCTTATGATCCATTCCACGCCGAGCTTCTTCAGCTCCTCGACTGCTATAGCGGCGGAGGGGCCTCCCATGCCCGTGGACATTGCCAGTATTCTCGTCCCCTTATATGTGCCGGCGATACTCCTGTATTCGCGGCTCATCCCGAAATCCTCGGTCTCTGAGAGATGGAGTGCGATGCGTTCCGCCCGCCTGGGGTCACCTGGGAGCACAGCGAACTTCGTCCCTATCTCCTCTCCGAGTCTTATATGCGGCATCTTGGTGCTCATCCGTCTTCTCCTCGCCCCGATATTCTAACGCAATCCGCGGGATTCCGGTATAATCCCGCATATGAAAGACCTGATTCTCATCATAGATATGCAGAATGTTTACGGAAAGGGAATGCCGTGGGAATGCGTGAACATGGAACGGACCGCCGGGAATATACTCCGTCTTCTTGACTGCGGTGAGGATGCAGTCTTCACAGCGTTCATATCTCCTGTCTCTCCCCGCGGGGCGTGGAAGGAGTACTGCCGTGTCAACAAGGAGATTGATGAGGACAGCCATGCCGGTGAGATAATGAGCGTGTTCCAGCCGTATCTCAGCAGCCGCAGGCTCTTTTACAAGAGCACATACTCATCGCTGCTTGTTCCTGAGCTGAGGGAACTTGCTTCAGCTTATGACAGGGTCGTGATCACTGGAGTAGTGGCCGAATGCTGTGTCCTCTCGACAGTCTTTTCCTGCATCGACGAAGGTTTTCCGTTTGTATACATCTCCGATGCCGTATCAGGCCTCAGTGACAGATCTGAAGCTGAGAGCGCGGCCATAATCTCCTACATGGAGCCTGTTCACGGCGTGACCATGACAACGGATGAGTATCTCAGAGAGAAGAAGATAGGGGATAGTGTTAAGAAAATGTGAAAATCTCTCCATGACAGGTGAAATTCCATTTGCTTTCCGTCGGATTCCATGCAAGAATATCTGTGTTGAAGGGAAAGCTGATTGACCCAGCAGTTTCCCGGATGGCTCTCATGATACAAAAATGGGAACAAGGAGGTTTGCCGCTGGTTTGCTCCAGCGGTGATTTTTTTGACCTTTCACACCCCGTTGCAATATAATCCGGATTGAAAAGGAGGATTCCGATGACAGAGATAATAAAGATAGATGACAAGGTTTCCGAGATTGTGATCACATCAGGGGCCTACAGGGCATCTGTATATACATATGGTGCCATACTTCACTCATTCTCCCATAAGGACAGGGACATCATCCTCGGATATGACAGCTATGAGCCGTATCTCACTGCACCGGGCCATGTGGCTGAGGTTGTGGGCCCCTTTGCGAACAGGATCGCCAATGCCGAGTTCTCAATCGACGGCACGCGCTATGTGCTGGAGAAGAATAACGGAGTGAACAACCTCCATTCCGGATCCAAGAATTTCGGCAGCAAGTACTGGAAAATCGAGGAAACGACGGATGACAGCGTACGGCTCTCGCTTGAGTCGCCGGAGGCGGGAGGATTCCCCGGCAGCCATCATGCTGAGATAACATATTCACTCACGGCGGACGGAGCGCTTTCGCTTCACTACTATGTGGCGAGCGAGAAGAAGTGCCCGGTGAATGTGACGAATCACGCATATTTCAATCTCAACGGGAAGGGCGATGTGAAGGGACACAAAGTAATGCTCACATGCCCTGAGTACCTCACCGTGGATTCCGGCCTCATCCCGGTGGACAGGGTGTCTGTCGAAGGCACCGCCTATGATTTCCGGAAGCCAGCCCTGATCGGGGAGCGCAATGGCGGTGCATATGACAACTGCCTCATCTTCGGCAGCGAGAAGAGGGCGGTGGTCGAAGGCGATGACTACATTCTCGAGATGACCACAGATCTTCCGGCGGTGCAGTTCTATACAGCCGGCTCCCTCTCTTCAAAGGTTCCCGCAAAAGGCGGGAAGATGCTTGAGCCGTTCCAGGGCTTTGCCCTTGAGACAGAGTTCTTCCCGGATGCGCCGAACCGCCCGGATTTTCACTGTGTGTACACAGATGCGGGAAAGCCTTTCGAGACTACCACGACATACAGGCTGACGGCGAAATAGCGACTGTGGATTTTTTGCGAAGAGGCAGGGTGAGGGTTGCAACCTGCCTTCTTTGCGGATATTGTTCTGTTGCAGATCAATGAAGAGACTACCCGCGCTGCTTATCGTTTTCATAGTGCTCATGCTCACCGCCTGTGCGACATCGGGCGGAGGTCTTGCTGAGCCGAAGGACCGTACGGCTTCGCTCATGGAAGCCCTTGCAGCCGATCCTACAGGACGCGGGAACAGCACGGAGCCCTCTGTAGTCCTTCCGACTCCTGAGACTGTGAGGGAGATGCAGGTCGAAGAGGAAATTACAGAGGATGAAGCGCCGGAGACAGCGGCCGCAGCAGATGCTGAAGAGGTACAGGCGGAAGCTGATCTCCATGAGATAGCTGAAGCCCAGCCTGTTGCTGAGGAGCTTCCGGAGGAAGAGGAGATCCCTGCTCCTGAGGTCACGGAAGAGCCTGAAGAGCCCGTAGTGATCCATTTCGAGGATGAGGAGCCGGAGATAGCGGAGATCCCGCGTCCAGAGGCGCCTTCCGACGAGGATCTTGTGCCTGTTGCGGGAATCCACGAAGAGGCTGAGCCTGTGATCTATCCTGCCCAGACAGTGCCCTCTTCACAGCAGAATGTCAGCTTCATGGATGAGCCGATGGCGCCGTGGATGCTCCGTCTGATGGCAATACTTGTGGTTGTGATGATCCTTTTCACTGCCTCCTCTGCGATAAGAAATGCCTACAGGGCTCCTCTGAGCAGGATCATCTCAGCCGCTATAGCCCTGCTGCTTACAGCCCTTTCCTGGGTGCTTTCGTATATCATCGCAGGGCCATCGCTGCTCTATCTTGTCTATCTCACGCTTCTCTTCACCTATTTCGTGCTGCGCTCAAGCCGCAGGAACAGTGACTCAAGGTAGTCAGAAGAGATTGTCTAGTTTCTGTATGGATTCAAGTTTCCTCAGCAGCTGTGTCCTGTAGAAGAGGATGTCAAGCGCCGCTGCTGCCGCGCCTTCGCGCGTTCCCTTCTCTCCCGAGAGCGAACGGTATACCACGACATCCCTCGACGGCGGAAGCAGCGATGTGATCAGGCCCTGCAGATATGCATAGGCGGAGTCCGGCAGCGCAGAGAGTTCTCCTGTGATCATCACTGCCGATGAGGCTGTTGCCTGCACTGCCTCCGATATGGCCATCGCCACAGGGCGCAGTGCTTCCTTTACTGCTGCGGCATAGCCTGTGTTCCTTGCGAGATCCCTCACGGATGGGGCTCCTGTCCGTTCCATCAGCACCTTTCCTGAGGCTGCGGCCTCGAGGCAGCCTCTTCCCCCGCAGCTGCATACTCCGTCCTTCTGCGCCTTTATGTGGGCGAGGGTGGGAATGTGGATGAGCTCATTCCTGAGCAGCGCGGCATCGAATGTCTCTGCCCATGAGAGAAAGAGGAATCCCTCCAGGTTGTCCGTCCTGGACATCTCGGCAGCCGCCTCGGCTATTGCCCTGGGGACTTTTACCACAGGCTGGGGAAGATATGAGACATCGAAGTCCTCATCGCATGATACGACTGCGCTTCCATAGATGCGGATGTTCTCTCCTGCGCTCATCTTCCCGATTGCATGCTTTATGTTTGCTGCTGCTTCCCCGTCACGCGGAAAGCGTTCGAAACGGAGTATATGACCGAGCGCATCGGATGCAGAAACCGAGACGGAGCGCTGTTTTATCTCGAATGCGAATACCCTTCCTGCCGCCCTGTTGATTGATACGAGTGTTCCCGGGCGCCCGGGGGAGGATGTGTCCTTCATCCCTTCCGTGACGATCCCTTCCCTGATGAGGCTCTGGATCATGTCTCCGATTGAGACCTTGTTTATTCCAAGCCTTCTTGACAGCTCCGCACGGGAGCATTCCCCCTTCCTGAGCTCGGACAGGACCTTCAGCCGGTTTATCGCCCTTGCATTTTCTGGTTTCGAGAAATCCATATCATGATTGTATACGCCAGACCGGATTTTTGCCATTGCGGCCTGGCACGCCTCCCGATATTGCCGAATGGCAGCTCTGTTAGTATCTTCCGTTCTGGAAACCCCAGGGAGGAATTATGTCCAACAGGAAGTTCAAGACAGAGGTGGCAGATCTCCTTCACCTCATCATACATTCGCTCTATTCAAACAAGGAGATATTTCTGCGTGAGCTCATCTCCAACGCATCAGATGCCATAGACAAGCTGAGGTATCTCTCGCTTACTGATGAGAAGCTCAAAGGCTACTCATTCGAGCCGAGGATCGACATCAGTTTCACAGAGGAGTCTCCGAGGACCCTGACAATAAAGGACAACGGAATAGGAATGAACGAGGCTGATCTCAATGACAACCTCGGCACGATCGCCTCATCCGGCACAAGGAAGTTCCTCGCATCCCTTTCAGATGACCAGAAGAAGGACTCCAATCTCATCGGACAGTTCGGCGTAGGCTTCTATTCGGCTTTCATGGTTGCGAAGAAAATCACGGTGATCTCAAGAAAGGCAGGAGAGGACCAGGCCTGGAAGTGGGAGTCCGACGGTGAGTCTTCGTATTCAATAGAACCCTCTGAACGCGATGAGCAGGGTTCAACGCTCATCCTCACGCTCAACGAGGAAGGAGAGGAGTATGCGAACCGCTGGGAGCTGCAGAATCTCATAAAGAAGTATTCCGACAACATCGCATATCCTATCTACCTTGCCTATGACCAGGTCCATTACGACAACGAAAAGAAGGATGAGAAGGGCGAGGCGCTGAGGACCACCGAGCACAAGGTTGAGCAGATAAACTCCGCTTCCGCGCTCTGGAAGAGGCCGAAGTCCTCGATAAAGGATGAGGAGTACAAGGAGTTCTACAAGAACACCTATTACGATTCCGAGGATCCTCTTTTCTATATCCACACACAGGCTGAGGGAACGAATGAGTATACGACGCTCTTCTATATTCCTGCCAAGGCCCCGTTCGACATGTACTATGCGGATTACCGCCCGGGCGTGAAGCTCTATGTGAAGAGGGTATATATAACCGATGATGACAAGGATCTTCTTCCGACATATCTGAGGTTCGTGCGCGGAATAATCGACAGCGAGGATCTTCCCCTCAATGTCTCCCGTGAGATACTGCAGGAGAACAGGATAATGGTCTCCATCAGGAATGCTTCCGTGAAGAAGCTCCTCAGCGAGTTCAGGAAGATCTCTGAGAACAATCCGGAGCTTTATACGAAGTTCATAACAGAGTACAACAGGCCGCTCAAGGAAGGCCTTTACTCCGATTATGCCAACAGGGACACGCTCCTGGAGCTCGTGCGCTACAAGAGCAGCACGGAAGACGGCTTTGTCTCGCTCAAGGAGTACAAGTCGAGGATGAAGGATGGCCAGAAGGCCATTTACTACATTTCCGGCGGCAAGGAGGAGGTGCTCCGCACATCCCCGCTTGTGGCTGCATACCGCGAGAAGGGATATGAGGTCCTGATCATGGGCGATGATATTGACGATATCGTCATTTCCACGATAGGCGAGTATGACAAGACACCTCTCAAGGCCATCAACAAGGCCGGTGCGCTCGATGATCTGAAGAGCGATGAGGACAAGGCGAAGGAAGAGGAGAAGAAGCCTGTGGCGGAGAAGATCAGGAAAGCGCTGGGCGAGAGGGTCAAGGATGTCGTGATATCGACACGCCTCACGGATACGCCGGCAGCAGTGATCCTTTCCGATGACGATCCTTCTGTGCAGATGCAGCGCCTGATGAAACAGATGGGCGGAGAGATGCCGGAGGTGAAGCCGCTGCTGGAGATTAATCCTGATTCTCCTGTCATCGCGAAGATCGAGAGGAGCGAAGATGAGGAATACATCCGTGACCTTTCCTCCGTGATCCTCGATCAGGCCCTGATCCAGGAGGGTGTCATGCCTTCCGATCCGGCTGCTTTCGCAGCAAGCCTCACGAAGCTCCTTTCATGAGGCAGCTTCTTCTGATAGATTGATTCATGGCGGATGGGGAATCCCTGTCCGCCATTTAGCACCTGGAGGTTCATATGCTGCTTCTCGAAGCAACTGCCGCAGAGGCCGCGCCGGTTGATGTTACTGACATTGTCAATGAAGTTGCCGCCGGATTCCATATCCCGCGTATCGTCGTCTCCGTCGCGATCGCGCTTGTCTTATTCATCGCCGCGAAGGTGATCACGTCGCTTGTGAGGAGATCCCTGCGGAAGATTTCCGCAAGAAGCCAGAAATTCTCACCGATGATGTGCTCGATGGTCACTAGAATCATAGCCGTGATTGTCTGGATCATCGCCATCGTCTCGATTCTCGGTGCCTTCGGCATCAACCTCACCCCGGTGCTTGCCGGACTTGGAATAACAGGTGTCGTCCTCGGCTTTGCCCTGCAGGAGTCGATAAGCTCCCTCTTCAGCGGGATAATGATCGCGATAAACAATCCCTTCCGTGTGGGGGACTGGGTGGATATAGGGGATGTGTCAGGCACTGTCGTCTCCATGGATCTGATGTGCGTCACGCTTTCCTCCGCTGATAACAAGAAGATCACGCTGAACAACAAGAATGTCTGGGGCAATACAATCGTCAATTATTCATTCATCGACAAGCGCCGTCTGGATATGACGGTGTCTGTACGCTACACAGATGATCTGGAGAAGACAAAGCGCGTCCTGATGGACCTTATCTGCAGCTATCCTGAGACCCTCAGGGATCCGGCTCCCCTTGTGGAGGTCGGATCATACGGGGATTCATCGATAACGCTCTATGTGCGTCCCTGGGTCGCTCCTTCCGATTACTGGCCGGTATACTGGCGCTTCAACAGCGAAGTGCTGAAGGTGCTGCAGGCGAACGGAATCGACATGCCTTACAACCAGCTTGTGGTGACACTGGAAAGGAACTGATCAGAAGAGGTGCTTTCTGCGGTACTGGCGGGGAGGGATCCCCGCTATTTTCGTGAACTGGTGGGAGAATGTATAGATGTCGGTATATCCCAGCTCATCCGCGGTCTCCGAGCAGGTGCGGCCCATTGACAGAAGCTGCTTGGCTTTCTCCGTGCGCTTCTCAAGCCTGTACTGATGCGGAGTCTCCCCGTAAGCCTTGCTGAACTCCTTCCTGAATGATGAATAGCCCATGCCGGCTCTGGCAGCGATTTCCTCCAGCGGCGAGGAGAAGTCCGTCTCCAGCATCTTCCTCGCCTCATTGAGCGCGTTTATCCTTCCTTCCGACAGAAATGGCGAGAGATAGTGCAGGATGTATCTCTCGAATGACGGAAGGGCGGAAAGAAGTTCTTCTGCCGGAGTGCTCTGCATGGTGGCGTAGAGCATCAGGAAATTCTCAAGATGGTTCACGTTCTCCCCGATCCGGAATACAGGCGGGATGAGGAGTATGTTCGGGTGAATCTCCTTGAAAAGCCTGAAAAGCTCGTCAGAAATGCCGAAATAGCATCTCCTGTGTTTTGTCCTTGAGAAGAGGCGGAGCCTGTACTCCATGTCCTGATGCCTGAGGATTATCGAGCTGGGTTCGATGGGGTAGTCCTTTCCTGACACGGTGAGTACTCCTTTCCCTGATACGACCCATGTGAGTATCATGCCGCTTTCCGCTCTGCTGTTCCTGTCGATCGGCTCCGTGTTGGAACTTATTCCGCAGAAAATCTTCCCGCCCAGAAGCGAAGCCTGTTTGTCCCTGTGGCTGTCGAACCATTCCCAATCCATGGGGATATTATCCGATGGAATATCAATTCTGACAAGTTTACGGTATAAATCGACATTCTAAGCGGTATAATCTGACAATACAATTTAAGAAGAATGAAACAGAGCAGCTTTTCCAGAGATGGTATGATTCTGATTCCTGCAGCTTCTTTCGAGGATTGCGGGGGATGGTTCACCGATAGTGAGTTCATCCTGCAGATGGGGGCTCCCTATCTTCTGGCGCACGGGCTTGGCATTCCAGTGCCGGATGCCTCAACGCATTTCAATGTGGAAACTGAGGGCAGCTACAGCGTATATGCCTATACATACAACTGGGTCTCTCCATGGCATGATGACATGACTCCCGGGGAGTTTTCCGTTTCCGTCGATGGGGAGGATGCCGGAGTTTTCGGACACCCGTCTTCATGGTCCTGGGAGAAGGGTCTTTCCGTCGCCCTGAATCGCGGCAGCCATGAGCTCAGGCTTCATGACCTCACCGGTTTCGAGGGCCGCTGTGCATACATTCTCCTTGTCCCGGATGAGAGGGAACTTCCTTCAGGCAGGGATGCCCTGATGGCTTTCTACAGGAAGATGACTGCTGCCGCGGATACCGGCATCGAAGCTGAGTATGACTATGTCGTGATCGGCGGAGGCATGGCTGGCATATGCTCCGCAGTCGCCGCATCCAGGCTCGGCCTGAAGACTGCCCTCGTGCAGGACAGGCTCCTCGTGGGCGGAAACAACAGCTCCGAGGTCCGCGTATGGCTCGGAGGAGGCACGAACTATGATCCCTTCCCCGGTGTCGGCAATATAGTCGGAGAGTTCGAGCAGAAACGCATAGGGCATTACGGCAGCGTCAATAAAGCAGATCTCTATGAGGATGATAAAAAACTTTCCGTCCTGCGTGCGGAAAGCAACCTGACCATGTATATGGGCACTGAGCTCATATCATCGGAGATGGATGGCGACAGGATAGCCTCTGTCGAGCTCTGGGATTACAGGGAGAACAGGATCTTCAGGATCTCCGCTCCTCTCTACAACGATGCTACGGGAGACGGCAATCTTGGCGCGATGAGCGGCGCTGATTTCGAGGTCACCACCAATGGCCATATGGGCATGACAAACATGTGGTATGTGGAGAAGACAGAGACGCCTCATCCGTTCCCGCGCTGCCCATGGGCCGTCGATTTGTCCTCATCGGTATTTCCCGGACGCGGAGATACGAAGGATATATATGGCCATTCCCGTGAGTTCTCCCTCGGCTGCTGGTTCTGGGAGAGCGGAATGACCGAGGATCCGATCGAGGATGCAGAGCGTTCCAGGGATATGAATTTCCGTGCGATGTACGGGGCCTGGGACACACTCCGCAATGTCGATCATGATTATCAGGACTATGATCTGGGGTTCTGCTCCGCGATAGGAGGAAAGAGGGAATCGAGGAGGCTCCTCGGCGATCTTGTCCTCACAAAGGCGGACTTCAGGTACACATTCCCCGATGCCTGTGTTCCCACAACATGGAATTTCGATGTCCATTACCCGGATAAGCGGTTCTACTCAGCCTTCCATGAGGGGGATGCGTTCCTCACCATGGACTGCCGCGAGGTGTTCAAGGGGCCCTATTTCCTGCCGTACCGCTGCTTCTATTCCCGCAATGTGGTGAATATGTTCATGTCCGGGCGCGATGCCAGCCTCTCGCACGATGCCTCAGGCACGGGCAGGGTAATGCGCACCTGCGGAATGATGGGGGAGGTGACGGCCTATGCCGCGCGTCTCTGCATCGATCACAGCTGTCTTCCGCGCGATGTATATGAAAAGCATCTTGATCAGTTCATCGGACTGCTCAAGGCAATAGAGAAGAAGGAGGTACACAAAGTCGGCAGCACGATCGACTGAGTGTGAGAAAGGAGGTTCTATGAGACGTTTTGTGTCTGCAGCTCTTGTCATGCTGCTCTCTATGGCGATGGTATTCGCTTCCGGCACAGAGGAAACCCAGGCCGCAGCTGAAGGCCCCGTGGATATCGTATGGGCCGGATGGTCAGGAGAGGAGGAGGCCACAAGGGATATCTTCCAGAGAATGAGGGAAGGATATGAGGCCCAGAGCGGCAACTCTGTCACATGGGTCGGCTGGACATGGGCTGATACAGCGCAGCAGCTTCTGATCAGGATGCAGGGCAGCGAGCCGCTCGATATAGCTCAGGCCGATATCGCGATCTTCAATACCATCGCGCAGACCGGGGCGCTTGCTGACCTTTCAGAACTTATTGATCCCGTGGTTCTCGAGGATATCAGCCCGGCAGCTCTTTCTGTGGGAAACATCGGCGGCAAACAAGTCGGACTGCCATGGTCGATGGCGGCCATAACAATGGTCTATAACCCTGAGATTCTCAAGGAAGCCGGCTGGAATGAACCGCCGAAGACCATGGAGGAGTTCGAGGCATGCCTGGCTGATGTGAAGGCACTCGGCGG
Source organism: uncultured Spirochaetales bacterium (assembly GCA_949292445.1). Next base: position 21,005 of record CASEZU010000102.1, on the reverse strand, counting down.
CGACATCGTGCCTTACGGCGTCTCGACAAAGGATGCCACATGTGCCGGTGATTTCATGCCGTGGCTCTGGACATTCGGTGGAACGATTTACAATGAGGATGGATCTGTCAACCTCGGCGAGACTGCTGTCGAGTGTGTGAAGTGGTATCAGGACATGCTTGCCAAGGGATATATCGCGATGGATATCGGCCGCGGCGATGCGCGCCAGCTCTTCGCACAGGGCAAGATGGCGTTCTATGATGATGCTGTTCTTGCAAAGGGGCAGGCTGTTGCGAACGGCGTCGCACCTGAGGATGTTGTCAATGTATGCTCCGCCATGCCGCGCCCTGTATTCAATGAGGGAGATGAGCCGCAGTCCACTATGTGGGGACATCTGCTGATGATCTTCGAGAAGTCTGAGCACAAGGAAGAGGCTGCCGATTTTGCAGAATACCTGCTTTCCAACGATGTGGCGATGGAGTATTTCGAGCAGAACGGAATGCCTCCTGTGACAGGCAGCGCCTCCTCGCTTGACGAGGTCAAGAACGACGCCTATCTGCAGGGCTTCCTCGCCGCTACAGAGACAGCGAAGCTGGAAGAGACTGCGATGATGACTGATGCGAATGAGATTAAGTCGATCATCACGGAAGAGCTTCAGGCCGCACTTCTCGGCTCCAAGAGCGCTGAAGATGCTGTTGCTGATATGACGACAAGGCTCGAGAGCCTTTGATAGAGGAGAGGATGACGGAATGGGAAGAAGATTCAGGAATGACGGGAGACTCACTGACGGACAGGTCGGGTTCCTTCTCTGTGTGCCGGGAATCGCAATATTCTCGCTGATCATCCTCTATCCTTTCATAAATGCGATCGTGATGTCTTTCACGGACCGCTCGCTTCTCTTCCCCGGCTTTGAATGGGTCGGGGCGGAGAATTACATAAAGCTCTTCAAGGATCCCTATTTCCTGAAGACAATAGGGGTGACGGTGCTGTTCGTGGTCTTCGCTACCGCCATTCCCTTCACGCTCGGCCTCATATGGGCAATAGTGCTCAACCAAGGGTTCCGGCTCTCCGGGTTCCTCCGCGGCGTGACCCTTGTCGACTGGATCATCCCCGGTACGGCTATAGGCTTCCTGTGGAGCTGGATATTCAACGGGCAGTACGGAATCCTGAATGCAGTTCTCTCAGGTCTGGGAATCATCAGCGAGGATGTCTCCTGGCTCGGTGATACATCCACAGCGCTTGCCGCTGTTATCATCGCCCGTTCATGGCAGATGCTGCCGTGGTACATGGCATTCCTCCTCGGCGGCCTGCAGGCTGTCCCGATGGATGAGATAGAGGCTGCCCGCATGGACGGGGCCAACAACTGGCAGGTGTTCATGAAGATCGTCGTGCCGGATATGAAGACCATCATGTTCCTCGTCCTTGTCCTCGGCGCTATAGGAAACCTGCAGCATTTTGACATTCCATGGACAATGACAAAGGGCGGGCCTGCCAGAGCCACCACGACACTTTCGCTCGAGGTTTACACGACAGCGTTCCAGAACTGGAAGATAGGTGCTGCCGCCACGATCGGCACGGTCTGGGCTGTGCTTCTCGGAGCATTCAGCTTCATCTATCTGAGACAGGTCAGGGAATCGGACTGAGGAGGGATCATGTTCCAGAAAACGCTTCCATTCATGATATTCTACTGTGCATCTGCCGTGATCATCGGCCTCTTTGTCTTCTTCCCGCTTGTGTGGATGGTGAATACGGCGCTGAAACCGGCAGATGAGGTCTTCACGCTCTCATTCTTCACCTCATTCTCGCTTGAGGGGATAAGGAGCATTGTCACAAATCCCACGATCATGCGCTATCTGGCGAACAGCCTTCTGGTATCCTTCGCCTCATCTGCCGCAGCGACGATTGTCAGCGCGTTCTCCGGGTACAGCTTCTCCAAGTTCCGCTACCGCGGACGCAAGCTGATAATGGGAGCCTTCATGATGAGCCAGGCATTTCCGCAGGCGATTCTCCTTCTGTCCATATACCTGATGATGCAGAAGGCCGGCCTTCTCGGTTCCTACTGGGCTCTCATCATAAGCTATGTCGTCTTCACGCTTCCTGTCGGAACATGGACGCTGAAAAGCTATTTTGACAATCTCCCTGATTCCCTTATTGAAAGCGCCAAAATTGACGGGGCTGGGAACCTGAGGATAATGTTCAGCATAATCTTTCCGATGGCAGTGCCAGGTCTTGTCTCAATAGCGATCTACGGTTTTGTCTGGAGCTGGAATGACCTGCTGTATTCGATGACGCTTGTGACCGATGCATCACGCAGGACGCTCGCGCCGGGCCTGGTGATGACTTTCCTGGGAGAGGCGAGCACCAACTGGAGCGCCATGATGAGCGCATCGATTGTCGCGGCAATCCCGGTCACGATCATATTCATCTTCCTGCAGCGCTATTTCATCGCAGGACTCACCAGCGGAGCAGTGAAGGGCTGAGTCAGGCCTTCCTGTCCAGCCCTATGAGGAATATCTCGAAGGAATCATCCCTGGATGCTTTCGGTTTGAAGGCCTTGGCTTTCTGGAAGATCGTCCTCATCTTCCTCAGTATTTCCTGTTCCCCTCCGCCCTGGAAGATCTTTATGACCATGTTGCCGTGCTCTTTCAGCTGTTCTTCAGCCAGCATCACAACCTGCTCTGCAAGGTATTCCGAGCGCGTGGTGTCCACGATCCTGTTGCCTGTTGTCATCGGCGCCGCATCTGAGATGATCGCATCATACGGGCCATCCTCGACAAGGCGTGCCCTGATTTCCTTTGAGAAGGCATCTCCTGTGTATTCCGTGACTGTGGGCGGGATGGGATCAAGAGAGAGCGGATTCAGATCCACAGAGACAATTTTGCCTTTCCCTTTTATCAGCTCACGGTGGGTGTAGAGCGTCCAAGAGCCGGGTGCGGCTCCCACATCAAGCACGCTGTCGCCCGGTTTGATCAGCCTGTGCGCAGCGTTGATCTCCTCCAGCTTGTAGACTGATCTGGCGGGGTATCCCTCCCTGTGTGCTCTCTGTGTATATGAATCAGCCTTGTCTCTTCTTGAATTTGCCATAGCGTGAGTCTATCCGCAGCCGGATGATTGGTCAAATGAAGGCAAAGAAAATGCCGGACAGCATATGGGGTGGGAGAGAGCTGTCCGGCGTGTTAGTTTTTTCACACGTTGCAAAGGAGGTATGAAAAACTGTTGCTCTGTACCTCTCTTTCTGCATGATCCGTGCCAATTTCACTCAAATGAAGGACTTTATGGTCAGAAAAACAAAGACGCCACTCTTGGGCGTCTTTGAATACACTAAAAAGGAGGTTTGTTGAAAAAACTGTTTGCTCTGCCAACCATATGCAAGTATCGTGCCAACTTTATTGTTACCATTCTAACAGCTAAATGAGCATTTTCTGCATTCTGATGTGTGAAATTTCTGCACAGTGTGCAAAATATTCCCCCGGATATGCCAATATTGACCATTGCCGCGTGCTCTGATTATTTTCCGGTAATGAACAGCATTCTCAACAGGAAGTTCAGATATACATTCTCCAATGCAACGCTTGCTCTGATTGTCGTCAACTGTGCGGTTTTCCTGGTTTCATACCTTTTTTATCCCGCACTGACATATTACCTGGCAATGATTCCCTCCGCAGTTGTTTACGGGCACTGGTACTGGCAGTTCGTGACATATATGTTTGCACATGCAGGGCTTTGGCATCTCTTTTCCAATATGCTCGGGCTATTCATCTTCGGCACTGCTGTGGAGAGGGCTGTCGGGACGCGTGAGTTCGTCCTTTTCTATTTCCTGACAGGGACGCTTTCAGGAATAGCCAGCTTCATAGTCTATTTCCTCACGGGGACAAATGCGGTGCTTCTCGGCGCTTCCGGTGCGCTCTATGCCGTCATGCTGCTTTTCTCCGTGATATATCCGCGCGCGGTGATCTACCTTTTCGGCATCTTCCCGATAAGGGCTCCTGTGCTTGTCATTCTCTACTTCTTCATGGAGCTTTTCAGCCAGATGAGCTCATACGGCGGCTCAGTCGCGCATATGACGCATCTTTTCGGCCTTATCTTCGCACTCCTGTATTGCCTGATAAGACTGCGCATCAAGCCATGGCAGGCATGGGGCTTATGATAGCCCGTATTCCTCTCTGAGCCGGCTGTAGCCCGGCTTTATCACCGAATAGATCAGGGCGAGCCGCTTCTCATGGTGTATGAAAGCGCTCTTCATCGCATTCAGCGTGATCTTCTCCAGATCCCTTATGCCGAGTCCATATTTCTCAGATGCTGTCATCATTTCCTTTGTCAGGCTGGTGTTGCTCATCAGCCTGTTGTCCGTGGCGAGGAAGACGCGGAAGTTGCTTCTGTAGAAGACAGGGAAGGGATGCTCTTCATAGCTCTTCGCCGCTCCTGTTCCTATATTGCTTGTCAGGCACATTTCAAGCGGGATGCGCTTGTCGAGGACAAAGTGTGCAAGCGATCCCATCTTCCTTATCTTTCCGTCCTCGATGATCATGTCGTCTGTCAGCCTTGTGCCATGCCCGATGCGCTGTGCGCCGCATATCTGTATTGCCTGCCATATGGACTCCAGACCGAAGGCTTCCCCTGCGTGGATTGTTATGTTGAAGTTCTGTGCCCTTATGAATTCAAACGCTGCTATATGTTTCCTGGCGGGGTGCCCCGCCTCATCTCCTGCGAGATCGAAACCGACGGCACCGCGCTCGGCATAGGCTACGGCAAGTTCCGCAGTCTTCAGGGATATCTCTGGGCTCTGGTCCCTCATTGCGGAGAGAATGAGGCCGAATTCCATCCCGGTCTCCTGCTTTCCTTCTCGCAGTCCATCCAGCACCGCGGTCACGACCTCATCCATTGTCAGCCCTTTTCTGGTATGAAGCACAGGCGCGAAGCGTATCTCTGCATAGACAACGCCGTCGGCAGCGAGATCCTCCACTTCCTCCCGGGCTATTCTTCTCAGGCTGTCCATGTCCTGCATCAGGGCAGTTGTTATGTCGAATGCCTTGAGATAGAGGCTCAGTGACTTCTCCTCCGAGCCCTGGGAAAACCAGCGTCTCAGCGTTTCACAGTCTCCGGCCGGCAGCTTAATTCCCTCTGAGGCAGCCAGCTCAAGCACGGTTCCGGGCCTGAGTGATCCGTCCAGATGCTCGTGCAGCTCGACCTTCGGGGCCTTCCTGATAATCTCTTCACTCAGCATACTGAGATTGTACAATGCGCCACTGTTATATGCAAAAAAACGTACAAGATTCCGGATATTTTCAGAACTATATGCTTAACTTTTTGGAAGAAAGAAAATTATCTTACATAAAACAGAAATTTTACTCTTTACAACATGGATTTTTCTCGACATTATCCTAATTACCATTGCTTGGAGGATTTTGAAAAGATGGCAAAAACATCGGAGACTATCAACAAGAAACTTCTCGCTGCTGCTATCAGCGCGACGAAGGCAAGGGATATCAAGGATCTTCTCGATAAGGGCGCTGATATCAATACTCATAACGAATGGGGCCTCACACCTGTGATGCTCGCTGCCCAGTACAACCACTCGGTTGCAGTGCTCAAGGCTCTCATCGAGGCCGGTGCGGATATCCATGAGGCGGAGCCGAAGTACAGGTCGAATGCACTTCACCTTGCTGCCAACAGCTCGAAGAATCCCAAGGTCATTGAGGCTCTTCTTGATGCCGGTGCAAACATCGATGCCAGGAACTACCTCGGCGAGACAGCTCTCATCATGGCTGTGAACAGCAACGATGAGACAAAGATCACTACACAGCTTATCAAGTCCGGCGCAGACATCAATGCACGCGACTATCAGGGTCACTCCGTTCTCGATTATGCGAAGAATGCGAAGAAGACCTATATCGTCAATCTCCTCAAGGAGAAGGGCGCAGTGTGATCCTCTTTCGGAGGAGGAGATCATAGAAAGGAAACATCAAAACCTTTCATCAAGCAGAAACGGACCTTTGCGGGTCCGTTTCTGTGTTAACTGATTTGTTGAGTCATTTGTATAGGGGGCCATATGTTTTGCATGCCCTGAAATCTGCATCTTCTTTATTCATTCCAAACGCATTCCATACAGCCGGGCGGAATATCTTCGCTGAAGAAACATTGTGCATACATACAGGAATGCGGAGCATTGAGCATAGAGTTATGACTTCGCTTCCAATATGTCCAAATCCTATGGCACCATGATTAGCTCCCCAGGAATTCATTACCGAGTAAGCATCTCTGAATGGTTCTGTCTCATTTACGCATGGAGCAAACCATGTACATGGCCAAGTGTAATCAGTTCTTTTCCATATTGCATCTGCAATTTCTTCTGGCAATGTTACTGAGTAACCTTCTGCTATCTGCATTACAGGGCCAATTCCTTTCACAATATTAAGACGTATCATTGTAAGCGGCATTTCTGCTCGGGTCATAAAACGTGAAGAATATCCTCCGCCACGGAAATAACCGAGATCAGCAGGGGCCCATTCTACTGCATTCAGTGTGGCTTTTATATCGTTTTCAGTTACTTTCCAGAAAGGTTTGAATACTGCATTTTCTTGACCATCCTTCATTTCTCCTGCTGCATCAAGGCAACATGCACCAGAATTTATAAGGTGTATAAATCCATCCGATTCTTTTGCTTTTCCCTCCAATTCATATCCATATTCATTTTTTATTGCCTTTGACGTCCAGCATGTTCTCACATCAGCAAACATTACTGCACGCGATGTAAGGAGTTTCAATATGAGCATACTTGCTGCATTCAGCGTATCATTTTCTGTCGCAAGGATTGACGGTTCTCTTGCGCCATTCCAGTCAAATGTCGAATTGAGTATTGCCTCGGGGAAATCAGTATTTGGGAAATAGTCAGTCCACTGTCTCTGGCCCTGAAAGCCTGCTGCAATTGCATTATGGCCAAGACTTTCTTCGTAATACCCCATATCCTTCAGAGCAGGGTTTCCTTGCATCAGGTCTCGTATTACGAGAGCACATTTAATAGTGAATTCCCAGTCTTTATCCTTATCATTCCTGCTTTTTTGAGCTTTGCTTGGATTTTTATCAAATCCTTCTATGCAATTGGTTTTTACCCAATGAAGCGCTTTTTTATATTCATCATGATCATATAGGTCTTTTTCTATACGACGGAGTACTTCTACTTCATCGACGGATTCGACACGCATGCCAAGATATTCTTCAAAAAAATCGGCATCTATCATTGAACCGGATATTCCCATGCACTGGGCTCCGATTTGCAGATACGATCGTCCCCTCATGCTGATAGCAGCTACAGCAGCTTTTGAAAATAATATTAATTTTTCCTTTACATCCTCTGGCATTTCGGAATTTGGTTTCTGAACGTCATGTCCATATATTCCAAATGTTGGTAATCCCTTTCTTGCATATGCAGCAAGCACACAAGCGAGATATACGGCTCCTGGACGTTCTGTCGCATTTAGTCCCCATACAGCTTTGATTGTCATTGGATCTGTATCCATTGTTTCAGAACCATAGCACCAGCAAGGAGTGACACTTATTGTTATGGATACTCCTTCTTTCTGGAATTCCTCAGCGCAGGCCATTGCTTCTGTAACTCGGCCGATAGTATGTGAGGCTATGATAACTCTTACAGGATTTCCGTCTGATGTAAAAACGTTTTCTTCTATTACTTTCTTTGCACTCTTGGCCATTGCCATCGTTTGAACTTCAAGAGAACCTCTTACATCAAGCATGCCTTCTCGTGCATCGATGATTGGACGGATTCCTATTACTGGAATAGTTCCTTTTGTTTTCATAGCCTTATTACCTCCTTGGCTATTGTGTTTGGAAAGACCTGAATTCAGAGGAGATCTTCCTCTTTGCTTTCCGGTATGTTTTCTTTGAAATATATATCGATAGGAATTTCAATTTTTGCAGTCCAGTCGGTTTTGCTGATCATATAACGGTACAGCTGTGATATTGCCATGTAACCCTGGTAGGCAGGTCTTTGGCTTATGACACAATCAATACTTCCATTTCTTAATGCTGCTGCATTCTCTTCGACGAGGTCAAAACCGATAGCTATAACTTTATCCTTTAACTGGTTCTGAACAAGATATGAACCAACACGGTTGACTATGCAGTTTACGCAAAATATACCTCGTATATCATTGTATTCGCTGAATGATTTATTCAGCTGCGTATCAATATCATCAATTGTATCAACATTGATATAAACTATCTTGTTTCTACTATCCTGAAGCATGTTTTCTTTGAAACCGCGAGCTCTTTCAAAACTGTTGTATGCATCTGGATGAATCTGGAAAACAAGAAATGTTCCTGCCGTATTTGCACTGATTAGTTTCATCATTTTGGCAGCTGTATATCCACCCCGGTATGGGTTCTGTGCAATGACAAATGCAGGATGGAAAGAAGGAAATGCACTATCAATGAAAGCAATTGGTTCTTTAATTTCTTTCATTCCAATTGCATTGACATCTTTCAAGGGAAGAGGGGAGAGCAGGTATGCATCACATTTCTGGTTCTGAAGTTCTTTGAATGCTTCTACAAAAGCATTTTCCTTGTCCCTGTCAAAAAATATTGAAACGACACTTACGCCAAAGGAGTCAAGTTCTCTGCTGGCTTTCTTGATTCCTGAATAAACCTGCTTCCAATATCCAAATTCTGAATCCAGATCAGGCATCAGCACGCCTATTTTCATTGAAGCGCCAAGTTTCAGATTACTTGCATATGCATTACGCTTATAACCTGATTCTTCAATAATTTTCTCAACAGCAGCTTTTGTTTTGCTGCTAACACCGCTTCTATTGTTGAGGACTCTATCTACTGTTCCTATTGAAACATTTGCAATTTGGGCAATTTCTTTTATCGTCATATGTTTTCCGTTATCGTTCACATTAGATTATTTCATGTTCCAGATAATATTTCAAGATAAAAATTTTGCTAATTTTAGATAAATACAGAAAATAAAACACATTAAACTTTTTGTTGACAGTTCGTATTTGTGGTTGTGATAATAATAATCGTTAACGATAACGAAAACGGGGAGAGTGCATAATAGATGTCAAGAACAAATACTCTGACAAATAAGAAACCGGGAATGAATACCTGGCTGCCATATTTGCTCATATTACCGGCAACTGTATTCCTCGTTACTTTTCTTCTCTATCCAATGATAAGGGCGCTGATAAACAGCTTCTTTAATTATCAAAGAACTAAACCAAAGCAATATGGTTTCATCGGATTGGAGAATTACAAAGCTTTATTTGAAGATGAAGATTTAATTCCTTCTCTTCTTATTTCATTGAAATGGGTTATTGTGGAAGTAGGTCTTCAGACTGTCATTGGTCTTATCGCTGCCTTGCTTCTCAATCGCAGGATGCGGTTGCAAGGTGTTCTCCGAACTGTGATTTTTGTTCCATGGGCAATTTCTGGTGTACTTACAGGAATTCTCTGGATGTTGATTTTCGATGATAATTTCGGATTGATAAATAATGTCTTTGAGATGATAGGCCTCACTCCACGGTCTTGGCTTGGCAATACATCTCTTGCATTTCCTTCAGTTGTCATAGCTGAGCTTTGGCGAGGTATACCTTTTCTGGCTATTACAATACTTGCTGCTCTTCAGACAATACCTGATGAGGTTTATGAATCGGCCAAAATGGATGGAGCCGGCCGTGCTACTGTTCTCTTCAGGATTACTTTGCCTTTGATAAAAGAATCAATTATGTATGCGACATTAATGCGTTGCATTTGGGCTTTCCAATCTGTGGATCTCATTATGACGATGACAAATGGAGGACCGCTTGGAGTAACAACGACATTTGCTCTTTATATGTACGAAACATCTGTTACGACTGGAAATTATGGATATGGTAGTACGCTGGCAATGCTGTCTTTCGTAATACTCATAGGATTTACGATCGCTTATCTCAAAGCAAATTCATTCGGCATGGAGGAGGACTGAGATGAAGATTTCTATGAAAGACAGAGTTATAAATATTTTTATCATCTATATCCCGTTGCTTTTACTGGTTTTCTTTGTTGTAACTCCTATATTCTGGACACTATCTCTGTCTTTCAAGCATTCAAGCGATATTGTCAGCGAGCATTTTACAATATTGCCTGATCCATTCACTGTAGATAACTATGTGAAATCCTGGTCGACTGGAAGAATCTCGCAGTACTTCATGAATAGTGCGATTATATCCATTAGTGCTGTAATATGCGTGACAATCATTGTGATTCTGAATGGTTTCGCACTTAGTCGGTTCAGATTCCGCGGAAAGAATTTATTCATGGTTTTTATGTTAATGACCCAGATGTTACCGCGCATCATAATCATTTCCCCTCTCTACTTGCTTATGAGGGATTTGGGGCTAGTTGATAAACTTGGATCATGCATAATTGTTGAAATTGCAACGGCAATTCCTTTCCAGACATTGCTGATGAAAGGTTTCATGAGCGGAGTCCCGAAAGAGATTGATGAAGCTGCAGAAATCGATGGTTGTACTAAATTGCAGACATTGTTTACGGTTATCCTTCCTGTAATTGTCCCTGGTATCCTTACTGTATTTTCATTTGCTTTTATTAATTGCTGGAATGAGTACCTTCTTCCATATACCTTTCTTTCTTCTGGTTCAAAGTTCCCTCTTTCGGTTGGACTCAGATACATGATCACCCAGATGTCGATCGATTATGGAGGGCTAGCCGCAGGTGCAATTACTGCAATTATTCCGCCGCTCTGCCTTTTCGGATACGTACAAAGATATCTTGTTAGCGGAATGAGTGCCGGGGCGATTAAGGGATGATCTTCAAGACGATATAAACAAAAGGAGAAAAAAATGAGGAAGTTAGTTGCATTATTAGCTATTCTGCTTGCAGCAACAGTATTGTTTGCTTCTGGATCAGCCGAAGCAGAAGATGGTGCGCGCCATGTATCCATATGGATGGATGATATGACTGAGGACCGTCAGGATATGATGGAGGAAATCATTGCTGCTTTCGAGGCAAAATATCCTGATATAAAAGTGGATTTTACTGGTCTTCCAGGTGATGGCACGGATAAACTCATGCTTGGCTTTGAGGCTGGAACCGGGCCAGATATTCTCAACATCACATCAAAGAATATCGCAACATACATTGAGAATGGATATGTTGTTGATCTGACTGATATGTATGCTACAAATGGCAATGATGTGATTCTCGAGAGTGCAATAGAATCTGCAACTTCATTCGATAGAGAAGAGGGTAAGTTATATTATCTTCCTTCTGGAACTAACTTCTATTGTCTCTGGGTACGCCCGGATTGGTTTGCGGAGAAGGGGCTTGATCTTCCTGAGACATGGCCGGAATTCTTTGATGATGTTAAGGCTCTTACGGATAAGGAGCATGGAAGATATGGCATAGCTCTTCGTGGAGGAGCTGGAGCTGCAACTAACCTTGAGATGCTCATGTATTCATATTCAGGCATTACAGAATACTTTGATGAAAATGGTAAGTGTACTGTTAATGATCCTCGTCATGTGGAGTTCTGTGAGCAGTATCTCGGCCTTTATAATAAGTATAGTGGAGAAGGTGATATCAATTATGGCTGGGGACAGCTCGCAGGTGCCTTCCAGACTGGAACAGCTGCAATAATTCAGCATAATACAGGATCTGCTGCAGATCACTACAAAGTATTTAATGGAGATTTCTCCAAATTTGCCGCTCTTCCTTTCCCTAAGAGCATAGCTGGGCCAAGAGTAATGCAGCGTCTGAGCTGGGATGGATTTGCGATTAATTCTTCTTGTGAAGATGTCGATGCTGCATGGAAGTTCGTATATTTTATTTGTGCTGAGGAAGGTGCTGCAATCTACAATGAAAATATTGGACTTCTTCCATGTGTGAAAACTCTTCTTAATGATCCTGATAGTTATGTTCATGACCCACAGAAGCCTTGGATGGCTACAGGTTCAGAAGTGATTCTTAGTCCCGATACGCTTTTCTATGATACACCTACGTATATGCCGAGCTATAACGCAATACTTACAAGCGATATTGATGGACTTGTTCAGGAAGCAATGGCTGGCCGTATCACATCACAGGAAATGCTTGATGAATGGGCTGATATTATGACTGAACTTTATGCTGAAGAAGGATAAATACTCATCAAGTTTATATTGGCGGGCCCCATAAGGGGCCGGCCTAAATATTCACATATCCGTACAAGACGGAAAAGAGAAGGATTAACAATGTCTCATTATGAAGATGTCCTTAAAGAGGATCTCATTAGATGTCATGTCTCAAGAAAGGCCGATATACGGTTTACTGATGGTGCACTATCCCATGCTATGGGTGTAACAAATATTCAGATAATGAGATCTTCTCAGTATCCGGTTACATCTCCAGAAGGATTAGGATGGACATATGCTCATGCACCTAATATTGCGTATTACAATGGTGAATTTATGGTGCAGTATCTTGCTAACCCGGTTAGTGAACATGAAGGGCATACAAGGGTTTTTCTGATAAGATCAGCAGATGGTCATCATTTTGGAAAGCCCGTGGAGATATTTCCTGCAGAAGATTTTCCTACAGCTCCTTATAATGGCGAAGGAAAAGAGAATTTAACAGGAGATATGACACACAGTGTCATACATCAGAGGATGTCATTCTATATGGCAAGTAATGGCAGGATGCTTGCCATGGCATATTATGGGATTTCACCGACAGATCCGCGCCTTAAACCTGAGCTGCCATCTAAGGGAAGTGTTAGAACCTGGGATATGACTGACATAAGTCTTGTTATGCCTGGCAGTGGTTATGGTGTTGGACGAGCTATAAGAGAAATCCATTCCGATTTTTCATTCGGACCAATATATTTCCTCCGCTATGATTCAAGCGGAGGTTATAATAGAAATAATGTTGATAATTTCCCATATTTCGAGGAATCTGATGACGCAGGATTCAAAGAGGCTTGCTATGAACTCCTGTATCAGCGATGTGTAACTCAGCAATGGTGGGAAGAGGAACGTTTTGATACCAGTGGTTTCTTTACACTTCCTCCGGGAGAGGCTCCTTGCATATATACTCTTCCCGGAAATGGTAATGATAAAATCTGCATAATGAAAAATGCTCTCGTGACGATAAGTCATGATGGCGGAGAGACATGGCAGGAAGCTCGTCGTTCCCATACTCTTGAAACATCTACAGGAAAAGTATGGGGCCAGAAAATGAGAAACGGATCATATGTTCTGGCTTATAATCCTACGACGGATACCGCTCATCGCTGGCCTTTAGCAGTAACTGAAGGAGAAAACGGGCAAGATTTTGGAGATATAATTTCTGTCCTTCCAATTGTGCCGGCATGTAGATATTCAGGAAGGCTGAAGAATCTTGGTCCTCAGTATATCCGTGGAATCGGAGAATATAATCCTCGCCCTGATGAGGATGCGTTCTATCTTACTTACAGTAATAATAAAGAGGACATATGGGTAAGCAGGATCTCTGTTCCTCTTAGATCTCAAGAAGAAAATGATGTTGATGAGGATTTTGGAACTGTCTGCTGGAATGAGATTCAAAGAAATTGGAATTTGATGATTCCTTCATGGGGTGGTGTGGATCACAATGGATCAGCCCTTGAATTGTGGGATACTGACCCATATACATCTGCTATTGCCGAGAGAGCTTTCAAGCCATCATCTTTCTTTGAGGCAGAGGCCGTTGTATCAATTGAGAGAGCTTCGGCGGACAGAGGTTTTGCTATCGCATTCCAAGATGATACAGGCAGAGAACCTGTGAAGATAATTCTTCATGGTGATGGATACGTAAATTCACGTGTATTTGGATCAGAGCTTCATATTCACCATTTTGAAATAGGCGAAAAAGTTACGCTTAAATTTGATATAGATTCCATAAAGAATGAGGTAAGGGTTTCTGTTTCTTCAGGTGGAAATACAACTCAGAAGCGCTGGCATTTTGATACAAGTGTTTGGAAGTTGTGCAGGGTTCAGTTCCGTACAAAATACATGCAATTGGTGAATGACCATGAAACATATCCCAAATGGGGGGATATGGGGAATCTTCCTGGTGCTGATTGTCATATTGAAGAATTGCGGGCCCGTATCTATTCATTCCGAACTCATGACCTTGATAAGGCATGAAGTGTAGCAATTATTAAAAGGAGGATCCCAGCTTTGACAATAGAGTGAAAGCTGGGTTGTTATATGGCTACAACTGTATATTATGCCCCTACAAAAGTTATATTCGGCAAAAAAGCGGAAGACGAAACTGGGCGTGAATTAAAAAAGTTAAACGTTACGAAAATTTTAGTCCATTATGGTTCTGATAGAATATTGCAAAATGGGTTGATGCAAAAAATTCTGTCATTGCTTGATTCGGAGGGGATCCAGCATATAGAACTCGGAGGTGTTGTGCCTAATCCACGGCTATCTCTTATTCGCAGGGGTGCCGAATTATGCCGAACAGAGGGAATTGATTTTATTCTTGCTATAGGCGGTGGTTCAGTTATAGATTCAGCCAAAGCAATTGGATATGCCGCTGTATATGATGGCGATGTTTGGGATTTTTACGACAAAAGTGCAGTTCCTGTGAAATCTCTTCCTGTTGGGGCTATTCTTACAATGGCTGCAGCTGGTTCTGAGATGAGTAATAGTTCGGTTATAACTAATGAGGAAAAACGGCTGAAACGAGGGCTGAGTTCTAATATCTGCAGACTGAAAATTGTTTTTGAGAATCCGGAACTTACATTTACTCTTCCTTGGTACCAGACAGCATGTGGCATTGTTGACATACAGATGCATACAATGGAGAGATTCCTTTTTATCGGTGATAGCCTTAGTTTAACCGATGATTTATCTATTACATTATTACGTGCGGTCCGTGAAGCTGCTTATATGCTTATGAATAATCCGGATAATTATCAGGCTAGGGCAACTGTGATGTGGGCTTCGTCCTTATCTCATAATGGGTTGATGGAAGTTGGAAATGAGCAAGCCGGGGACTGGGCCTCTCACTTTATTGAACATGAACTATCTGGAGAATTCGATATAGCACATGGCGCCGGGCTTGCAATCATATGGCCGGCGTGGGCTGAATATGTTAGACCGCGTATGCCTAAACGGTTGGCAGAGCTGGGGTACAAAGTATTTGGTCTTGATCATACAGATGATTGTTTAGCTGATGCAGCAAGAACAATCAGTGCATTCAAAAGTTTTTACCATGACATGGGATTACCTGTAAAACTTTCAGAAATTGGGATTAGCCTGTCAGAAGATAAAATTAAGGACTTGGCATTCAGAGCAACTTTCTTCGGGAGCAAAAAAGTTGGTACTGTAATCCCTCTTGATGAAAATAATATCGCAGAAATTTTACGTAAGGCACAATAGGAGGATTGAGGATGAAAAAGGAGTTTTATGGCTGTTATCCGACAATGATCACGCCATTTACATCAGAAGGGAAAGTAGATTTCAAGGCTATTTCAGAACTCGTAGATTGGTATATATCGCACGGCGCACATGGCATTTTTGCTGTTTGCCAGAGTTCTGAGATGTTCTTCCTTTCTCCGCAAGAAAAAATTGATATCGCTAAAGCTGTTCTAGATGCTAATGCAGGAAGGGTAAGGATTGTTGCTTCAGGGCATACTGCTGATTCTATATCACAACAGATTGATGAGCTTGGCCATATGGCTGAAACAGGTGTCGATGCAGTTGTCCTTGTTTCTAACCGTCTCGCGGGCATATCTGATGGTGATGACATCTTTATGAGAAACTTTGAGAGAATTGTGGAGGCTCTCCCTGATGTTCGGATGGGCCTTTACGAATGTCCATATCCCTTCCTTCGCCTTTTCTCTGATGCATTCCTTGAATATGCGGTTGGAGAGGGGAAACTTGTATTTGTGAAAGACGTTTCAGGACAAGATTCAATACAGATAAGAAGGGCGAAGATAGCAAAGGATTCTTCTATTTCTCTGTTTAATGCTCATACAAGTTCAGTTCTTGCTTCTCTCAGGCATGGTTATGATGGATATAACGGGGTTATGGCAAATTTCCATCTCGACCTTTACAGATGGCTTTATGATAATTTTATGGCGGCTCCGGAAGTGGCAGAGGAACTTCAAGATTATCTAAGTCTTGCAACAATGGTGGAAGCACGCTGTTACCCTGTTAGTGCTAAGTGGTTCCAGAATTCATATGGTGTGAAAATGGATCTTTATACGAGATCCAAAGATGTTTCTTTGCTTAATGAGAGCGGAATATGCGAACTCAAGGCTATTTGGCGTACAACAGAAGCATGGCGTGCACGGCTGGGAATAAAACTATGATTAGATCTGTATTATGCATCGGCGATTCAAATACTTATGGTGTTGATCCAGAAACTGGGGAGAGATTTTCCAGATCTGAAAGATGGACCGGAATTCTTCAGTCGGAACTCTGGCCAAAGTACTATATCATTGAGGAAGGGTATAATAGCAGAACAACATCATTCAGTGATGATTCCGATGAATTCCGCAGTGCAATACGCATGATCCCTTTCATCATGAAAACGCATAGTCCTGTTGATCTTGTTGTGATAATGCTTGGCACAAATGATTTGAAAACACATTATTCAGTTAGTGCTAGGGTTTCCGCATATGCAATGAAGAAGCTGGTTGAAACCATAAGAAAATGGTGCATATCTGAAAACAAGAAAATTCCTAAAATTCTTATTGTTTCTCCTATAATGATCGGTGATGGTATTGAGAATACTATGTACTGGGAAAATGATTTGACTTCAGTGCAGGAGGCTGCAAAGCTCCCAGCTGAATATCATCGTGTTGCAGACATCCTTGATTGTTCATTCTTCGATGCATCTTCCGTTGCATGTGCTGGCAAGGATTGTCTCCATATGACCCTAGAAAGTCATAGAAATTTTGCAAAAGCCATCAGAAAGAAAATAGTTCAGATGCTTGACTGAACATGGAGGCGTATATGGCTGGAATGATGAAAGCAGTTGCTGCAATTGAGAAGAATAAAATCAAGATAGTGGAGATTCCTATTCCTGAGATTGGGGAATATGAATGTCTTACAAGGATAACATACTGCGGGGTGTGCAATGGGACGGATCTGAAGCTGATAAGTAACAGTGTGGCAGATCGTGAAACACCTTTCCCTACGATACTCGGTCATGAAAGTGTCGGATATATAGTGAAAGTCGGCAGCAAAGTCAGGAACTGGAAGGTTGGGGATCGTGTTGTGTCGCCAATAGGAACAGTTGATCCGGCAACAGGTTTTTCTTCAAGTTTTGGGCAGATGGCAGAATATGGGATCACTCATGATATAAAAGCAATGATGGAAGACGGAATCCCATTAGGTAAGCAGCCACCTATTCCAACATATCGTGGGAATTTAATTCCAGATGGTGTTTCATATCGGGATGCGGTTATGCTTCTTACTTTCAAAGAAAACTACAGCGCTTTACTTAATTTCGGGTTGAAACCGGGGATGGACGTTCTCGTCATAGGAGATGGCCCAGTTGCCATGGGAATTGCTTGTAGTGCGAAAGCGCAAGGTGCAGGGAAAGTTGCAGTAATCGGACATCATGATGATCGGCTTGATCATATAAAACAGTGCATTAATGTAGACATCATATTAAATTCTAAAACAATAGATCCTATTTCTGTACTTGCTGATAAACGATTTGATCTTGTTGTTGATGCTGTTGGAAATCTTGAGAATGCATGTCGTATGGCTTCATTGTTGAAAGATGGCGGAAAACTGGGATTGTATGGGGTTCTTTCCAAAGAAAAGGCCTTTATGAATATATTTGACGTCCCAAACAATATCTCAATACATACACTCAACTGGCCTTATCATGAGCACTGGGTTAATAAAGAGGTCTGTGACCTTGTCGTCAATGGGATACTTGTACCTTCTCAGTATTACAGCCATGTATTGCCTATGGAAGAAGCAGAGAACGGTTTCAGGCTTGTTAAGGAAAGGAAGGCGTTCAAGGTTATTCTTAAGATGCCTGGAGTTTCGGAGGAATGATGAGTTTCACAGAACTGATAAAAGCGACACGAAGCTACAGAGGATTTGATAAAAACAGCAAACTTTCTCGAAATGAGCTTGAAGAATTAGTGAAACTTACAAGATATTGTCCTTCAAGTGGAAATATTCAAGCGCTTAGGTTTCACATCAGTGATACAGAGGAAGAGATTTGCAGGATACTTGGAAGGACTCGATGGGCAGGGAGAATGAAGGAACCTCGTTTGCCTCATCCCGGGAAAGAACCTACCAGTTTTATTTCTATCTGGGTTGATACAAGGCTTGGATATAATGATCAGGCTCTTGAAAAAGATGCAGCTATAGCAGCTTATGCTATGCTGCTAAGAGCAACTGAAATAGGATTTGGCGGCTGCATGTTAGGCTGCTTGTCTGATAAGACAATGCATGAACTTGTTGAAGAGCCTGATTTTTATCGTTTCAAATTGCTTGTTGCTTTTGGTAAACCTGACGAAACAATAATAATTGAAGAGGCTCCTGCGGGGTATGTAAATCGTGATAGATGCTATTATCGCGATAAAGATGATGTTCATCATGTATTAAAACGTCCTTATGAAGAACTTTTTATTTAGGAGAGTAAATGCATAAAAGAGTAGCAATTATCGGCAGTTTTGTTGTTGATCTGATGGCAAGGACTCCACATTTACCTGTACCAGGGGAAACTGTAAAGGGTACATTCTTTAAGATGGGACCAGGAGGAAAGGGATATAACCAGGCTGTTGCGGCAGCAAAAGCAGGTGCTGATATTTTCTTTTCCACAAAAGTCGGAACTGATGATTTTGCTACGATTCTGTATGAATCAATTAAATCGCTAGGGATTAA
This sequence comes from uncultured Spirochaetales bacterium, assembly GCA_949292445.1. Next base: position 2,142 of record CASEZU010000102.1, on the reverse strand, counting down.
GGACACTCTTATATTCAATAGTCATTCTCTGAATACAGGTATTGCATTGATTTCTGTTGATGAGAAAACAAGCCAGAATGAAATTGTGGTTGTTTCTGGAGCTTGCAATGGCATAACGGCGAATGATGTTGATAATATATTCCAACACCTTGATGGAATTGAGTATCTTCTTTTGCAACTTGAGATCAATATGGATGCATTGGAGCTGATAATTGAAAAAGCCTATGAAAAAGGAATGAAGATAATTCTTAATCCGGCTCCAGCACAGTCTGTCTCTGACCATATTCTTTCAATGCTTTATGCAATTACTCCCAATGAAGTAGAAGCCCAGATTCTTTCCTCAATAAAATACAGGGAACCAAAAGACTGTCATGAGATATCAAGCCATTTCATCGATAAAGGAGTTAAGAATGTTGTAATAACTCTAGGTAAATCAGGTTCGTATGTTAGAACAGCTGAAAGAGAAGTTTTCCTAAATAATTATGATGATATTAATGTAATTGATACAACGGGAGCTGGGGATGCCTTTAATGGAGGATTTCTTGCTGCATTAGGCAATGGCGCAGATGTGATAAAGGCTGCGGAGTTTGCAAATATTGTGTCAAATCTTTCTGTTACCAAGATCGGAACGGCACCATCAATGCCTTCGATCGAAGAAATAGAAGACTTTATGAATAAGCATCCTCGATAAATATGTTAGATATATTTTGTCGTTGAAAATTGCACTTTTTAGTTCAAACATATATTTTTTGAGGTATTTTCTATTAAAACGTTGCAATTGTTTGCGTTTTCATCTTATCAATGTTATCATTTTGCCTGAGGATTGAATGATGAGAATCACAAAGTTTGAGGTGTGCGGATTCCGCAATATCGGTCGCACATCCATTACCCTGAAACCTATTACTGCTCTTGTGTCGCTTAACAGCTATGGCAAGAGCAATATTTTTACTGCACTGGATTTTGCTTTGTCTTTCATGCATGCTTCGTCTGATCATCGCAAACATATGATGAGCAGCGTATCTTTCATGCCTCTTAATGTGAATATTGATGATTCTGACTTTATGTTCTCAATTGAAGGGGATTATGAGAAAGGAGAGACTGCATATACCGTTCATTATGGCTTTTCATTTGAATGGGCTAAAGATAATGATAAAGGGGCCCATATAACATCGGAGGAGTTTTATATTCGAGATAAGAAGGCCAGAAGTCATATCAAGGTATTAATGCAGAGAAATGACGATAGGGCCAGAATAAGGTCAGCTGCAACCGGAAGATGCTCCACCAGAATGAATAAGGAGCTGCGGGAGTCTGACCTTGCTTTGGATTTCCTGAAGATTTCATGTCCTGAGTACATGAAAGGATTTATCTGGGCTGTTGCAGAAATGAATGCATATATAGATGAACAGTTTGATGCTTCTTCTCTTTATAATCGGTTTCCACAGATAGCATTCCATTCCGGCAATGGAACGGAGCTGCTTTCAGAAAATATTCCACGTTCTATGTATATGCTGCAGCAGAAGGAACCATTACTTTACAGCAGCCTTGTTGATATATTTCTTTCTCTGTTTCCAAACATAACGGGGATGGAGATTCTTGAATCTGATATTTCAAAGGATCTTAAGAATCTGACAGAAAGGGGGGAGGCACCATTTACAGTTTCTCCTAAGGTGTATTCATTATGGGTGAAGGATCGTAATATGAATCAGCCTCTTGATTTCAGATTTCTGTCCGCAGGCGCGAAAAGAATTCTGATGCAGCTTGTACATATTGCGAATGCACGTATTAACGGTATATCCATAGTAGGCCTAGAGGAACCTGAAAATTCGATTCATCCTGCATTGTTCAAAGGATTCCTAGATACACTTGAAGGGCTTGCAGGAGATATGAGGATACTCATAACGAGTCATTCTCCTTATCTGTTGCAGTATCTGGATTTTGGCGGTATCTATATTGGCCTGCCCTCGGATGATGGGATTGCAAGATTCAGAACATTTGCTTCTCCCAGAAAGATACGGGAACTTATGCACGATGCTGAAGACTCGGATACTCTGGTAGGTAATTATATTTTTGAGCTTCTTTCTGGCAATGAAAGCGAAAGGAATATTCTTTCATCGTATCTGGAGGTTATGAATGAATCCTGAT
>CASEZU010000101.1 GCA_949292445.1 uncultured Spirochaetales bacterium | reverse complement strand
GTGGAGAACCCGGCATTTTCAGAAGCATCCCACTGCATCGGGCTGCGGGCATTGTCCCGGCTTATTTTCCTTGCCTTCGCGAAAGCCTCCTCAGGAGATGTGCCGGAAGCAACGAGCTCATTGTAGAAATTCCTCGTGTCTATATCATTGTAGTCATCGATGGAATCGTAGGAGATATCAGCCATGCCGATCTCCTCCCCCTGATAAATGAACGGAGTTCCGGGAAGCATATGGGTGATGGCACAGAGCATCTTCGCCGAAACTGCACGGTACTCTCCATCATCGCCATAGAGCGACACCTGACGCGGCTTGTCATGATTGCTCAGGAACCTCGCCCACCATCCGTCTTTCTTCAGCACCTCATATGTATCAAGTATCCTCTTCTTCTTTGCAAGAGGAGACCAGGTGCTTATCTCAACCACCGGAGGGACGAACGGAATGCACATGTCGAACTCATGGCGGGACTGGCTCGTATAATCATAGAAATCGGGAAGCTGCCTGCAGTTGACCTCGCCTACTGTCATCATCGAATAAGGGCGGAAAACCCTCTCATTCATTTCCCTTATTGCCTGGTGTGTTCCGGGAAGATTGCTGCAGATATCCATCGGCAGTGAGAAACCGGTGGAGAGAGGCGGAAGCGGAGAATCCGCAAAACCGGGAGCTTTCTCGAGGTAGCTGATGGCATCGACACGGAAGCCGTCCACCCCCTGGTCACCCCACCAGCGGATCATGGAAATTATCTCCTCCCTCATCTCACTGCAGTTCCAGTTGAGATCCGGCTGCTCCTTGGAGAAGAGATGAAGATAATACTGTCCGCGCTCAGGGACATACTCCCATGCACTGCCGCCGAAGGACCCGGCCCAGTTGTTCGGCTCATGGCCGTCAACGGGACCTTTCCAGATATAGTAGTCGCTATACTTGCCGTCCCTGGATTTCCTCGACTCCTGAAACCATCTGTGCAGGTGGGATGTATGATTTACGACGAGATCCATTATCACGGCAATGCCACGCTCATGACAGCCGTCGCGGAGCGCGATGAAATCCTCGAATGTGCCGTAATCAGGGTTGATCGCCTTGTAATCAGAGATATCGTAGCCGTTGTCGAAGCACGGGGAGGCATAAACAGGCGAAAGCCAGATGGCATTGACTCCGAGCGATGCAATGTAATCCAGGCGGCTTATTATGCCCCGCAGGTCACCGATGCCATCTCCATTGGAGTCCATGAAGCTCCTGGGATATATCTGATAAACAATAAGGTCCTTGAACCAGTCGCTGCTTCTCACAGCCATTCCTTCCCTCCTGAAAGACATTATCACTCCGGATCGACTCCGATGAGGTCAACATCGAAGATCAGGAGCGAATTGGGCTCTATTCCCGCCGGGGGATTCACACCATACCCGAGCTCCGGCGGTATCCAGAAACGGTATCTGTCCCCGGCTCTCATCAACGATACCCCCTCACTGAACCCAGGAATAAGCTCATCGAGGCTGAAAACGCTGGGCTCTCCGCGTTCATATGAAGAGTCGGCAAGAGTGCCGTCAAGCAGCGTCAGCTTGTAGTCAACCGTAACCGTCGCACCGGGATACGCCTCATCCCCGCTTCCTCTCTGCAGCACCTCATACTGCAATCCGGAAGGAGTGGTGACGACACCTGCCCTCTGCCCGTTGACAGCGAGGAAATTATCGGCATCCTCTCCGTTCCTGACGCTTATCTCCCCGAAGCGCTCCTGTGCCTCAGCCATAGCCTTGCGCTGGTATTCCGAGGCTATCCCTGACATCTCGCTCTGTGAGAAAAACGACCCGCCCGCACTGTAATCCAGCACTCCGCGCGCCACATACTGGTAATTTATCCCGTCGCCGTAGACAAGCGCGGAAGACGCGAGCATATACCCGAAAACATAGCTGAATGAGTCATCAAGCGTCTCTGGCTTTTCCAGGCCATATACGCTTCCCTGAACCTGCGGGAGGGATGCATCATCAGCTGTAACGGCATTTCCCCTGCTGCATGAAACGATAAGAACAGCAGAAAAGAGCAATACCACAACTTTCTTCAGCATTCTAGTCGCCCCTTCTCTCCCACTGTATCAGAGATTAGCCTAAAGCGCCTCGGCAGTAAAGATGGGAAAATGGCCGTTTAAGCACGTGAAACGGCGTTTTTCCGCGTTTTCCGCTTCCCGCAAACAAATGGAAAACACAAGATTGCATTACACGGTCCTCTGTCATATCCTTTTGTCAGGAGGCGTCATGCTGGGAATTGCCTATTTCATTGTCATAGTATTCGGAATAGCAGGAGGGATCCTTCTCAGGAAACACGGCATCTCAGTGCTATGGATCCTCCTGGCGGTGCTCCTCATAGGAAGCGGTGCGGCCCTGATAGCTCTCCCGCTGGTCTTCGGCAGCGGCTTCCTTGCCTTCGATGCGATACTGGAACGTTCACGAGCCCTTCCTGTGATGATGCTCCTCTCGGTGCTCTCGATGCTCTGGTTCTGGGCAATGGCGGCAAAACGGCGCTAAAGGAGTTCGGAGCCGAGCCTTTCCGCCCATCTCTCCGTATAGAACGAAAGAGGATCCTTTCCTCTCAGTATTCCGGTCTGGATGAGCACAGCCCAGAGAAATGAAGGTATCCCTATGATCACAAGATAGACGGGGCCAAGCAGCAGGCTCTGTCTGGTATGGCCGTATTCATGCCGTATCATGCGTTCCCCGGCAGTGTGCGGCACGAAACAGAACCATCCCAGGGACAGTCCGGACATGAACGGCCAGGCAATGATCCTCACTTCCCCGATCCTTCGTATCACCTTCCTCCCGAAGAGAAGCCTGACGGCAGAACCGATGATGATCTGGGGAAGCTGCCAGAGGAGAAGGAGGATACTCATGCGCGTCCCCTGACAAAATAACGCCCGCCAAGGGCAGCATGCAGCACAGCAAGGCTTCCTGCGGCCATGAAGACAAGCCTTACTGGAACGATATCGGAGCAGGGAGCCGCGACAAGAAGCCCGGCTGGAACAGCCGAAACCGATACCAGAGAGAAAAGCGATGTCACGCGGCCGAGCATCTTTTCATCGGCAATGCTCTGGACCTCGGTATTGAGCAGCGCTGTATAGCAGGGAGAAACGACTCCTATCGCTGCGTTGAGGATCAGATAAGGAATGAATGAAACGCCGAGCCCCATGAGAAACATCATCACACCATAAACCGAGAGACTGAAAGCGACAGCTCTGCTGCGGTGTCTTATGCGGCAAGAGAATGAGATCAGGAGACCGCCGAGAACCATGCCGACGCTGTATGACAGCTCTGAAACGGAGAGAAGCGCCGAGGAGCTGCCGAACTCCCTCGTGACGAAAAGCGGGGAAAGAGCCGCTCCCGGGCTGATGAGGAAGAGTGCCAGCGCATGGAAAACAAGCAGATTCCTGATTCTTCTTTCTGAGGAGAGATAGGAAAAGACCTCCCGGATAGGGGCCCGCCCGCACACTCCTCGTTCAGGGATATTAACAGCAAGGGAGGCAGCAACAGCAGCTGCCGCAGTGACGGCATCCAGCAGCAGAAGCCCCTCAAGGCCGCAGACAGGAAGCAGGGCTCCGGCGGCAGCAGGCGAAAGCAGAGCGACGGAAGCGGACAGGAATCCCCTCATCCCGTTTGCCCGCTGAAGCATTTCATTCCCGGCGATGAGCGGCACTGCAGATTCCACCGCAGGAGACTGCAGCCCAGAACATGCCGA
>CASEZU010000100.1 GCA_949292445.1 uncultured Spirochaetales bacterium | reverse complement strand
AAGCGCATTCAGAAGCGAACGTGCATCGCCGCCTGCAACAGCTATCAGATGCTCAAGAGCCCCTTCCTCGAACACGACATGGAACCGCCCATATCCGCGTTCCTTATCGGCAAGCGCCTGCATCGCTATATCATGCAGATTCTCATCCGTAAGCTTCTTGAGCTGGAATATCCTCGAGCGTGACACAAGAGCCGCATTGACCTCGAAATAGGGATTCTCGGTCGTCGCCCCTATGAGTATGAACGTACCGTTCTCAACCCACGGAAGAAGCGCGTCCTGCTGGCTCTTGTTCCAACGATGGACCTCATCGACGAAGAGGATGGTCCTGGTACCATAGAGCTCATGCCTTGTCTTGGCGGCATCGATTTCCGTCCGGAGCTCCTTGACCCCGGAAAGCACCGCATTGAGCGTCGAGAAATGGCTTTTCGTCGTATTCGCAATGACACGCGCCAGCGTGGTCTTTCCCGTCCCGGGGGGACCGTAGAATATGACTGATGAAAGCTGATCAGCCTGGATGGCGCGCCTCAGAAGGCGCCCTTTCCCGAGTATATGCTCCTGCCCGATGTATTCATCGAGCGTGCGCGGCCTCATCCTGGCTGCAAGAGGCTCATCATCCTTTCCGGCGGCTTCTTCAAACAGATTCAAATGCATCCTCCCAGAAGACAGCATAAAGAGAGTCAGGAGACTCGGGAAGCACACTTTTGAGACTTCGCTCAGCCTCTCCAAGCCTTGTGAACAGGGCACTTTCAGCAGCAATAGCAAGCATCTCCGGCGCAAACGGCTCCGGAACGGGAAGCTCGGTATCCACACCGACTGAAGAGAGATTGAGATATGCATCCCTTACGGAAGAGAATATGCCTTTCGCTTCGGAAAAGGCCTCTTCAAGGCTATCCTCACGGGCCATGATCCCTGAAAGGATTGCCGTATAGACAGGCCTTGCCGCAACGTTCTGCAGGCTGTCTGTCATGCCCTCCGGTGCCTCAATCGCCTGATTGATATCAGCGGATGCAGCGGCCTCGAAAGAGGTTCTGAGCAAAGGCAGAGCAGCCTCCACCGCCGGTGTCACGATTTCAGCGACCTTGCCGCAGTATGAAGCGGCAAGATCATCATAGATGGGCGAATACCCCTGATAAGCGGTGAATGACGGAGGAAGCAATGCGATGAACTCATCAGCCGTAAGCGGTCCCTCCGCGACTCCCGCTGCTATCATGTCGTTTCCAAGGAGAAGCAGGGCTTCCTTCTTCTGCTCATCGGTAAAATGGCTGCTCTGCCCTGATGAAGCGCAGGAAGACAGAAGGAACAAAATGTACAGAAGAAGAGGAAGAAGCTTTCTCATACATCGGATTCTACACGCATTTGCCTTTTCCATCCACTGTGATTATCTTCCGGTCAAGGAGAACATAAATGAAGATAGCTCTTTTTGATACAAAGTCTTACGATAAAATTCATTTCGAAGAGGCCAACAAGTCTTTCGGATATGATATCGTATATTTCGATGCCGCGCTCAATAAGCACTCAGCCATTATGGCAAGGGGATCGGATGTCGTCTGCCCGTTCGTGAACTGCACCGTTGACAAAGATGTCATCGACATTCTGGCGGAAGAAGGCGTTAAGCTCATAGCACTGCGCTCGGCAGGCTTCAACAACACAGATTACCGCTATGCCCTTGAAAAAGGCATAAAAGTCGTAAGGGTACCTGCATACAGCCCGCATGCCGTTGCAGAGCATTCGTTTGCGCTGCTGCTTGCACTTGTGAGGAAGCTCACTCATGCATATGTCAGGACAAGGGAATTCAACTTCTCGCTCTCAGGACTTGTAGGCATGGATCTCTATGGCAAGACAATGGGAATCGTAGGAACAGGAAAGATCGGCCGCTCCGCTATTGATATCGCAAAAGGATTCGGCATGAAAGTGCTTGCCTATGATCCATATCCAGCAAAGATCGAGGGCGTGGAATACACAGATCTCAGCACGCTTCTGAAGTCTTCCGACATTGTTAGCCTTTACTGCCCGCTCACAAACGACAACAGGCATCTCATCAATGGGAAAACACTTGATGACATGAAGGATACAGCATACATCATCAATACATCGCGTGGCGGTCTCATTGACTCTGAAGCCCTTCTTGAAGCGCTGAAGGCAAGGAAGATAGGAGGAGCCGCACTCGATGTCTACGAAGAGGAAGCTGGTATCTTCTATACGGACCAGAGCGATGAAGGTATTGCCGATGA
>CASEZU010000099.1 GCA_949292445.1 uncultured Spirochaetales bacterium | reverse complement strand
CTTGTATGATTCATGACGTTTACAGCTACCTTGTGCAATGTTAAACTTGCTGCGACATTACATAGGGTGGCTCTGTGAAAATACTTATTACGACTGAATTTTACTTGCCTTTGCGATGTGGCGTGACAACAGCTGTGCTTAATGAACGTGCCGCGCTGGAGAAATTAGGCCATGAGGTGCGCATACTGACCATCTCAGGCGATCACAAATCCTACTATCAGAACGGTGTATATTATATAAAGAACAACTTCCCTCAGTTGTATAAAGACTCATATGCATCCATTGCCATATTTGACCCGCTTCTGAAAGACATCTATGAGTGGGCGCCCGATATAGTGCACTCGCAGTGCGAATTCTTCACCATGTTCTTTGCGAAGAAAGTGGCAAAGAAACTGAATATCCCGCTTGTGCATACATGCCATACAGACTTCAACTCCTACATGGTCCATTTCACAAGCAATGAGCATCTGTGGGAATGGGCGACAAACACATTCATCCCCAAATTTCTGAAATCTGTGGATTATGTGATCTGCCCTACTTCGAAGATATTCAACCTCCTGAAAAGCTACGGCGTGGAAAATCCGATGAGGATAATTCCTGTCGGACTTGATCTGGACATGCTGGAGCAGAATCTTCCTGCAGAAGAAAGGAAGGAACTCAGGGCATCTTTCGGTTTCACCGATGATGATGTCGTATTCGTATCCGTCTGCCGCCTGAGCGAGGAAAAGAATGTCGAGGAATCCCTCACACATTTCGCCTCACTTCACAGGAACAGGCCGGAAACAAGGATGCTCATTGTCGGGGATGGCACGGAACGGGAAAAGCTCGAAACGATGACATCTGTAATGAATCTGCAGGATACGGTGAGGTTCGCAGGAAATATAGAGATGGACAAGGTCTGGAAATATTACGATACAGGGGACATATTCATCTCAAGCTCAAAAAGCGAGATACAGGGACTGACATATATCGAGGCACTGGCCAGCGGCCATCCGATTATCTGCAGAAAGGATCACGCTCTGGATGAGTCTCTTATTGAGGGGCAGAACGGCTTCTCCTTCACTTCTGATAAGGAGTTTCTGGACAAGGCACTTCCGCTTGTCGATGATGCAGCGCTGAGGATGCAGCTTGGAAGAAATGCTCGCGAGAGCGTTGAGAAATACTCGCTTCCCCATTTTGCAGAGAGCCTCATGGATGTCTTCGATGAGGCATTCAGGGTGAAAGCCGCCAGAGCTGCCGCAGAAGATGAAGAATAATACACAGTGTTGATTTATCTCCGCCTCTCCCCTATCATTCAGAGGGAACGGTTATGAAAGGTGCGATGCTTTATGTCAATGCCGGCAAGGGACACTACATCCCTGCGAAAGCGCTGGCGGATAGTTTCATCAGAGCAGGTCATGAAGCGGTGCTTGAGGACCTTTTTGTGGTATTCGGCACACCTTTCTGGGAATTCTTCTGCAAATATGACTGGCGCTTCCTGCTGCACCATCCAAGGCTTGAGCCAGTTGTACATTCCCTTACAGATACAAGATTCAACTCATTCCTGATAAAACAGCAGGGGCTGCAGAAAAAACACCTCGAGTCATTCAGGCGGTGGTATGAGGAGAACCGGCCTGATTTCATCCTCTCCACGAATTTCATCGGCGGAATAATACTTCCGGCAGCCATCAGGAAGCTGGGAATCGATATCCCGATATACCAGTACTGCGCAGATGTGTTTGACACTCCCCTTGCGGGAGTCTCTCCTCAGCTGGACAGAATGTATCTTCCCACAGAGCTCGGCAAGGAGAACGCAATAAAGAAAGGACAGCCGGAAAACACCATCTCCATATGCCCCTTCCCCCTGCAGGAAAAATTCGAGGCATACAGCTATACCTCAAGAGCTGAAGTCAGGAGAAGGCTCGGTCTTCCCGAGAAATTCACGATACTCTGCTCGCTCGGAGGCGAGGGAATCGGAAGCACACATCTTCTCCATGCGCTTGCAAGAGCCCGCGTTGACTGCCAGGTTGTCGTGATCGGCGGGCAGAGCAGGACAACAACAAGGAGCTTCGAGCATTTCTCGGCAGAGCATCCGGATTTCCCTGTGTTCCTCCGCGGCTTTGTGGACAATGTTCC
>CASEZU010000098.1 GCA_949292445.1 uncultured Spirochaetales bacterium | reverse complement strand
TTTATGAAATATTTCATTTGACAGCAAGGAATTGCATAGTAGAATTTTAGGTATGAGAAAAACAGGTTCTATCAGGTCCATGTCAAAGGAAATCGGGGTCAGTCCGAGCACCATATCAAGGGTCATGAACCATCCTGAGCTTGTGAAGGAATCGACAAGGACCGCTGTCTTCGATTACATCCAGAAGCACAATCTGAAACTGCCGAAGCCGAACAAGTCAAGGACGAACACGATAGGACTCACCTTTTCCGATCCCTCATCCCTCTTCACCTCTGAGCTCATAACAGCGCTTGAGAGGAAGATAGAGGACACGGATTATCATCTGATGCTGTTTAACCTCAGGAGCCGCAGGGATGTCTACGAATACTTCATGGAGCACCCTGAGAGCCTGCGGAAAATCGATGCCCTGATAATCTCCAGCTCGACGCTCTCCGCAGCAGGAAGCGAGTTCTTCCGCTGCATAGGCATCCCGGTGGTGCTCGTGCATTCGCAGTGCCCCGGAGAACAGTGCATACTCACAAACAATTTCCGCGGAGGAAAGGAAGCTGCTGCCTACATCCTCTCAAGAGGCTACAGGAAAATCGCATTCGTAGGCTGGGAGCCATGCGACGAGCACATCGGAGAAAGGTACGACGGCTTCACATCAGTAGCCCCCGTGCCGGAGAAGTATTATGTCACCTCCACACTCTCATCAGACGGAGGATACGAAGCGGCGGAGAAGCTCATGAGCCTTCCGGAGACGCCGGATGCGATCTTCTTCTCTTGCGATGCGATGGCTGCCGGAGGAGTGCGGTACATGATGGAACACAACATCAGCGTCGGACGTGATATCGGGATAATGGGTTTTGACAATCTTCCGATCGCCGAGCTCATGGGAATAACAAGCGTGACGCAGTTCATCGATTCGGAGGTATCGATGGCTGTCGACTACATAATCAGCAGGATCGAATCCCCGGGAAAGGCTCATTCGGCGGACGAGATAAGCATAACCCCCAAATTAGTGCTACGGAACTCACTTAGATAGAAATAAAAAGGAGAAAACTATGAAAAAGACAGCAAAGACAGTTGCAGTTCTCTTCATGTGCCTTGTTTCCCTCTCTGCGCTCTTCGCAGGCGGCTCAGGAGAAAGCCAGGATGCAAGGGAGCTGAATGTTCTCTACTCCGGAACACCGCAGATTCAGGAAAGGGAATACCTTCTTAACACCTTCTACCCTGATTTCGAGGAAGAGACAGGAATCAAGGTGAACGTGAATTTCGTCACACAGGCCGATGCCATCACGCTGATGGAGACACAGCAGAGCACAGGAAACATCACATATGATGTAGCCTATGTCGATACGGCAAACATGGCTCCCTATGTCAATGGCGGCTGGATGCAGGACATCACCTCCATCATCGACAATTCCGGCTCTACATACACGACAATGTTTGACCAGACAACGAACAAGGACGGCTGCAGATATTTCGTGCCCAACGCATTCGACGTCTATGTCCTCATTGCGAACGTCAAGGCTCTCGACTATCTTCCTGACGGACTCACAAGGGATGATGTCGTCAACGGGCTGAGCTGGGATCAGTATGCTGACTGGGCAATCGCGATCAAGGAGGGAACAGGAGAAGGAAAGACAATGTTCCCTGCATCCCAGACGGGAAGCCAGCTTCTCTATCCGATGGGAGGTATGGTCCTCGCATATGGCGGAACCTTCCCGGAGCTCAATACCGAGAATGCAAAGCAGGCATGGGCAGTGATAGCAAGAATGGCAGCAGCCGGCGCTCTCTATGCACAGGAGGATCAGTATTCAGCAGTGACGGATCCGATGAATGCAGGAGAGGTATGGCTCGCATTCTCCCACATGACACCGGCCGGACAGGCATATAACGCAGCTCCCAACAATTTCGTGATCGGCGCGGCTCCTCACGGAGATGCCGGTGCGGGAAGCACATCCGGTGCGTGGTGCTACGGAATCGTGGCGGGTGCCCCGAACACCGAGGAAGCCCAGGAGTTCATCAGCTACATCACACGTCCCGAGGTCAATTATGATGTCTGCATCAACAACGGTGCCGCGCTCAGCCCGATCATCGAGGTCGGTGACATCATGACAGACGAGGATGTGCTGATGAGAGCAGGCAACAACATCCTCGAGACGGCAATCGTCGCAGGTGTCCCCTCAACGGATTACTCCGACTGGAACGCTGTCAAGCTCCTCTATCACGATATCTTCGATGAGATCGTGGCAACAGGATCAGTCCCGTCACAGGAGACTCTCGACAGCTGCCAGGCAACGCTTGAGTCCCTTCATCTGTAATGAAAACAATTTCCGGGAGGTCATTCCTCCCGGAACATTCACCATGGCATAAAAGCCGCCCCAAAACTGAAAAAGGAGAGCATGATGCAGAAAACAAGGATCTCCAACTCTGCAGCTCCATATCTTCTGCTGGCACCGGTCTTCATCTTCTATGCGCTTTTCTGGTTCGCACCGGTACTCACCAGCATCAAGGAAGTCTTCACAGCTGCAGACGGATCATTCTCACTTACTGAGAACTTCCGGATGATGGGTGAAAGCGACCTGTTTTCCGAGGCTGTGATAAACACAGCGGTCTTCACCATCGTATCCGTTGTCATTGAATATATCATCGCGCTGCTTCTCGCAGTGCTGCTCAACATAAGATTCCCAGGATCAAAGCTGCTCACATTCATCTCGATGATCCCGATGGCGATCACACCTACAGCTGTTGCCATCCTGTGGAAGACCGGCCTTCTGAGCGACGGCTGGATCAACTCCATGCTCATGACGCTCGGCTTCACCGATGAAAGGATAATGTTCATGAACATCGAGGGGATAAAAGCCGTGATCATGGTTGTCCTCATAGATGCATGGACAGTAACCCCGTCTGTAATGATCATCCTCCTTGCGGGACTGCAGCAGATTCAGAGGGACCAGAAGGAAGCTGCCTATCTCTTCGGAGCGAATAAGTGGCAGACTTTCAAGGACATAACACTTCCGGCGCTGAAGCCGTCAATCACGACATCGATCATCACCAGAATGATCGCCGCAATCCAGGTCTGGTCCATTTCCGTCATGGTCCTCGGATACTCAAAGGTGCCATTCCTTGTGGAGCGCGTCGCATTCTACACGGAGGTCATTCCGGGCGTGGACACATCGACAAAGCTCGCATACACATATTCATTCACGACGACAGTCATCGTTCTCGTCGCGACGATTTTCTACCTGAAGATTTCCGGAAGGGGGAAGAAAGCAAATGGATAAGTATAGCATTGTACAGAAAACCCTGATGGCACTTGTCCTGGCGACAATGGTGCTTGCCGTGGCTATTCCGCTGCTCTTCTTCACCTCGGTATCATTCTCGAATTCGGTTGAGATGTCAGCATTCCCCAAGAACCTTTTCGCATCAGGCTCAGTCACGGTGCGCATCGTTCCGCATGACAACGGCAGCTACGAGCTCTTCTATGACTACGGAAGAGGTGACGGCTGGGAGTCAGTCATCACGACATCGAACGCGAACAGGATGGAGAATCACTTCCTGCTTCAGTATGGCGTGGCTGTCGATGGTGATGAGCTGATGGATGAATGGGCCCAGACGAGGGAGAACGGCCCGATGGAGTTCACATACAGCAAAAGGCCGTTCAACAACTTCATCCAGTTCTTCAAGATCGTCCCCAATGCCGCAGAAGGTCTTAAGAACAGTATCCTTGTCTCGATATACACGATCCTGATCTCCCTCTGCTTCGGCAGTATGGCCGGCTATGCAATCGCAAGATACCGCTTCAAAGGCCGTGAGCAGCTCAATGTCGCGCTTCTTGTCGTAAGGATGTTCCCGACAGTCGGAATAAGCGTGCCTATGGCCGTGATCATGATCAAAATGGGGCTCTACGATACGCTGATATCGCTGGCGATCATCTACTCCATCCCGAACATAGCCCTCACGGCATGGATCACATCCAGCATCTTCGTGGGAATAAACAAGGAGCTGGAAGAGGCCTCGCTGGTCTTCGGAGCCAACAGAATCCAGACATTCATGAAGATAACGCTGCCGCTCGCCTTCCCCGCCCTTGCTGCAAGCTCAATGTACAGCTTCCTCACGGCATGGAATGACACAATATCGGCACTCATCCTCACGAATGAGAATCAGACGCTCTCACTCGTCGTCTACAACGCCATCGGCTCGACTTCAAGCGGAATACAGTATGCGGCAGCGGGAAGTATCGTGCTTGTGATCCCCGCCCTCGTATTCACGTTCATCATCAGGAAGTACATAGGCCAGATGTGGGGCGGCGTCGAGCTTTGACAGAAAAGGAG
>CASEZU010000097.1 GCA_949292445.1 uncultured Spirochaetales bacterium | reverse complement strand
TGTCATCCCAGGAGGCGGCGTCGCACTCGTGCAGGCTGTGAACGAACTCCAGAAGAAGGACATCTCCGCTCTTACTGAGGAGGAGAAGGTCGGCTACAAGATCGTCATCCGCGCTCTCGAGGAGCCTATCAGGCAGATCGCTGAGAATGCTGGTGTTGATGGATCGATCATCGCTGATACATGCAAGAAGGAGAAGCCCGGTGTCGGCTTCGACGCGAATGCAATGCAGTGGGTCAACATGGTCGAGAGCGGTATCATCGATCCTGTGAAGGTCACAAGGTCCGCTCTTCAGAATGCGGCTTCAATCGCTTCCCTCATCCTCACGACAGAGTGTGCTGTCACAGACATCCCGGCACCGGAGCCGGCAGCTCCTGCCAACCCCGGCATGGGCGGAGGAATGATGTAATAGAGCTTCAGCTCATACAAGGCGGCAAGGCTTGGCTTTGCCGCTTTTGCTTTCAGGAGGTTTTATGCTTGTAAGGGAATACAGGCGTGAGGATATCCCGGCGATGACGGATATCTGGAACGAGGTAGTGGAGGAAGGGAATGCTTTTCCTCAGGAGGAGATCCTTGACCTGAAAAGCGCTGCTGCGTTTTTCGCATTCCAGAGCTTTACAGGCGTGGCGGAGGAAGATGGCAGGATCTCAGGCCTTTATATCCTCCATCCGAACAATGTGGGGCGCTGCGGCCATATCGCGAATGCAAGCTATGCCGTCTCATCTTCCTGCCGCGGCAGGCATATAGGGGAGGCACTTGTCCTCGATTCCCTCTCAAGGGGCAGGGAATTTGGCTTCCGCATTCTCCAGTTCAATGCCGTTGTGCGTGCAAACACTGCTGCGCGGCATCTATATGAGCGCCTTGGCTTCCATGAGCTCGGCATTATTCCCGGAGGCTTCCGCAGAAAGGACGGGGGCTATGAGGACATAGTGCCTTATTATCATGAGTTGTAAGCCGTTCTTTGAAAATTGCCTGCAGCGTGGAACAGAAGAGCGATTTCCCGAATTTTCTCGGACGTGACAGAAAATAGCAGTTCCTGCCGGGATTTCTCACCAGCGCATGGATGTATTCTGTCTTGTCGACATAGAGCATGTCATATTTCCTCATGTTCCTGAATGAGGAAAGGCTTGTCGTGATCTCTTTCATACTGTCCATTAAAAGTATATCTGAATTTGCGCTTCTGTCTCCTGAGATGCTTCCAGCACCGGTGAATTCCGGGTTTTTCGTTTCTTTCTTCATGACAGCAATACGCTGTTCTCTGTTGTTCCGGCTAATATGATTCTGATGCTCAACCTTGACTGTATTTTGCCTATGATGCTAATTTTTCATTAATCACATAACTAAGGGGTTCAGAAGAAATGCAGGGTCAGATGACTACTACGATAATCACATTCGTACTCATTATCCTTATTTTCTATTTCCTTATCATCAGACCTCAGAAGAAGAGGGATAAGGAGACCAAGGCAATGCTTGCCGCGATGAAGAAGGGCGACAGGGTCGTCACGATCGGCGGTATCCACGGAACGATCATCACAGTCAAGGATCAGACTGTTGTCGTCAAGGTTGACGATTCAGCCCGTATCGAGTTCTCCAAGAGCGCAATCTCGACAGTGACCAGCAAGGACGCTGCCAAGACAGCTCCGAAGAAGGTCGAGGCAAAGGCTGATGAGAAGGCTGAGGCAAAGCCGGAAGAGAAAGGCGGAGAGGCAGGAGTCATCGCTCCGGCTGCTGACGCGGAGAAGAAGGACGAATAATTAATTGAAGAAGACAGGACGTGTGCTCCTGGTTCTCCTTGTGCTCGCCGTTGCGGCTCTGCTTCTGTATCCTACGATCAGATGGTACTGCTTCGTTCCGGAGAGCACGAAGGATGCGGCCGCAGGGAGCAATGAGAACATAAGGGATTATTCGAGGGGGCAGGCATCGAGAGGTGTCCGCGCCCTTACTTATTTGCTGCAGAATGACCGTGATTCCGCCGTTCCGGAGGAATATGAGTATCTGATTAAGGATGCTGAGAAGCAGCTGAAGGAGAGCGGAAAGGATAAGCCTGATGAATGGACCGTCTATGCGCTCATGTCAGCCTTCCCCACCGAGAGTGATCTCTTCAGCGCGATAGAAAGCCATTACAGGGATGAGCTTCTGGATGCAAAGAAACTTTCGGGGAATGTGCTGCAGCTCGGCCTTGACCTCAGAGGCGGAATGTCCGTAGTGCTTGAGGCAGATCTTGAGTCATATGCTGAAAACCATGACGGAGAGGTGCCGTCGGGCGCGGAGCTCACGGCAATGCTTGAGTCGGATATCGAGATACTCACATCGAGAATCGATCAGTTCGGTGTATCAGAGCCTGATATAAGGCTCCAGGGCTCGGACCAGATACTCGTTGAGGTTCCCGGAGAGACAGATCCTGAGAGGGTCGATTCATTCCTGATGGGACGCGGCTCGCTCACATTCCAGCTTGTCGACTCCAGGCTGACAGCAAGAATCAACAATGACTACATGCATAATCTCTCGAGGGCTTTCGATGAGAATGGTGATATCGTGGTGCCGGATTATATTCCGGAAGGATATATGGTCGCAGGCTACTACACCGAGGATGAGTATGGTATCGACGAGCTTGTCGAGTTCGTTGTGCTCAGGAGTGAGGTGGCCCTGGACGGAGCGCATCTGACATCGGCTTCAGTCGAGCGCGACCCGCAGTCAGGACGGCCCGCTGTCAGCTTCCATCTCGACAGCGAGGGTGCCGACATCTTCTATGCGTTCACATCCGCTCACATCGGGGAGCAGCTTGCGGTCGTTATGGACGGCAGGGTGAAGAGCGTCGCCACGATCAATGATTCGATCTCCGGCGATGTGCAGCTCTCAGGTTCCTTCACAGAGGAGGAGGCCCAGTCGCTTGCTGTCGTGCTCCGCACGGCATCCCTTCCTATAGGGCTCACTGCCGTTTCAGAGCAGGGCGTCGGCGCAACGCTCGGAGATGACAGCGTGAACATCGCGATGAAAGCCATTATCCTCGGCTTCGTGCTCGTCATCCTCTGCATGGTTGTCTATTATGGGCCGGCCGGAATCATTGCCGATGCCGCGCTGCTGATGAATCTCATCATGATGGTCTCAGTGCTTTCCGCGCTCCATTTCACACTCACGCTCTCTTCGATAGCAGGACTTGTGCTGACGCTGGGAATGGCGATTGATGCCAATGTCATCATCTACGAGAGAATAAAGGAGGAGATGGCTGCAGGCATGAGCGCCTATGATGCCGTCAAACTGGGATTCGGGCGTGCTTTCTGGACCATCATGGACTCGAATGTCACCACGATAATCGCGGCTGTCGTCCTCTCTGTTTTCGGATCGAGCACGGTGAAGGGCTTTGCCAACACGCTTGCCATCGGTGTCGCCTGTTCGCTTTTCACATCACTTTTTGTCTCACATCTGCTCTTTGACTTCTTTGTCAGCGAGGATGGCAGGAGAAGCGTATGGCTTTCATGGAGGAGAAGATGAGGAAACCTTTCGATATTCTCCGGTGGAGATTCCTTGCGATGGGAGTGTCGGGAGCATTCATAGCTGTCGGCATCGTTCTCTTCTTCGTTCTCGGTTTCAATGCCGGGATAGACTTCGGGTCCGGCTATTCTGAGCGCGTGCAGATAGCTCCTCTCGGCTTCACCGCATCATATGACGGAGATGGCAGTGCTGTCCTCTCCGTCTCCGATGGTGTGCTGCACCTGACGAAACGGAGTGCAGAAGGTGTTGAGAGCGTGGCTTTCGATCCTGCCGAGTATCCGCTCTCTGCTGATATAGCCGCAGCGCTTGAGGAATATGGCATCGATACCGCCGTATACAGCTCCCAGAAGTCTGCCAATATAGTCTCGGGCTTCGGTTTTCCCGCCTCTCTCTCCGCATCTCCTGTACGTGTCAATTTCAGTACTGACACTGTCGATGTGACGATCGAGGACATACGCGATGCGCTCTCCGGGCTCGGAAGCGTCAATGTCCAGACAGTCGACTCTGAGGATGAGGCCATTTACCAGATAAGGATCACCGTCGGGGAAGGGGAGACGCAGAATGAGGCTGAGGCCAGAGTGAACAGGCTTCTCTCAGAGGCATTCGGTGCTGAGGACATCGTGGTGCTGCAGTCAGATTTCGTCGGGCCGAAGTTCTCCTCTTCGCTTTTCAGGGATTCCCTCATCGGCCTTGCTATCGCACTGGTGCTTATCCTCGGCTATGTGGCTGTGCGTTTCCGCTTCGCCTATGCCATCTCCTCGATACTCGCGCTCTTCCATGATGTCTTGGCGATGCTCTCGTTCATCCTGATCTTCCGCCTTGAAGTCTCCTCGACGACGATAGCCGCGGTCCTCACGATAATCGGCTATTCGATCAACAATACGATAGTCATCTTCGACCGCGTCAGGGAAAACATCCGTACGGCGCAGAATGAGAAAAGAAGCGTTGATGTCGACGGCACGATAGCCCTCTCTGTGAGGCAGTCGCTTACCAGGACCGTGATGACGAGCCTCACGACGCTGGTCGCCATCGTTCCGCTCTCTGTGCTTGGTTCCGGGGATATACAGCTTTTCGCGATCAACCTCACCTGGGGTATCATCGCGGGTGCGTATTCATCGAATTTCCTCGCTCCGGCTTTCCTCCATTACTTCCATCGCGTTATGCCGATAGACAAAGAGAAGGAGAAGAAGGAGGAAGAGGAGTATTCCCTCGTCTGATGCGCGTGGTTATGGCCGCCTCATACGGCTTCTGTGCAGGTGTGAGGCATGCGCTACAGACGGCTGAGGAAGCGCTGGGGCTTTCCTCGGAGAGAGGAATCCCCTGCTATGTTTATGGCGACATAGTGCACAGCAGCGCTGTCATGGATGATTTTCTTGCACGGGGGATGGTGAGGATCTCATCCCCCGAGGAGGCGGAAGCTCCGGGCCTTGTGGTGATACGCGCTCACGGTATTCCCGACAGTGAGAGGAACGCTTTCATTAAGAGAGGGCTGGAAATAGCTGATGCGACATGCCCCGTCGTCCTCCGCAGCCAGCGTCTGGTGAGGGAGAGCGGCAATGTGCTTGTCATCGGAAAGGCAGGGCACAGCGAGGTCGTATCGCTTCTGGGATCAGGACGCGGCGGCGCCCGGCTGATCGAGGAGCCTGATGACCTCCTGCCCATTGACCGTGCTCTCAGCTACAGCGCGGTCGTCCAGACAACATTCTCACTTCCCGTGCTTTCCGCGATCAGAAAACGAGCTGATGAGCTTGGCATTTCACTCTCGTTCATGAATACAATCTGTGCTGCCTCCACTGAGAGAAGGACGGCGCTTGATGAGCTCTCATCATCTGTATCCGCAATAGTCGTGGCGGGAGATGCGGCGTCACGCAACACTGTCGAGCTCTGGGAGGAGGGGAAGCGCACAGGGCGCCCATCATTCCTTGTTCCGTCTCCATCTGCCATCCCTTCCGAGGTGTTCACTTTTCCCTCAATCGGATTGACAGCAGGCGCTTCTTGTCCCGATACTCTCATATACGCAATAAGAAGGAGGTTGGAAGATGGCCGATGAGAGGATACCGCTCCCTGCTGTCAGGAGGTTCCCTTCGTATCTGAGGATATTGATGCAGCTGAGGGAGTCCGGTGCGAGGAACATAAGTGCCACGCAGCTTGCTGCAGAGCTGGGACTCACTCCCATACAGGTCAGGAAGGATCTTGCCAGCACAGGAATAGAGGGGCGGCCGAAGGTCGGCTTCTCCGTTGAGGAGCTCATAGTCGCCATCACCCATTCCCTTGGCTGGGACAATGATGCCGAGGCCCTCATCATCGGTGCCGGAAACCTCGGAAGCGCTCTTGCCGCGTATGACGGTTTCTCTGCCTACGGACTCAGGATCGCGGCGATCTTCGACAAGGATCCGGAGAAGATAGGGCGCAGCATCGGAGATCTTACTGTCCAGCCTGTGGACAGGATAAACCAGTATATAAAGAGCAGCAGGGTCACGATTGCTGTGATCGCGGTTCCCGCAAAGCAGGCTCAGGCGACTGCTGACATGCTCGTCAAATGCGGAATAAGGGGTATCTGGAATTTTGCGCCTGTCAACCTCAAGGTTCCCGAGGATGTCGTGATGCAGCGCACGGATCTTGCCGCCTCATTTGCAGTTCTCTCAGTGATGCTCCGCAGGAAATACCGCGAGGAGACGGAGTGCGAAGAGTGAGAAGTGAGCATTAATGGCATTTTTCCGCTGTTCATGTTCCTGCTTTCACATTAATCTGCCTCTTGCTGCGATTTAGTGCCTCAATTTGTATTTTTAATGTGCTAATTCCTGCTAGCTAATCATTTTATTGACTTCTCTTAAAAACTCGGATAGTCTCATATATGACTTAGGAGTGTTTATGGCAGAAAAGGAGAAGCTCAGGGTCGAGCTCTGCATGGGTTCAAGCTGCTTTGCCAGAGGCAACAGCGGCATTCTCATGAGCCTGGAGGAGTTCGCCGAGCAGAATGGATTATCCGACAGGATAGACCTCGAGGGTCATCTCTGTCTTGGCAGGTGCAATACAGGACCGCATATGAGGATAGGGGACAAGGAGTATTCCGGCATCTCCGATCCGGATGCTGTCGCGGATCTGATCAGAAAGGCTCTGGAGGATATGGATGCAGAATCCGATTTACACTGAAGTCACCAGCTGCCGTGACTGTTACAAGTGCGTCAGATCATGTCCTGTAAAGGCAATTCAGATCAGGGATGGTCACGCCATGATCATCAAGGACCGCTGCATCTACTGCGGGCGCTGCGTGCATGTATGTCCCAACAGCGCGAAGAAGGTCCGCGATGACAAGGACCGCGTGAAGCTCGCCATCTCGTCCGGCCGCAAGGTCATATGTTCCCTTGCCCCTTCCTATGCATCTGAGTTCAGGGGATATGAGAAGGAGCTCCTGACAGCGCTCAGGAAGCTCGGGTTCTCTGCGATCTCGGAGACAGCCATAGGTGCTGCCCTTGTCTCCCAGGCTCTGGATATCTATGCATCTGAGCATGAGGGGAAAGCACCGTTCATCGGCACAGCCTGTCCGTCAGTCGTGGAGCTTGTCAGGAAATACTATCCTGAGGATGTGGGGAAGCTCGCTCCTGTCCCGTCTCCGCTGCAGACACATTCTGCGTATCTGAGACATATCTACAACGAAGATTTCGCCATCGCCTTCATCGGCCCCTGCATCGCGAAGAAGGTGGAAGCTGATACGACTCCCGGCTATCCGGATTTCGCCATCACATTCAGGGAACTGAGGGAATGGCTTTCGGAGGAGGGCATCGATCTTGCGGCGATAACACCCGACGATGTGGATTTCGTTCCGGCAAAAGCCGGCACCTCGACGATCTACCCGATAGAGGGCGGCCAGATAGCCACATCCGAGCTCTGGAGCGGCCAGAGATTCGGAACCGCAGCGCTTGCTTTCTCCGGAATCGATCAGGTTGTCTCGGCCCTGCAGGGGGAGACATTCCCCTTGCCATTTCTTGAGCTTCTCGCCTGTGAAGGCGGCTGTATCAACGGCCCTGCTGCCGATGACACTGTCTCAATGGCTATGCGCAAGCGTGCTGCCAGCGACTACACATCGGAGAGGCTTGATGAACCCGGACTTTTTACCGGTGATGAGGAGTTTGCCAGACTTCTCCTGCAGAAAGGATACGGCATTCTCCACAACGGCGGCCCTGCCGCGGAGTCGGGCTTCCGCGAGAAGCATACCGAGGATGAGATAAAGAGGGCGCTTGTAGAGCTTGGAAAGCTGACGAAGGCTGATGAGCTCAACTGCGGCGGCTGCGGCTACAACACATGCCGTGACATGGCTGTCGCATACCTGGAAGGCATGGCCGAGGTCGAGATGTGCGTCACCAAGATGCGCAAGGAAGCCGAGAGCAAGGTCGATGTCCTTCTCCGTACGATCCCCAACGGCGTGGTGATCGTTGATTCGGATCTGCAGATAGCTGACTGCAATGTGCGCTTCCTGGAGTTCTTCGGCGACATGGAGGAGGGCTTTGTCGATCAGGGCATACTGCAGATGGTGAAGGGGCTTCCTCTCGAGCGCTTCGTGCCGTTTGCCGATAAGTTCCGCGATCAGTTCTATCTCTCGCATCCCGGGCAGTACAGGGTCCATTTCAAGGACAAGTACCTCCGTGTGACATTCTTCCTCGTCGAGACAAAGAGGCTGCTCGGAGCCATGTTCGAGGACATAACGAATCCGACCATCAAGAGGGAGACAGTCGTCAAGAAGGCGGAGGATGTCATCCAGAAGTCGCTCGAGACTGTACAGCAGATAGCCTCGCTTCTGGGAGAGAATGCCGCTGAGACGGAGATCATGCTCAACTCACTCATCGATGCGTTCAGTGTCCATGGAACGGGAGAGGGGGAGAGTGATTTCCGCCAGGATGAGGATGGTGATCTGTCATGAACAATATCTTCATAGATGTGGATTATGCGCAGATCTATAAGCACGGGCAGAAGATAGGAGGGGATGTCTTCCTCCTGTCGCGCAATCCGGAGAACAACCAGATCGTATCTACGCTCTCCGACGGGCTCGGCAGCGGGGTGAAGGCGAATGTCCTTGCATCCCTCACGGCCCATATGGCTCATCGCCTCTCGTTCTCGCCGATAGATCTCAGCCACTCTGCGAAGATCATCATGGACACACTTCCCGTATGCAAGGAGAGGAAGATAAGCTATTCGACCTTCACCATCGCCGATATCCGCTATAAGGAGGGGATGGAGGACATCGCGGTGAATCTCGTCGAGTATGACAATCCGCCGTCGCTGCGCTTCGCTGGCTCAGAGCCCGTGTCATGGGAGAGAAGCCGCACGGAGCTGCAGCGGGAGGGCGCCTTCAAGAAGGAGATCATCGCCCATTCCGTCTTCAAGCTGGGATTCGGAGACAGGCTCGTGATGTTCTCCGACGGCGTGACGCAGTCAGGGCTCGGCAAGAGCCTGCCTCTGGGCTGGAGGCTCGACGGGGTCCGCAAGTTCATCTCCGAGGAGATAAGGAAGGATGAGGATATCTCATCGCGCGATCTCTCGCGGGCGATCGTCCAGAAGGCGTACTCCCTGGATGGACTTGCTGCCAAGGATGATATAACATGCGTCGTTGTCTACATCCGGCGTCCGCGCCGCCTCCTGATCGTCACGGGTCCTCCGTTCACGAAAGAGGCGGATGAGGTCCTCGGAGAGAAGATCCGGGAGTTCGACGGCAAGAAGATCGTCTCCGGCGGAACTACTGCCCAGATCGTGTCGCGCCTCTTCGGCAAGAAGCTGACGCTCGATCTCTCTTCCTGGTCGAAGGATGTACCTCCGGCATCGAAGATGGAGGGCATAGATCTCGTGACAGAGGGAATGCTGACGCTCTCCCGTGTCGCCACGATCCTTGAGAAGAAGATCAATCCATCCGACCTGCCGAATGATCCGGCGAAGAAGTTCGTGGAGATGCTTCTCAACAGCGATCAGGTCCATTTCATCGTCGGAACGAAGATAAACGAGGCTCATCAGGATCCCAACATCCCTGTCGAGATCGGTATCAGGAGAACTATAATCGGGCGACTTAGAAAGGCGCTTGAGGAAATATATCTGAAGGAAACTTCACAGGAATATCTATAGGAGGATATCACAAATGAAGAAGTCAAAGGTGAAAGTTAGAATCTGCCTTGGAACCGCCTGTTTCGTGCAGGGAGGCGCTGACCTCCTTCTGTACAACGATTTCGTCGATCCGGCCATCCTCGCCGAGTGTGAGATCGAAGGCTGCTCCTGCCTCGATGAGTGCAAGGTGGGAAACGGAAGCGCCCCGTATGTCTCGATCAACGACAAGATCTACAGCGGAGTGAACCAGGACATGTTCTGCAAGCTCCTCGCGGAGGCTGTGAAGAATGCTTGAGCTTAACAATCAGTATACTCTTATGAAGAGGAAGATCGACACGGAGGTGCTCAAGTGCTTCTTTGACGACAACCTCGTTGAGCAGGCTGATAAGCTCCCGTTTGAGATTATCCCGAAGACACGCACGCCGTTCCGCTGCTGTATCTACAAGGAGAGGGCGATGGTCCGCTACAGGATCATGGCTCTTGCTGGCATCAACATCGAGCGTGATGACGACGAGGAGAAGCCGCTTTCCGCATATATGAAGGAAGTCCTTGATGAGGACAAGCCGCCTCTACCGCTCCTTACGACGATCATCACCGGATGCTCGGGGTGCCCCAAGTCCCAGTACAGGATCAGCGACGGATGCCGCGGCTGCTTCGCGCGCCCCTGCATGTCGAACTGCCCCAAGGATGCGATCGTCTTCATCAACGGACAGGCTCATATCCAGGAAGACAGATGCATCAGATGCGGAAAGTGCATGGAGGTATGCCCGTTCCATGCTGTCGTGCACATCCCCGTTCCCTGCGAGGAAGCATGCCCTGTCGATGCCGTGACGAAGAACGAAGAGGGCTTTGTCGAGATCGAGCACGACAAGTGCATCGGATGCGGAAAATGTGTGCGTTCCTGCCCGTTCGGAGCCATTGTCGAGCGCTCAGGGCTTTTCCCTGTGCTCAAGATGCTCAAGAGAGGGGAGAAGGTCGTCGCGATGATCGCTCCCGCCATTGAGGGACAGTTCCCCGGTACGCTGGAGCAGCTCAAACAGGCCATCAAGAAGGCTGGCTTCTACGATGTTGTCGAAGTCGCTGAGGGCGCTGAGGTCACATCGGAGCATGAGGCGGATGAGCTTTACAAGAAGATCTCCGGGAATGAGGGCTTCATGACCACTTCATGCTGCCCGTCCTACATGGAGCTTGTCGATATCCACATTCCGTATCTCAAGACAAGACGTTCCGATGCTCTCTCTCCGATGGGATACACGGCGAAAATCGTGCGCGAGAAGTATCCTGACTGCAAGTCTGTGTTCGTCGGACCTTGCCTTGCGAAGAAGGTTGAGGCTGCGAAGAGGTACCGTGACGATATCGACGGTGTCATCACATTCGCGGAGCTCGCATCGCTCTTCATCGCCAAGGGAATCGATGTCCGCGAGATGGAAGGCGAGTCGCTCGGAGATACCGAATCCTTCAAGGACTGCCGTGAGTTCGCAGTATCCACAGGCGTCGCCGCATGTGTCATGCGCCGCTTCAAGGAGGAAGGGAAGAATCCCCGCATACTGCCGATCAACGGACTGGACAAGAAGACAGTGCGCCTGATGAAGACCTGGGAGAGAAGAGCCCC
>CASEZU010000096.1 GCA_949292445.1 uncultured Spirochaetales bacterium | reverse complement strand
AATGGAGCCGACGAGACTCGAACTCGCCACTTTCAGATTGCGAACCTGACGCTCTACCAGATGAGCTACGGCCCCGATAACGCATCGGACTATATCAGCTAAAAGGAATTATTGCAATCTTCTCAGCTGGTTTTCCGATGCCGCATTTCAGAAATCCCAGCCGAACCCGATCGATGGCAGAGGGACAATGAAGGAGGGATTCCTTCCATAATCTTCCCCAAGCTGCCCGAGATCTGTGATGAATCCTGTTCCAAGCCTGATGAACATGTTCTCCGTGATAAGGAAATCAAAATCCGCCGTGACGAAGAAATCGAGGCCAAGTGCGGGATTAAGGCCGAGAATCACACCTGCTCCGAGAATGAAATCACAGCTGGAGCTTATATCCGTCTGATACGCATAGCCCACGCTGACATCTATCTCACTCATTGAAAGAGTGGCGCCGACCAGCATGCCATGGCCTCTTTCAAAATCGAGGTCAACCTCCCCGTCAATCGAGAACTTGTAGCTGGCCTGCTTGTCTATTGTCAGCTCGCCATATGTTCCCTGTCCGCCGACAATGAGGCTGACATCCACAGCAGCCAAAGACGATACTGAGATCACAAGCACCGCCAGAATCAACAAAAGACGCTTTTTCATACACCCTCCTCTGCTGAAAGGAATACCCTCTCGGCATTACCAGTCCACATCTTATCCAAAACAGAAGAACTCAATCCACTCTCAGAGAGCGCATCCCGGAGAATATGCATGGAAGCGGGAGTCGCAATCTCCAGCTGCCCTCCGATGCCGTCAAAGTCGGTCCCGATGGCAAGCACGTCCTCCCCCGCTGTCCTGTATATGTGGCTCACATGTCTCACCATATCCTCGACGCGGCTCACGGCATCCTCTTCTCTCTCAGCCCTTTCATCATGAAGGAAAGCCGGACAGAGATTGAGCCCGGCAACCCCGCCGTGATCAGCGAGTATCCGCAGTTCCTCATCCGTGAGATTGCGTGACACTCCGGTCACACTCCTGGAATTTGAATGGGTGGCGACAAAAGGAAGCCTGGAATATCTTGCGACATCCATGAAACCGCCATCACTGAGGTGTGATACATCGATTATAATGCCGAGTCTGCCGCATTCCTCCACTGCCTCTATGCCCTTCTCCTTGAGTCCCTTCGCCATAATCTCCGGATCGGAGGAGTTGGGATAGCCAAGCTCATTCTCCCAGTTCCATGTAAGGCCGAAGATGCGGACACCCCAGCTGCGCAGGGTCCGGAGACGGGATATATCCCCTTCAATGGCAGCTCCTTCCTCCGTGGTGAGTATTGCATGTACACCGCCATCCCGGAGATCTCCTGTGTTCTTCATGACAGGGATCCCCGCCTTCTCTGTCTCCGACACGAATCTGTCATGAAGCTCGTTCAGTATCTGCCATGGAGTTTTTCCCTGATGCTGCGGAGGCACAAGACCGTACATAGGGGTGAAAAGCGCCATGCACTGTCCTGTGACACCGCCGGAAGTGAGTTTCCCGAGATCGATGCTCAGGTCATTTGAGACAAGGGACGCCTCCCGCTCATCCTTCCAGAGCGCGTAGATTGTATCAGAATGAAGATCAATCATCTCTTCCTCCCGAGAAGAAGACCCAGCGACTCACGTCTGAACGGGATTCTTGGATCAGGATACCCGTCAGCAGAGTAATAGCAGTACCATGTCTCCTCATTCTCCTTATAGCGCAGGTCGCACTGGGTTATGTACCCGGAAGCCCAGCCTGAATCAGGTGTGGTCTGCATCACGCCGCAGTCGCTGAATGAGAGACCATCCTCACTGCGCGAGAGCAGCATCACCGATTTAGAGCGCCCTGCTGCCCTGTCGTAATAACGCGGAGAGCTGACAGCGGCAACAGCATCGGAACAGGGGATGATCCGCACTGATCCGGCTGCAAGGCTGCGGTACCGGCTCTCAGGATCGGGCACCATTACAGGCTTGCCGGCTATCTCATACGGCCCCTCAAGATAATATGACTCGGCGCACATCAGAGTAGCGGCCGTCTTCTCCCCGCTGTCATACATCTTAGCCTCCCCTGCGCCGAAATAAAGCCTGTACCTGCCCTGCCACTGTATGAGCTGAGGCATGAAAAGCCTTCTCCTGCCGCCCCGCCAGGAAGATGAGGGGATATCCGCAGAGTCGAGTATCCTGCGCGGCTCTGACCAGAGGGAAAGATCGGAGGAGCTTGTGAGCATTATGCGGGAAGAAGATGTGTTCTCACCTCTCCTCCGGGGATCCCTCGCATGTACCTCATAGAGCATATAGTAAATGCTCCCTTCCTTGTAAATGGACGGAGAATGGGCAAGAAAGAAAAGAAGACGCTCCCTCTTCCATTCCAGTCCTGACGTCGATGTGTAATGCTCAACACCCTGCCAGGTGTGGGCGAAAAGATGCCAGAGGGCATCCGGAGTCTCATCAGGAAGCAGAAACGAAGGATCCGAAAGCCGCGGCGTCAGGAACGGATTGCCGGTGGCTATCGGCTCATCATTGAATGAATACCAGTAGACATCCTCGAGGGAACGGATGGGAACAAAGCGCAAGAGCTCACTCTCCCTTTTCCTTTCTTCTGTATTTCTTTGAGGTGAATATAGGGTCGAGCTGATTCTCCAGATCGAACTTGACGACAGCCCATTTCACAATCTTTGAATAGGTGAAGAACGACAGGAAGATGGAACCGCCGAACCAGAGAAGCGGCAGTATGAAGCTCATCGCGGAAATATCCATCACCGACGGGAATACGCTGGGAAGGAGCGCGAAGAGCAGGATGAAAAGCAGCAGGAAGAACACGACAAGCAGTACCAGGTTGAAAAGTGTCGCAATAAGCATGAAGACTGCTGTCTTTCCTTTCTTATTCATGTTTTTTCCTCCTTTCAGAAAATAGAACAGATATGATCAGGAAAATGACTGACAGGACCACAGCGGCATCCGCTATGTTGTATGTCGGAAAACGCTCCATACCGAACCAGCCGTAATTGTTTGTGGAGATCCAGTCCACGACACGGAGAGAACGGAATATCCTGTCTATCAGATTCCCGGTTCCGCCTCCGACGATGCCCGCCAGGCACCATCTCTCGGCATATGAAAGCTCAGAATCGAATCTGCGCCCTATTATCGCATAGGACAGAATGACCATAAGCAGGATGGGCAGAACGATGAAGAAAATATACTTCACCCACTCCGGAAGTCCCGCTCCGAGGGAGAATGCAACAGCATCATTGCGGACATGGCAGATCCAGAGAAACCCTCCCATGAGGCTCTTTCCGACGGATCCCTCCGGAATGAAATGGACAATGAGCGCCTTGGAGACCTGATCGATGATGATGACAGCAGCACTCAGCAGGAATGGAAGGTAACGCCTCTCTCTCAAAGCCCGGTCTCCGCATCTATGAAGAAGGATTCCACCCCCATCTCCTTCTCAGTCATCCTCATCAGCGCCCTGACGCCGAAGACCTCGCTCCTGTAATGTCCTCCGGCGAGAAGATTCATTCCATTTTCCTTCACGGTATGGAATGTCTCATGCCCGACAGTACCGGTGATGAAGAGATCAAGTCCATCCCTCACAGCCTGATCCACATCGTCCCCGGCGGCGCCGGAGATGATCCCGACGGTATCTATCATGTCGCATCCGAACTTGAGGATCTGCATGCCGGAATCCTGAGAGAATCCCAGAAGCCTTGCTATCTCTGGAATGGTCATCGGGAAAGGAAGATGGCCTTTGAACCCGATCTTCACCCCTTTATAGTCCCCGAAGGGATCGAACTCACGCATCCCAAGCGTAAGAGCCATCTGCACATTGTTCCCATACATCGGATGGGCATCGAGTGGAAGATGCGCCGCAAAAAGCGTGAGGCCGCTGTCAATCGCCCTCTTCACCCTGCGGTAATGCGGACCTGTCAGGGCAATCGGAGATCCCCAGAAGAGCCCATGGTGGACAACAAGCACATCAGCGCCGGCCTCCGCGGCCTTGTCGATCGTGTCGAACGAGGCATCAACTGCGAAGGCAGCCTTCCTCAGCTCTCTGTCAGGCGCTCCTATCTGCACTCCGTTGAGGGAGATGTCGAACGGGAACGAATCCATCATCAGCCTCTTCGAGAGGTCATCCGTGTATTCCTTTACGAACATATATGAAAGTATAATCCGTTTGCAGCCAAAGAATCCATAATCATGGCGATACACAATGCCTGCCATTCTGATATAATCACCGGAACAATGATCAGGGAACTCAGGACAGAGGAGCTAAGGCTGTCGGCTCCTTCATTTTCTTTTTCAGATATAGAGCCAGGCACCTCCATAACAGGTCAGGAGAGGGCCATCAGCCTGCTGAGGCTGGGACTCTCCATAGACAGGGTCGGATACAACATCTTCCTATCGGGGGACGACGGCTCAGGAAGGCTTACGGCAGTCATGGAGGAAATAGGAAAGCTGCCGGGGAAAAACCAGATGATGAGGGATGCGGCATATGCCTGGTCAGGAGGCAGCCAGTCCATCCGGATCCTGATGTTCGGCAAGGGAGAGGCCCAGGCTTTCCAGAGCGACCTCATATCTTACGGCAGGGGACAGCTTTCAAGAGAAGCAATCACAGGCAAATGGAATGATCCGCGTCTTGTGTCCTTCATCGCCTCCCTTCCTCCCTACACAGCGGAACCGGATGCCTACAGGCTTAATATCGTGCTGGACAGGGGGAATCAGACCGGCCGCACGTCAATAATTGAGACGCATCCGTCCCATCAGTCGCTTTTCGGACTCGTGGCAAACGGACCTGCCCCGCACCTCTCAATCAGGATAGGTTCGTATCAGAGGGCAGCCGGCGGATTCCTGATCATGAACGCCGAGGAAATAACAGGTGATGAAGGGCTCTGGAAGACCCTGAAGAGATACCTGGAAATGACGCAGCGTTCGCTCTCCTCCGCATCCGTCCCGGGCGAGATGATCGGAATGATCCGTCCCGACCCGATCCCGCTCCTGACAAAGATAATCCTCATCGGGACAGAGGACACCTACAACAGGCTGATAGAAAAAGATGAGAAGTTCACCAGGTACTTCCGCATCGCCCCTGAATTCGACTACACAATGCCGCGGAATGAGGAGAACATGAAAGGTACTGTCAGATACCTGAAGGCTGCCGGCAGGGATTTCCTGAAAGCCGACGGCGGAGCTTTCACGGAGATGCTGAGATACTCATCATGGCTCGCGGAGGACAGGGAAAAGCTGACGACGGAGCTCTCTCTTCTGGGAGACCTCCTGGAAGAAGCGAACCTCCAGGCTGCGGCGGAAGGGAAGCGGATGATCTCAGCTGATGATGTGGAAAAGGTGCTCTTCCGCCGCGACTGGCATGCCTCCCTCTCGGAAGAGAACATCAATGACGAGATAAGAAAGGGAGAGATGGTCATATCGCTCTCGGGATCGAAGGTCGGAATCGTCAACGGCCTTGCCGTCATGGACCGCGGCGTGTCCTCTTTCGGAACTCCCGCCGTTATATCAGCGACAGTGGCACCGGGAAGCGAGGGAATCGTCAACATAGAGCACGAGGCCGGCCTCTCAGGAGGTATCCACGACAAGGGCCTGCTGATACTCGAAGGTTATCTGCGCCACCGCTATGCCCAGACATTCCCGCTTTCGCTTTATGCCGGCATATGCTTTGAGCAGAGCTATGCTGAGGTTGATGGCGACAGTGCATCGCTCGGGGAGCTCTATGCACTCCTCTCTGCCATATCAGGAATACCGCTGAGGCAGGACATTGCCGTGACAGGCTCCGTCAGCCAGATGGGAGCACTGCAGCCGGTGGGCGGTATAAACGAGAAGATACAGGGATTCTTCAACGCATGCTCCGTATCCGGACTTACAGGAACACAGGGCGTCATGATTCCGGTGCAGAACATCTCCTCACTCATACTTCCAAGGCGGATAGAAGATGCGATGGACTCAGGATGCTTCCATATCTGGGCAATATCAGAGGTTGATGAGGGCATTGAGCTCCTTACCGGAATGAGGAGCGGACAGCGTGACAGGAAGGGATCCTTCCCCCTTCCCTCATTCAACAGGAAAGTCGAGGACGGACTTAGAAGCCTTTGCCGCTACAGCCAGGAGAAGGGCTGATCAGAGCCCTCTCTCCATCCATTCATATAAGAGGATTGCCGCAGCGGAGGCCACATTGATCGACCCCTTGGCACCGAACTGCGGTATGGAGACAATTCCCGCCGATGATTCTGCAAGGGCTCTGGCCTCTGCTGTTATGCCTGTCTCCTCCGAACCGATGATGCATACACCGTTCTCAGGGAAATCGAAGGTCTTTATGTCGCTTCCTCCGAGTTCAAGCGCGAAGACAGGGGTGCCTGAAGGAATCGTGTCCAGCTCCCCTTCCCGCCAAGGTATCGCATCGACGGTGCTTCTCGATGTCCTGTGGGCACGCGGATGCTCTGGCGATGCCGTTCCCGGTGCAAGAATTATCTCCTCGACGCAGAAGGCCTCGGCATTGCGGAAGATGGCCCCGACATTATACGGGGAACGGAGATGGTCGAGGAAAAGGCGATGCGGCATTGTGCTCCTCTGCGACCAGTCTATCTCCCCGTCCTCTGTACGCCTGTCCCAGTCCGCGGGGCTGTCTCCCAGTATTGCCAGCACATTGTAATAGATATCGTCATAGCCGACGCCGCGGCCTTTGCCGAAGAATCCTTTCAGCCTGGCGGCCGCCTCATCATCGACAAGTTCGGATGCGACGATGATGCCAAGGACCTCCTCTAGATAACCCGGCTCCGTATCGGAGATATTCGCCTCATGAAAGACATCGGCAGCCTTCCTGAGCTGAACCCTAGGCTTCAGGCTCCGTATCTTCTTCACCGTTATCATCATCTGCCTCCGGAACGACTATCACCGCGAACTCCCCCCTGACCCTGTCCTTTGCCTTGAGCTGTGCTATGACTTCCTCCGCGCTGCCTGTGATTATCTCCTCATATGCCTTTGTCAGCTCACGCCCCAGCACGATGCGGCAATGCGCATCCACACTCATTATATCCTCAAGCGTCCTGACAATCCTGAACGGGGACTCGTAGATCACGAAGGCTCCGCCTGCGGCGAAGAGAGCCTCAAGCCGCTTTGTCCTCCTCCCCTTCTTCGGAGAAAGAAACCCCTCGAATGTAAAGCTCTTCCCGATATTTCCGGCAGCGGATACAAGCGATATAACAGCGGAAGCCCCCGGAACAGGTATCACCCGATGCTTCCCGTCAGCTCTCACGCGCTCGACAAGCCTTGCTCCCGGGTCCGACACTCCCGGAGTGCCGGCATCGGAGCAGTACGCTATGTTCAGACCGCTGTCCAGAAGATCGAGAATACCTTTCGAGCTCTCTTCCTCATTATGTGCGTGGCAGGCTATCAGGCGCTTCTTTATTCCATAGTGGGAGAGAAGCTGCATCGTATGCCGCGTATCCTCGCACGCGATCACATCAACTTCACCGAGCACCCTGACTGCTCTGTATGTGATATCCTCAAGATTCCCTATCGGGGTCGCAACCATATACAGGTCCATACAGCGATTCTAGCTGACAGGAGTTGTATGTTCAATCAGCGCTTTTTCCTGCAGCATGGTCAATTACGCCACACAAAGGCATTTCAGACCTGAAAATCACAGTTTACAGGAAGAATTACAGAGTTGGCACGCTCCGTGCATATGACTGGCAAGGAGCAGATAATGAACGCACTCAGAAGAATCGGAGACATAATCTCATCAAATGTGCACTCAGTACTCGACAAGGCCGAGGACCCGGAGAAAATGACGGATCTCGCCATACGCCGTCTCGAGGAAGCGGGCAAGGACCTGGAGAAGACCATCAGGGAGAAGACTGCGGAGAAAGAGGATCTGGAAAGACAGATCAGCAGAGAGAGCGCCGCGATCGTAAGATGGGAAGACAGAGCCCGGCTGGCTGTCAGGAACGGCAGGGATGACCTTGCGAGAGAGGCCATAGCCGAGAAAATCGGAATGGAGAGGATGAAGGACGGTGATGAAAAGGCCGCAGCCGCGCTGGATGCAGTGATCACATCCCTCCGCAGCACTGAAGACAATGTCGGGAAAAGGCTGAAGGAGATGAAGGCAAAGTCAGCAGAGCTAAAGGCAAGAGCACGCGGTGCGAAGGAACGCCTCAGGGCAAATGAGGCCATACGCAGAAGCAGGGACAATGACTGGGCTGTCAGGATGGATGAGCTTGATGAGAGGATAGAAAAGTGGGAAGCCGAGGCCTGGATGGCAGACCAGGAAGCGGCAGAGACAAACGAATTCGAGGCTATGGAACGCAATGAAGCCATCGAGTCAGAACTGAGGAAAATCAGGGAGATGCAGGATGCGTGATGGAAGATACACGGGAAAGCTGCAGCGGGTTCCGAACGGCCTCATATTCGGTGTGGCCGAAGGAATAGCCAGATACACCGGAGTCCCGGTGGGAATTATCAGGATCATCTGGATCGCCGCCGTGGTATTCACAGGCTTCTTCCCAGCTGCGGCTCTCTACCTGCTGCTGGCTGTCATAATGCCGCTGGGGCCGCAGTGAATCATATCTTTTCAGGGAGTCTGTCACGGAGCCTCCTGTAGACCCCGCGGAACTGGTCATAGGTTATGCCGAGAAGCAGGGCGGCTTTCCTCTGATTGCCGCCGCTTTCCTTCAGGGCTCTGCTGATATAATCCACATCTAGGTCCTCATGAGCGTGAGGATAGGAAGAGAGGCAGGCAGAACTCCCTCCCCCGTTCCTCTCCTCCGGAAGCGGTGCGAACGGATTCCGGAAAGGATCGAACTCTATATCCCTGATCTCCTCGGAACGGCTTCTGTAAACAGCACGTTCAACAGTGTTTTTCAGTTCCCTTATATTCCCCGGCCATGGGTATTTCATGAGTGCGTCCGCTGCCTCCGGGGAGAAATACGGCACTGACTCCATGCGGCATTCGGTAGCCATCCTCGCGGCGAAATGATTTGCCAGGAGCATTATGTCACCGCCGCGCGCCCTCAGGGGAGGCACAAACAGAACCTCGAAAGAGAGCCTGTCGAGAAGATCCTCCTTGAACCTGCCCGCCTTCGCCAGTTTTCTCAGATCGGCATTTGTCGCGGAGACTATCCTGACATCAGCTTTCCGTGTCTCGGATGAACCGACGCGCTCATATGTGCCATATTCGACGGTACGGAGTATCTTCTCCTGCACGGAGAGAGGGACGAGTCCTATCTCATCGAGAAAGAGAGTCCCGCCTTCCGCCTCCTCGAACCTTCCCTTGCGTGTCCCGCGTGCACCTGTGAACGCTCCGCTCTCATAGCCGAAAAGCTCAGTCTCAATCAGTGTTTCAGGAAGGGAGGCAAGATTGACTGTGACGAGAGGCCCCTGCCAACGGGAGGAGAGATAGTGGATGCGCCTCGCAGCCAGCTCCTTGCCGCTTCCTCTCTCCCCGACCAGGATCACAGGCCGGTCGACTCTGGCGGCCCTGGATACAGATTCGATGAAATCGAGATATACCTCACTCTCCCCTATTCCTTCCCTGATATTCTCTCTTCCCATGCGGCGGATTATACCATCATGCGGCTGTACGCACCAACAAATGAATCATATTTCCTTATTCCGGAACGTTTGGCATAATCCTTGCATAGATGAATGCAGGGAGATCCGCCATGAATATATTTTCAAGATTCATCGACATAATAAATGCGAACATGAACGCCATGCTGGACAAGGCAGAGGATCCGGAGAAGATGCTGCGCCTGATGATCCGCGAGATGGAGGACACCCTCATCGAACTCAAGAGCTCATGTGCTGCCTCCATGGCCGAAGGGGCGAAACTCAGGAGGGAACTGTCGGAGGCCCGGGAAGCTGAAAAAAGATGGGCGAAACGGGCTGAGCTTGCAGTTGCAGGAGGAAGGGAGGACCTCGCGAGGGAGGCCATAGCGGAGAAACTGCAGACAAGACATGAAGCTGAGCAGCTCGAGGGCCTTGTGGAGGAGAACTCCAGGACCGTCGAGGAGGCGAAGAAGAACATCTCGGAGCTTGAGGGGAAGCTCTCGGAGTCCAAGTCACGCTTCAGGATACTGCAGGAAAAGCAGGAACGCATCAGAAACAGCCGGAAAGCACAGAGCTCGATGCAGAAGGACACGGAATCGAGATTCCGCGACATGGAAGAGAGGCTCAGCAGGATGGGGATGCGGCAGGAAATGGACAGGAGCACTGAACACCGGTTCGAGGACCTGGAGAAATCGGAAGAGATAGAGAAGGAGCTTGCGGAGCTCAGGAAGAAGGCAGGACAGCAGGGGGAAGCATGAAAACAAGAAGATGGACGCGCTCTCCGCGCGGCGAGATATTCGGAGTTGTCACGGGCCTTGCGGAATGGAGGGAACTCAATCCGGGCATGACGAGGCTGATAGTACTGCTTCTCATCATCTTCACCGGAATCTTTCCGGGGGTGGTGATCTACCTGCTGCTTGCCCTCATACTGCCGGTACAGACGAAGGCTGATATCATCGATGGAGACGATCCGATTGATGTCACCTACGAAGAAGCTGAAGAAGATGATAATATAAAGAAGGAATACGAAAATCTCAGGAAGAAAGCCGAGGAGATGGAGGAGAGAATTCGCCGCAAGGAAAAGGACTGGGATGAGCGTTTCCGCAAGGGAGAATGATGGAGAAGACGATCCGGATCAGGAAATCCGTATGCATAGCCGCAATAGCGATAGTAGCTGCAATCCTTGCGGCAAGCCTTCTCATCGCAGGACATGACACAAGATCCTTCATCTCCGTGAATGAGGA
The DNA here is from genome assembly GCA_949292445.1 of uncultured Spirochaetales bacterium. The sequence goes on along the minus strand of CASEZU010000096.1, from coordinate 12,725 downwards.
CACATTCATAACGATAGATACAGGTGTCGCCTCAGTCTTTGTCTCCGTGGAGGACAGGACTGACATGCTCGTGATGAGCCATCACGCGAGGAATCTGAAAATAGAAGAGGACGGAGACAGCGTAAGGATCACGGGATCGGGACGCGGAGTCATAGAGATATCACTGCCCTCCTGGCTAAGGATTGACGGGATGGACATCAGCACATCAGGCGGGGACATCGTGATCGAGCGCCTGATGGCAGATACCCTCTCCGCCATCTCAGAAAGCGGAAGCATAATGGCAACCGGGATCTCTTCCGGGGACATCCGCACTGAAAGCGGATCCGGCAGCATGATACTGACCGACACTGTCGCTGAAGAGACAGCGCTTGTCACTGCATCAGGAAACATAAGGGCGATAGGCAGCATGGGGGACATAAGCGCCTCATCCGGATCAGGCAGTGTATACATCGTCCCTGTAAGCGAGGGCACGATACACACCTCCACTGATTCCGGCGCGACCACAATTATCGCCGGAGAGAGGAGCATAAGCTGGAGCACCGCATCCGGTACTGTCACGGTATACGGGGATGAGATGCCCTCATCAGGCGGCACTGACGGCGCTGTCGTGGCAGCCTCTTCCGTCAGCGGCGATATCATCATAGCGAAATGATGTTGCGCTTTTGTTGCACCATGTTGCTTTTGGTGCAGAAGCGTTGAAAACGGACTCCGATTCACTGTACTATTCCTTGGAAAAAACGATGGACAGGAAAGCAATACTCAGACTGAAGGACGGCAGGGAGTTCAACGGAACCGCATTCGGAGCAGAAAACGGCATCAGCATAGGCGAAGCTGTTTTCAACACAGGCATTCCAGGATACCAGGAAATACTCACCGACCCGTCATATGCAGGGCAGATCGTCACAATGACCAGCCCGATGATCGGCAATTACGGAATTTCAGAGAACGACAATGAGAGCAGCGGTATAAAAGCCGCTGCCCTTATTGTGAAGAAGCTGTACAGGGGCCCTGTGATGGCAGGAAGGATCACCCTAGACGAGTTCATGAGAAGGGAGAGGATCACCGGCATTGAGGGAATAGACACGAGGGCACTGACACTGCATCTGCGCGAGCATGGCTCACAGAATGCCGTCATATTCACCCCGGAAAAGAGGAAGGAGGCGGAAGCGCTTCTCTCCTCATTCCCTGAGATCACGGAACGCGACCTCATAGACGGCGTATCGGTAAAGGAAAGGATCGTCAATCCGGATCTTGGGGAAGGCTTTGAGAAAGCACCGGAAAAACCGCTGAAGCGCTTCGCCCTCGTTGACTACGGCATCAAGCGCTCGATCATCAGCTGCCTCTACAGGAGAGGCGCTGCCGTGACGCTTTTCCCACATACGGTCACAGCAGAGGAGATTCTGGCTGAGGATCCTGATGCGCTCTTCCTGTCGAACGGCCCCGGCGATCCTGCGCTGCTGACAGACGCCACAGCACTCGTGAAAGCGCTCATAGGAAAACTGCCCATAGAGGGAATCTGCCTCGGCCATCAGATCATCACCATAGCAATAGGCGGAAGGACAGAAAAGATGAAGTTCGGCCATCATGGCTCCAACCAGCCGGTGCGCGACACAGTCACGGGAAGGACTTTCGTCACAGCCCAGAACCACGGGTTCATGACGGTGAGGGATTCCCTCCCCTCCTCGACCTCAATCTGGTTCGAGAATGCGGATGACGGCACAGTGGAGGGCCTTTATGATGAAACACTGAATGTACGCTCAGTGCAGTTCCATCCCGAGGCATCGCCTGGTCCTGAGGAGGCCGAGGCCATTTTCGACGTTTTCATGGAGAAGGCAAGATGAGAAGAGACGACATACACCATATACTTGTCATAGGTTCCGGCCCGATAGTCATAGGTCAGGCCTGCGAATTCGATTACTCAGGCAATCAGGCTGTCAGGGCACTCAAGGAAGAAGGCTATGAGGTCTCGCTCATAAATCCCAACCCGGCAACTGTCATGACAACACCGGGCCTTGCGGACCACATCTTCCTGGAGCCGCTGAAGAAAGAGTACATCGAGAGGATCTTCGATCAGGTCGGACCCGATGCGATCCTCTCCACCATGGGCGGCCAGACAGCGCTGAATCTGACGATGGAGCTGCAGAAAGACGGCATTCTCGACAAATACGGGGTAAAGGTCATAGGAGCCTCAGCGGATGCGATTGAGAAGGCTGAGGACAGGGGCAAGTTCAAGGACATCATCACGGCCCTGGGTTATGAGAGCGCAAGAAGCGGCATAGCCCACAGCATTGAGGAGGCTGCCGAGATAAAGAAGAGGATACCGCTTCCGCTCATCATCCGTCCGTCATTCACTCTCGGCGGAATGGGAGGATCGATTGCAGAGAAGGAAGAGGATTTCATCCCGCTCTGCGAGCATGCACTCCAGATGAGCCCGGTGCATGAGATACTCATAGAGGAATCCCTGATCGGCTGGAGGGAATTCGAGATGGAGGTCATGCGGGACAGAAAGGACAATGCAATCATTGTATGCTCCATCGAGAATGTCGATCCGATGGGAGTGCATACCGGAGACAGCATCACGATAGCCCCGATACAGACACTGAATGACAGGGAATACCAGAAGATGAGGACCGCCTCCATCGAGATACTCCGTGCAGTCGGCGTGGACTGCGGCGGCTCGAATGTACAGTTCGCCCTCTCCCCTGACCATTCAAGGATGATCGTCATCGAGATGAATCCGAGAGTCTCCAGGTCATCAGCCCTCGCCAGCAAGGCCACAGGATTCCCCATAGCGAGAATTTCCGCGAAGCTCGCCGTCGGATACACGCTCGACGAGGTCAGGAACGAGATCACGGGAGAATCCGTCTCATGCTTCGAGCCCGCTCTGGACTATGTCGCTGTGAAGGTGCCGCGTTTCGAGCTGGAGAAATTCCCGCTGGAAGCATCGGCGCTGGGAACGCAGATGAGATCCGTGGGAGAGACGCTTGCGCTGGGGCGCACCGCGCTCGAGGCAATGAACAAGGCCTTCAGATCCTCCGAACAGAAGCTCGAGGGCATAATGCCGCTGGATGAGGAAAGATACGATGCTGATCTCCTCCTCAGGTCCGCGCATCCTCTGAGATATCTCGCGGCATATACGGCGATCAAGAAGGGAGAGACCGATCTTGAGAAACTCTCCGCCATAACCGGATTCGACATCTACTTCCTCTCGCTCCTTGCCGAGCAGAAGGAGCTGGAGGACAGGCTGGAACAGGGAACACTCACCAGCGAGCTGTACCTCGAGGCGAAGAAAGCCGGGCTCTCCGACAGATACATCGAGAAGCTCTCCGGCTGCAGGGCCCCTGAGACCCTCATACCGGCCCGCCACTATGTCGACACCTGCGCAGGGGAATTCGAGGCGCTCACGCCATACTGCTACACATCCTATGGAGAGGATGATGAGGGAGAGGGCCTTGGAAAGGATGCGGTGATCATCATAGCATCCGGGCCGAACAGGATCGGCCAGGGCCTTGAGTTCGACACATGCTGCACGCTCTCATCAAGGGCTTTCCGCCGTCTCGGAAGAAAGACCGTCATGATCAACAGCAATCCCGAGACCGTCTCCACCGATTACAACACATCTGACAGGCTGTACATAGCACCGCTCACGGCGGAGGATGTCCTGGCAATCATGAAGAAAGAGGGAACGCGGGATGTTGTCGTGCAGCTCGGAGGCCAGACACCGCTCAACATGGCTGCGGAACTGCAGAAGAACGGCGCCAGGATAATAGGCACATCGCTTGAGAGCATTGATGAGACAGAGGACAGAGGACTCTTTTCTGAAGTCGTGAGGAAACTGGGCCTCCGGCAGCCGGAGAACAGGAGCGCAGCCTCAGTCAGCGAGATAAAGGAGAAGGCTCATGAGATAGGATTCCCAGTCCTTCTCAGGCCATCCTTCGTACTCGGAGGCAGGGCCATGTTCATCGCCTATGATGATGAGGGACTCGAGGAATTCATGAAAAAGCCGGAAGTGACCGTCTCCGCCTCCTCCCCCGTCCTCGTCGACCAGTTTCTCGAGGATGCGTTCGAGTACGACCTCGATGCGGTATCCGACGGAAAGTCCGTTTATATCGGAGGAATACTCCAGCACATAGAGGCTGCGGGCATCCACTCAGGAGACAGCGCTGCGGTCTTTCCTCCCTACAAGAGCAAGCCTGAGATACTCCAGGAGATGAGGGAATGGACACTCCGTCTCGCGAGGTATCTCAATGTGCAGGGCCTGATGAACATCCAGTTCGCGGAGAAGGACGGCAGGCTCTACATCATCGAGGTCAATCCAAGAGCAAGCCGCACCGTGCCTTTCATCTCGAAATCCAGCGGAGTCGATCTCGTGGATGCCGCCGTGCGCGTCTGGCAGGGAGAGGATCTTGTGCAGCAGGGCCTCGTGAAGGAGGAAGGAAGCTGGGCAGAAGGCAGATGTATCACTGGATGGGCCATAAAGGAGGCAGTGTTCTCCTTCGACAGATTCCCCCATGTTGATCCGGCACTGGGCCCTGAGATGAGAAGCACAGGAGAGGTCGTGGGCTATGGCCGCACATTCGGTGAGGCATACGCCAAAAGCCAGGCTGCGGCATTCAACAAGCTGCCTGTCAGAGGCCGTGTCATCATAAGCGTGAACAGCAAGGACAGGAAGACAATAGTTCCGATTGCAAAGGCACTCGAGGAGCTGGGTTTCCACATCCTCGCGACAAAAGGCACCGCACGCGATCTCTACAGTGCCGGAATACTTGCTGATGTCGTACTGAAGACGCAGGACGGGCATCCCAACATCGTCGACTACATCAGGGAGAGAAAGGCGGATCTCATCATAAACACGCCTATGGGCTTCCGCTCCCGCCAGAGCGATGATGACATAAGAACGGAGGCGGTGAAAGCGCACATACCGTACACCACGACAACGAGCGCCGCACGCGCCGCGGTCGAAGCGATAAGGTACCTGCAGGAGAACCGTTTCATCGTAAGGGAACTGCCAAAGGGAATACGCTGAAAAGCCATATGCCGACAAAGCTGTAAGGGAATAGGCAACGCCTTATTTCCCTGCAGCTGTCGGGTAAACATTACTAAACAGAAGAATTTACTTCACATTTGTAAAGACAAACCGGGCACTTCCCTGAATTTGGCAGATTATTCGTAAATCTAACAAAACGGGGCTAATTGGCGCCGTTTTTCATAACAGAAAGGAAAAGCAGTTGCATTTTCCAGCAATATGTGACATTCAGGCTAACAAAACGGCAATGAAAACTCCACTATATCTTCATTTTCAAAACCAGTGAAAAATGCGATATTACAGACAGCGAGCATGAACGCAGAAAACCTCAGATCCCCCCACGGACAAACAGCGCATGCTCGCTTTTCTTTTGTCCCTCTAGATGGTAATATCCTCGGTATCCGGAGGAAACCATGGAAGAAGCATTCATGCAGCGCACCGTCACATGCGGCGCTCTCAGAGCTGCAGATGAAGGTAAGACAGTAATACTCAACGGATGGGTGCACAGGAACAGGAATCACGGCGCTCTTCATTTCATCAATCTCCGCGACAGATACGGAATAACCCAGGTCGTCGTCGACGATGATGCCGATGCCGCCCTTCAGGAGAAGGCCGACAGCCTCAAGCTGGAATACTGCATCGCAGTGAGGGGAACGGTACGCCGCCGCCCTGACGAGATGATCAACCCGGAGATGGCCACAGGAGAGATAGAGGTCAAGGCTGACAGGATAGAGGTCCTTTCAAAATGCGACACCCTCCCCTTCATGATCGATGAGGAGAACAGCTCAAGGGAGGATCTCAGGCTCAAATACCGCTATCTCGATCTCAGATGCTCCGGCATGCAGAACAGGATAAAGATGCGCCACGAGATTGTCCGCGCCATAAGGGAATATTTCTACGGCACTGACTTCCTTGAAATAGAGACCCCCACGCTCATCAGGAGCACTCCGGAGGGAGCCAGGGACTTCCTCGTCCCATCAAGGATCTATCCCGGAAAGTTCTTCGCGCTTCCGCAGTCCCCGCAGCTTTACAAGCAGCTCCTGATGGTCTCAGGATTCGACAAGTATTTCCAGATCGCGAGATGCTACAGGGATGAGGATCCGAGAGGGGACAGGCAGCTTGAATTCACGCAGCTTGACGTCGAGATGAGCTATGTGAAGCGCGATGATGTGCTTGAGCTGATGGAGGATCTCTTCGGCAATGTCTTCAGGAAGGTTCTCGGAGTTGAGCTTCCCGCCCATTTCCGCCGCATCGCATACCACGATGCGATGAACACCTACGGCTGTGACAAGCCGGACCTCAGATTCGGAGTCGAGATAAAGGATGCCTCCTCATTCGCAGCGAAGTCATCCTTCAAGGCATTCACGGATACCCTCGCAGAAGGCGGTTATGTGAAGTACGTCGTTGCTCCGAAGACAGAGGGGCATGAGTATACAAGAAAGTACCTCTCAGAGCTTGAGAGCGCAGCGAAAATCTACGGAGCACATGGCCTGGCATGGATGAAGTGCGAGAACGGAACTGTATCAGGAGGCGTCTCAAAGTTCTTCCAGGGCATGGAGAGCGAGGTTCTTGAAACAACCGGAGCGAAGGACGGAGACGTCATCCTCCTCATCGCGGAAAAGGACTGGAAGAAGTGCTGCACGTCGATGGGAGCGGTGCGTTCACGCCTCGGCGCAGACCTGAAGCTCATCAGGCCGGGCTTCGAGTTCTGCTGGATCATCGATTTCCCTCTCTTTGAATACAACGAGGATGAGGGGCACTGGGAAGCCGCGCATCATATGTTCTCAATGCCGCAGGTAGAGTACCTAGATACGCTCGAGTCGGATCCGGGCTCGGTGAAGGGTGATCTCTATGACCTCGTATTAAACGGCTACGAACTCGCATCCGGCTCGATAAGAATCCATGATGTCGAGCTCCAGAAGAGGATATTCAGGATCTGCAACATCCCCGACGAGGTGTCGAAGGAGCGTTTCGGATTCCTTCTCGATGCATTCCGCTTCAGCCCGCCGCCGCACGGAGGAATCGCCCCCGGCATCGACAGGCTCTGCATGATCATCGCGAATGAGCAGTCGATCAAGGAGGTCATCGCATTCCCGAAGAATACGGCTGCGCTCTCTCCGATGGATGACAGCCCGTCATATGTCGAGGAGAAACAGCTTGAGGAACTTCACCTCGCGGTCGTTCAGGACAAGAAAGAGGAATGAGGACGCTGATAATCGGAGGAGGAGCTGCAGGACTCTATGCCTCATCGCTTCTCCCCGATGCAGTCATACTTGAAAGGAACGGGGAATGCGGAAAGAAGCTCCTCCTCACAGGCGGAGGAAGGTGCAACTATACGCATGAGGGCTCCGTTCCTGACATTCTTCCGCACTACCATGGGAGCCTTCCTTTCATAAGGAAGGTTCTTTATTCCCACTCCCCCGATGAGATAATCAGGCGTTTCAGAGAGCTCGGCGTAGAGCCTGCGGATGAGAGGGGGAAAATATTCCCCGCCGCAGGAGATGCGCATTCAATTCTCAGGGCCCTCACGAGACACAGGCCCGAGATAATCCGCGGCAAGGCGCTGGAAATAAAGAAAGTCCATGACAGGTTCACCGTGGTGACAGAAAGCGGGGAGATAGATGCCGCTGCCATCATCCTGGCAGCAGGAGGAGTCTCCTACCCGCACACAGGTTCCGACGGCTCCGGTTACCATCTGGCTGCGGCACTGGGGCACCGCGTTGTACCTCCCCGCCCTGCCCTGGCCGCACTGAGCCTCGAGCCATCACTCAGCGAAGCCGAAGGTATCACGGCAGAACTGAAGATATCGAAGGGAAAGAAGAGCACGGAAGGAACGGCAGTCATCACAAGGCGGGGACTTTCAGGCCCGGCGGCGGAGAACTTCTCGCACATGCTCTGCGGCAAGGAAGATATAACGGTATCATTCTGTACTCCGGACATAAAGGCCCTGAGAGCCGGGAAAGGAGCGATGCTGCTCAAGAACGCGCTGGACATACCCCCGCGCCTTGCCTCAGCACTCCTGGGAGAAATCGCGGAGAAGAAGATTGCCAATCTCTCCGGGGCGGAGGAAAGAAAAGCGGAAGAACTGCTTTCGCGGCATCCTTACAAGGCAGCGGCCATAGCAGCAGGCGCGATGTCCACAGCGGGAGGTATCTCAACATCGGAAATAAACCCTGAGACTATGGAATCGAGGATTGTCCCGAGCCTCTATTTCGCCGGAGATATCACGGATGTGGACGCGGACTGCGGAGGATACAGCCTGACATGGGCCTTCGCCACAGCTTATGCAGCGGCAAAAGCTCTTGGCAGCATATGCTGACAGCATGGGTTTCGTGCTATACTTCGTGCATGGGACAGAGAAGATCAGTCACGGCACATTTCACTTCAGCCAGGCGTTATTTCGAGAATCAGATTGGCAAGGAGTTTGATTTCACGGCAATGACAGGTCCGTATGAGTACCTTCTGGGAGCGCTCTCCGGATGTTTCTATTCCACCCTCGCCTCTTTTGATCATAAAGGATGCTGGGATGAGGTGGAGATAGAAGTCACAGGATTCAAGCGTGACACGGTACCCACCACACTTGAGAAAACGGTGCTCGCAATAAAGGCAAAGGGAGTGGAGGACAGGAAAGAGTTCGAAGAACTTGTAAAAAGAGCCGCAGCTGAATGCTCCATCTACAACACCATCAGCAAGGTGAGCACCATGGAATGGACAATCGAGTACAGGTGAGCATGATGAGAGCTGAGGATATTCTCGATATCTACGAAGCATTCAGGAAGGGAATGGAAGCCTACTTCATGCTTCCGGAAGTCCCCAGGCGGATGCGGCCGAGACGGGGATGCACGACAGCACGGCTTGTCATGGCTCTGAGGCCGTTCTTCCCCAGGACTGTCTCCGTAGATGCTGACCTCTCTGGTGCGGACATACTTGTATGGGATGAGAGCGGCCCCATCCTCGCGCTCTTCTGGTCATCCTCGTATCTTGCCAGGGAACGCAAGGCGAAGGCCATAGCCTTCCATGAAAAGGAGAATCCTCCGCTGACTCTCGCATTCTCGCTCTTTCCGGACAAGGAGAAATTCCTGGTATACAGGATTGAGCGCGGTTTCATAGACTATCTCCATGTGGATAAGAACACCTTCTCGGAAGAGGTCCTGAGAAGGTGCACAATAGACGAGGGCAAGAATGACGACGGACAGCTGCTGCTGCCTCTGAGGCAGAGAAGGAAAAGACGCCCTACTTCTTCACAGGATCGATGACCCTGCCCTCTCCTATGAGCTTGTAGACAGCGCGTTTCTGGGCATCCTCCGCACCATTCCACGGCTTGTCCTTGTTCTCGCTCTTATACTTCTGCGTCATCCACCAGTCATCATGCTGAACTCTGTCGAGGTTCTTCTGCAGCAGTGATACGATAGCCTTGCAGTAATCCCTGAGATCATCTCCCGACAGCACTTCTGAAGCTGTTCTGATCAGCGCCTCGGTATGATGCAGGCAGAATCCCTTCGACTCCTCAAGCGCCTGCCGGAAATCATGGTCATCGCGCCAGAGAGATGCGACAGTGTATGTGTAGCGCAGGAGGCGCTCATCCATCCGTGAACATATGAGACAGCCCTTCTCGCGTTCATATGCGGCCTCGAACAGGGACTCTGCGGCTTTTTCCGCTTTCCTTGCATTGCCGGCCGACATCACACGTTCTATGAGGGGAGTGAAGATGCGCTTGTTCTCATCGTAATATGTGTCCATCGCAAGGGCCAGAGACTGCGGCTTGCCGCTTTCCGCGAGCATACTAAGATGGTGGGGGCAGAAGCCATGCCTGTTCATCTCGACACGGACCTCCGGAGTCATGACAGCGGAGGAGAGATAGTATCTGACACCATCCGCCTCAGCCTGCTTCATCAGGGAGCAGAGAAAGCACTCGCTCCCCTCCTTCACGCCATCCCATACGGGAATTGTCTCAAGCTGTAGCTGCAGTTTCACTTTCCGAGAAGCTCCTCAGCCTTGGCGGCAACATTCTCCGCAGTGAATCCGAATGCGGAGGAAAGATATTTGAGATTGCCGACTTCGCCGAACCTCTCCCCGACATTGACGAATCCCATGTGCACAGGGTTGACAGCAGCGAGGTGGCCTGCGATCATCTCGCCGACACCGCCTGCGTAGCGTCCGTTCTCACAGACAAGCACATGTCCTGTGCGGGCAGCGACCTTCTCAATGAGAGCAGTATCAAGAGGACGGATGGTATGAAGGTCGACGACAGTAGCCTTTATGCCCTTCGCGCTCAGGATACTCTCCGCGCCGAGAGCTGCATCCACCATGAGGGCACCGGTCGCGATGATGGCGACATCACCGCCCTCTTTAAGCTCAATGCCCTTGCCGAGCTCGATCCTGTCCTCCGGAGAATAACGGAAGCATATGCCCTTCCTCGGCGTTCTTATATAAGAGGAATGTCCGGCGGCATAGACCTGGAGCGTCAGTTCATAGAGCGACTGGGCATCGGATGGCTCAACGATCACGAGGCCTGGGATCTGCCTCATGAGGGCAATATCCTCGAACGGCATGTGCGTGCCGCCATTGTACTGTGCGGTGATGCCGGGATCGGAACCGATCACATGAACAGTCTGATGAGTATAGCCGACTGATATGAAAAGCTGGTCATAATCGCGCCTTGAGGCGAAACAGCCGAATGAGTGGATGAAGGGGACAAGGCCTGTGGAGGCAAGGCCCGCAGCCACTCCGGCCATGTTGGCCTCTGCAATTCCGCAGTTGAAGAAACGGTCCGGATATGCCTTCTGGAATGCAGTGGATCCGATGCAGGACGAGAGGTCAGCATCGAGGAATACGATCTCAGGATGCTCAGCGGCGAGATCCACGACAGCCCCGATCACAGCTTCCTTGTAATGGGAAAACACATGTGCATCCTTCATACTCTTCCCTCCCTTTCCTTGAGTGCCTTTATAGCCTCCTCAGCACCTTCTGGCGTGATAGGCATGGAATGATTGCTCTTTATTCCCTCGCCGGGGATATAACCATAGCTCTTTATCGTGTTCATGATGATCATATGGGGCAGTCCCGGAGTCCGTTTGGCCGCTTCGATAGCAGCCTCAATTTCCTCGAAATCATGTCCGTTTATCTCATGCACATCCCACCCGAAGGACTTCCACCTCTCAGGAATATGGATCTGCGGGATGATGTCGCGGGTATAGCCGTCGAGCTGCTGTCCATTGAGATCGAGGAAAGCAAAGAGATTGTCCAGTTTCCAGGCTCCGGCAGCTTCCGCAGCTTCCCAGATCTGCCCCTCCTGGGACTCTCCGTCGCCGATGATCGTGAATGTCCTGGCATCGATCTTCTGCACGCGCTGCCCGAGGGCGATGCCCACAGCTGCAGAGAATCCCTGCCCGAGAGAACCTCCGGTGAAATCCACGCCTGGCGTCTTTGTCATGTCGCAGTGTGACGGAAGCCTCGTACCCCCCTGATTGAGAGTCGGCAGCCAGTCGGAGGGGAAGAATCCCTTTGAGGCAAGCGTCGCATATACTGCAGGACCGGCATGTCCCTTGGATACGACAAGCCTGTCGCGGTCCTTTTTCTGAGGATCCGCAGGATCGGTCTTCATCTCCCTGTAATAAAGATACGAGAGAATCTCCACTATCGACATGCTTCCGCCGATGTGCCCGGAACCGAAAGAGGCAATCTCCCGGATCGTGCTGCATCTTATCTCGAATGCCCTGTCCTTCAAGGCTTCAAGGGTTGCTTTATCCATACTCAATCTCCTATCTCATCCGGGCAATCTCTGCCCTTTCTTCTCCAGTAAGTCCACGGGTACGGACAGCGCGGGAGAGATACGTCAGCTTTGCAGCCTGCTCAAGACTCTCGAGCCTGTCGAACGCAGAGAGAAGATCCCTGCCTATTGCCACCGCGCCATGATTCTCCAGGAGCATCACATCATGGTCCGCTGCGTATCCGGCTGCGGCCGCAGCAAGCTCATCCGTCCCCATCAAAGCATACGATACCTTTTCCACCTTATCCAGCAGATACCAGTTCTCTGCGACCAGCGTTGTGTCTATTTCCTCATCGGAGGCGGCAAAGAGGCAGGAAAATGCCGGATGCGAATGCACGACAGCCCCGGCATCAGGGCGCGCGAGGTAAATCATGCGGTGCATGCCGCTCTCGATGCTGAGCCGTTTCTCAGGAGTCAGATTCGCACCGTCGCTGATCCTCACCTCCGCTATGTCGGACGCCTCAAGGGACGCTTTGTCCTTGCCTGAGGGAGTTATCAGCATCAGGGAGCCGAACCGCACGCTGATGTTCCCGCCCGTGGCTGTGGTAAGACCGCGGTCATAACAGCGCTTCATGAAAGCGGCAACATCAGCTTTGGCTTTGTCCATATCCATAGCGTCATATTAGCACAAAAGCGTCATGGAGTAGAAAGCCGGGTCAGTTCCAGTATTTCTCCATTCTTTCCTTCAGCCTGGCCCTGTATCCATCCCAGTCTGTGATCGGGTTCTCCGCTACTCCCTCTTCACATGCGGCCTTCGCTACCGCCACAGCCTCCCATTCTATCACCCTCGGATCAAACGGCTTCGGCACTATGTACTCACGCCCGAATGTGAAGCTCTCTCCCCCATATGCTTCCCTCACCTCTTCTGGCACATCTTCCTTCGCCAGTGCAGCCAGCGCCCTGGATGCTGCCATCTTCATCCCTTCCGTT
>CASEZU010000095.1 GCA_949292445.1 uncultured Spirochaetales bacterium | reverse complement strand
CATTCCATATCGAGATAGAGATAGCCGATACAGGCACGGACGACACGATCTCCTCCGTGCAGCAGCTGGCAAGAGGGCTCACGCTGGGAGCATTGTCCAATGCCATGTACCAGGCTGCGGGGAAAATGGCGGCCTCGCTTCCGATAAGCGCTGAGGAGATAAACGCAGCGTTCATGGAGGGAAGATGAAGATAGACTGCACGATAGACGGCAAGACGCTCACGCTCTCCCTTAATTCAGACAAGCCGCTTTCGCTGATACTCCGGGAGAATATGGGTGATGACGGGGAGATAAACCACTGCAACGGCGAGATGTGCGGCCTCTGCACCGTGCTTGTCGACGGGAAGGCGATGCTCGCATGCATGGTTCCGGCCTTCGAGATAAGAGGCAAGACCGTGACGACCTTCGACAGCTTCCGCCGGACGAGGAACATGAAGGACATAGAGAAGGCATATGAAAGCATCGGGCGCTATCCGTGTCAGGAATGCTATGCCTCACGTTCTCTCATCTTCGACTCCCTGATAGATGAGGGGATTACAGATCCGGATGAGATACTCAAGGAGCTTTCGATAGTGCGCTGTCCCTGCATGGACGGGGCGGATGCCGTGAAAATCGTCCACAAGGGGATCGAGATAAGGAGGAAGAGGAATGTTGTACGAAGGTCTTAGTTCGCCGAACATACACACGCCGAAGAACCTCAGCGAGTACGCCTCGATCGTCCTTCACTACCCCACCTCATCGCTGTGGGCCGGAGGAACGTTCATAATGACGCGCCCCAGCTCCTACCCCTCCAGGACAATGAATGCGGAGATCATCTACCTCGGCGATGTCGAGGAACTCCACCGATTCCAGAGGAATGACAGGTTCGCGGAGTTCGGCTCGATGGTGACCCTTGATGAGATACTCAGCACGGGAAAGACAGTGCTTCCCCATGTGCTGATAGACAACATCCAGATGATCGGGAGCAGGCTCATCACAAGGCGCGCCACGATAGGGGGCACGATGGCGACAAAGGGATTCACGACATCATTCCCGGGAACGCTCATCGCGCTGGATGCCACTGCGGAAGTGAGATTCATCAAGAAAAAGAGACTTCATTCCAGATGGATGCAGATAACCCGCCTCCTCGACAGGAGCGGCAGGATAGTCCTTCCGCCGCAGGGGATGATCTCCAGGATCAGGATCGCATTCTCCGAGAAGAACTGCCAGTATTTCAGCGAGATAGGCTCATTCATGCTCGATCCGGAGAATTCGGTCGCAGCGGCATTCACGGCAACGCTTGATCAGGACATACTCATCAATCCGCGCATCGCGTTCACCTATCCCAGCCATGGCGTGTGCTATTCCAGGGATATAGACAGCATATTCTCCTCTCTCCGCTTTCCCCTCGACGACAGCGAGCTGAAAACGCTGGAATCGATGTTATTCACATTCGTCGAATCATCATTCCAGAATATCTCACCGCTGCAGAGGACACGCACGAGCGGGATACTGCGGCAGATCGTCGACAGTCTCAATGAGAAGACGCTGACAGTCCCTGCCGGAGAGAGATGACGGGACAAAAGCCCGCTCATCGCTTATAATCGGTTCAATGAGCTTTGTACACCTTCACAACCACTCGGATTACTCGCTCCTCGACGGGGCGGCATCGATTCCCAAATATGTAGCCAAGGCCAAAGCCACGGGCATGACATCGCTTGCGCTCACAGATCACGGCAACATGTTCGGAGCTGTCACATTCTACGAGGCCTGCCGCAGTGCAGGCATCAATCCGATTGTCGGCTGCGAGTTCTACATAGCGAACAACAGGAAGGACCGTTCTCCGGCTGCGGAAGGCAACAGGTACTACCATCTGATCTGCCTGGCGATGAGCGACAAAGGCTATCACAACCTGATGGAGCTCAACTCAATCGCCTACAAGGAGGGCTTTTACTACAAGCCGAGGATTGACCACGAGGTTCTGGAAGCTCACAGCGAGGATCTCATCTGCCTTTCAGCCTGTCTTGCAGGGGAAATAGCGCAGAACCTGCTGCACGACAACTATGAGAAGGCAAAGGAGCGGGCGCTCTGGTACAAGGGGGTCTTCGGCGACAGATACTATCTGGAGATGCAGGATCATGGGCTTCCCGAGGACAAGAAGATACTCCCACTGATCCTCCGCCTCTCGCGGGAGCTGGATATTCCTCCCGTATGCACGAACGACATTCACTATATCGAGAAAGACGACTGGAACGCCCATGACACGCTTCTCTGCATCGGCACAGGCTCGAAGAAAACGGACAAGAACAGGCTCAGATACAAGGAAGGGGAATTCTATTTCCGCACCCCGGAGGAAATGGCTGAGCTCTTCTCCTGGTGTCCCGAGGCAGTGGAGAATTCCGGGAAAATCGCGGAGCGGTGCCATCTGGAGATAAATTTCCCCGGGCCGATCCTCCCGAAATGCACGATACCGCCAGAGTTCAAGGACGATGCGGAATATCTTACATATCTGGCGAATGAGGGCCTCAAGGAAAGATACCCCGTCGTCACGCCCGAGCTGCAGCAGAGGCTGGACTACGAGCTGGGAATCATCATACAGATGGACTTCCCCGCCTACTTCCTCATCGTTCGCGACTACATCCACTGGGCGAAGACACACAACAGACCTGTAGGTCCTGGGCGCGGAAGCGGCGCAGGCTCCCTCGTCGCATATGCCACGACGATCACGGATGTCGATCCGATAAAATACAATCTCATCTTCGAGCGTTTCCTGAACCCTGAACGTGTCTCCCTCCCTGATTTCGACGTCGACTTCTGCTTCGAAGGACGCAGCCAGGTGATCGACTACGTCACCGAGCACTACGGCAAGGACAGGGTCGGACAGATCATAACCTTCGGAACGCTGAAGCCGAAAGCCGTCGTCAAGGATGTCTGCCGCGTACTGGACATCCCCTATGAGGAATCGAACAAGATCTGTGCACTCATCTCGGACGAGCTGAAGATGACGCTGGACAAGGCATTTGAGCTGGAACCGAGACTGAAGGAGATAGAGAACAGAGGCCCCCTCTATGCTGAGCTCGTCGACACGGCAAGAAGGCTCGAGGGACTGAACAGGCACTCCTCCCTCCATGCTGCGGGAGTCGTCATAGGACGTGAGAACCTTGACCACTATGTACCGCTTTATGCCGATCCCAAGACCGGCTCTATATCCACGCAGTATCCGATGACTCAGATAGAGAACTGCGGCCTGGTGAAGATGGACTTCCTCGGACTCAAGACACTCACGCTCATCAAGCACACCGTTGAGCTCATCAGGAAGACTGTCCCGGATTTCGACATCAACAAGATCGACGAGCACGATGCCAAAACCTTCGACATGCTGTGCCGCGGCGACTCGAAATGTGTGTTCCAGTTTGAATCAGACGGAATGGCCGACATTCTCCGCCGCGAGCATCCGCAGACAATCGAGGAGCTTGTCGCTTTGAACGCGCTCTACAGGCCGGGCCCGATGCAGTTCATCGACCAGTTCATCGACTCGAAGTTCGGCAGGATCCCCATAAAGTATCCTGACCCCTGCCTGGAGAATGAGCTCAAGGAGACATACGGAGTCATCGTCTACCAGGAACAGGTCATGAAGGTAGCCCAGATCATAGCGGGCTACACGCTCGGGCAGGCTGACAACCTCAGGCGTATCATGGGCAAGAAGAAGAAGGAGAAGCTGGCCGAGGAGCTCGTGAAATTCAAGGCCGGTGCAGTGAAGAACGGTTTCACAGAGGAGCATGCGGAGGAGATTTTCCACATCCTCGAGCCGTTCGCAGGCTATGGATTCAACAAATCCCATGCTGTCGCCTACTCTGTGGTCGCATACCAGACCGCATTCCTCAAGGCGAACTACCCGGCAGAGTTCCTCGCGGCGAACCTGACGAACGAGATGAACAATCCGGCAAAATTCACCGAGTACCTCAATCTGGCACCGAAATACGGCCTGAGAATACTTCCGCCCTCGATAAACAAGTCG
>CASEZU010000094.1 GCA_949292445.1 uncultured Spirochaetales bacterium | reverse complement strand
CTTCCAGTCGTTCAACATGCGCTCGCTGGACAAGTCGCTCTTCAGGACAAAGGGGCACAACAAGATCCTCTACTGGACGCTTGCGGGAGCATTCGTGCTGACGCTCGCGGTGCTCTACATCCCGTTCCTCAGCAATGCGTTCGGCTTCGCCCACATTTCGATAGAGGAATTCCTCATCGCTCTCGTGATCGCCGTCATGATCATCCCGATCGTCGAGGTACAGAAAGCGATAATGAGATCGAGAAAGAAGAACTGACAGAATGCAGAAGGCCGCCGCGAGGCGGTCTTCTCTTTCCCAGCCCTCAGGTGTATCATCCCGCACTATGAACAGAGACCTGACAGAAGGCAGCATCAGGGGGCTGATCTGGAGATTCACGCTCCCTCTTCTGGGATCAATGCTTTTCCAGCAGCTTTACAATATCGCGGACAGCCTCGTGGCTGGCAGATTCATCTCGGCCGCGGCGCTTGCCGCAGTCGGCAACTCCTATGAGATCACACTGATCTTCATCGCCTTCGCATTCGGTGCGAACATGGGTTCCTCAGTCGTTGTCTCGCAGTACTTCGGCGCAGGAAGGCGGAAGGAGATGAAGACTGCGATAACCACCACATTCATCGCAGCGCTGGTGCTCTCCGCCCTCCTCACGCTCATGGGCCTTGCCGCCTCAGATCTTCTCCTGGAGGCGATAAACACTCCTGCAGAACTTATGAAAATGAGCGAGGAGTACCTCGACATCTACATCCTAGGTGTCATCTTTCTCATCATGTACAACATCGCGACGGGTATCTTCACCGCCATGGGTGACAGCAGGACACCCTTCATATTCCTCGCATTCTCCTCCACAGCCAATATCGGCATGGACATTCTCTTTGTGACAGCCTTCGGCATGGGAGTCGAAGGAGTTGCCTGGGCGACCTTCATCTGCCAGGGAGTGAGCAGCATACTCGCCCTCATCGCCCTGCTGGTGAGGCTGAAGAGGATTGGAGAGACGGAGGAAAAGGCTCCCCTCTTCTCCTTCCAGATACTCAGGCAGATCATCGTCATCGCGGTTCCATCGATACTCCAGCAGTCATTCATCTCCGTGGGCAACATACTCGTCCAGAGCGTCGTGAACAGCTTCGGAGCCTCGGTGATGGCAGGCTATGCCGCCGCGATAAAGCTCAACAACATGATCATCACCTCGATAACCACCATCGGCAACGGGATCTCAGGTTTCGCGGCGCAGAACTACGGAGCAGGTCTCATCGACAGGGTGAGAAGCGGCAGAAAGGAAGGCCTCCTGATAGCCGCTGCCTTCAGCATTGTCTCAACGCTTCTCTTCCTCTTCCTCGGCCGCTACATCCTCCTTCTCTTCATGAACGCGGAGGAGACGGCGGCGCTCGGAGAGGGAATGCGCTTCCTGAAAATCGTCTCACCGTTCTATCTCATCATCTCCTTCAAGATCATCACGGATGCGGTGCTCCGCGGCGCCGGAGACATGCTGCCATTCACTGTATCGACATTCTCCGACCTCATCCTCCGCGTGGCGCTCGCGTTCATCTTCTCCTCATTCCTCGGAGCCGCCGGCATCTGGCTCTCCTGGCCCGTGGGCTGGACAACAGGAACGGTAATCTCCCTGCTCTTTTTCAGGAGCGGGCACTGGATGAGAAGGAAGCTCATCAGATGACAGCCTTGCCGGGCAGTGCTAAGCTCCGGGTATGAGAATCTTTGTCACAAGGCACGGTGAGACGGAATGGAACAGGCTACGCAGGGTCTGCGGCATGATGGAGTCCGATCTTTCAGAGAAAGGAAGGATGCAGGCTGAGGAGCTCGCCCGCTTCCTTGCCGGGAAACAGGATGAATACAGAATCGGGGCAATCTACGTCTCCCCTCTAAGGCGTGCAAGGGAGACTGCCGCGCCTGTTGAGAAGGCCTTGGGACTCACAGCAAAGGTGGAATACGATCTCCACGAGGTGGATTTCGGGGAAAAGGACGGCACATCATGGGATGATCCGGAGTTCAGGGCTTTCAAAGCTGAGCCTTTCAGACGCTTTCCGGGAGGAGAGTCAGCCGCCGATGCCGCAAGGCGTGCATACAACCTCATCGACAGGCTCAGGAGAGAGAACAGCTCGAATATCCTCCTTGTCTGCCATGCGACCATCATGAGGATCATCGACACCTATTTCGAGAGCAGGACGATGGAGGAGTATATGTCCTACCGCCCTGCCAACTGCCAGGTGGTCGAGTACAGGATCAGTAATTGAGGATTATCACCTCATCCGATTCAGCGCCCCTGTCCTTTATGTGGTAATTGGAATTGGAGTAATTCCTCTCGACATGTATCACCCTGTACTCCGGATGGCGCTCCAGCCAGGAGATGAGGAAGGTGTTCTCCTTGCCCCTGCTCCGGAGGGTGTTCGACAAAGCGAATTTAATGCCGCGCTCCGTGAGATTCTCCAGGAGCTCATGAAGCGAGGTCTCATCGCTCTCAGTCCAGCCATGCCTCTCATTGTAGGTCGCAGTCGTCACGAGATACGGGGGATCGGCATAGACGAATGAACCGGAAGGTATGTCGACAGTACGGAAATCCGAATCGAGGAACAGAGCGTCAAGCTCCTTTATCCTGTCGATGAAAATGGAGAGCTTCTCCTGCATCCTCAAGTTGAAATCCCTCTTGCCCACAGGAAGGTTGAAAGCCCCGTCATCATTGAACCTTATCTGGTTGTTGAAGCCGTAGATGATCAGCACATAGAGCATCACCGCCCTCATGTGCTCATCAAGAGAGAGCCTGTTGAAATCGGCGCGGAGACGGGCATATGCTTCCTTGTTGACGCTCCCCAATCCTCTGGAGGAATCAGCTCCGTAGTAGGCGTATCCGTACTCATCGCTTCTGGAGAGGCCGTAGTCTGCTATCACGCGCTTTATATCCGCAATGAACTCATCTTTATCCGACCGGCGCATCTGGCGCAGCAGCGAGACAAGGCGGGCATCGGAGTCATTGAAAATCACGCGGCGGCACGGGGCGTTCACACCCACAGTGCATCCACCGGCGAAGAGATCCACGAATGTGTCAATCTCACTGGGAAAGGCATCCAGAAGATCCTTTATGATCCTCCCCTTGCCGCCTATGTAGTTGAGAGGTGATTCTATGAACCTCCTTGCATCTGTACGCTTCTTTCTCACGCGGCAGAGAAAAATGCGCTCCTCGTTGCCATCGATGCGGCTCTTGCCGGCGGAAAAGGCCTTGTGGGCGGTAGAGAACACAGTGACATCGCCTTTTTCCGTGAGCACGCTCATTATTGTCTCGTCGGATATCTTGGCATTTGAGCGGCTGTCACCCTTGTCATGCATGTTGTTGTACGAGAGAAGGATGTAGCGTGCGTTTACTGAGGAGATGAGATCACGGAAAGCCTCAGCGGCATGGGAGGTGGAATAGAGGCTCTTCATGTCCTTCCTGTCCATCTTCCTCGCCTTGCCCCGGACCTCCGGCTTCTCCCATCTCGCCACATTCTCAAGCAGGTGGTAGGCATCTGAGTACTGCCGGGAATTATATGGCGGATCGATATAGACGATATCAGCCTCGATATGCTTCACAAGGGCATTCGTGTCCTCGCTGAATATCTCATTGCCTGCATTGTTCCCATCATCGGCATCGAGCATCCTCATCTCCAGCCTTTTCTCCAGATCAGCACCGGTGCGCCATGCATCGTAATGGCCGCATGTGGCGGCGATCCTGTCCATCGCATAGAGGAGGGAGACAACGAGTATCGCCTTCTCGCGCATGTTTATCTCCCCGGTGCGGTATCTTCTCTCGATATCCTCCCTGACAGCCCCGATCCTCCTGCAGTTCTCACGGGAGAAATATGTCCCGGAAAAATTATCCGACATGTAATTGTCCTCATCGGCAGCCATGGAATTGTAAGTATCGATGAGGTTTTCAAGCATGCTGCGCCGGAAATGCTCGGGAGAGAACCACGCCAGATTCGCCAGATAGTTCGAATAAAGGAAATCATTGAGTATCAGGCGCTTGTCGCGGAAGGCATAGGATACGGAGCCGGTGCCTGAGAAGATGTCGGCAAAAGATGAGGCATCCGGGCAGTTTCTGTCCGCAATCTCCCTGATGAACCTCGTGATGCGGAACTTGTTCCCTAGGTAGCGGCGGTTGTTGATCGAGAAGAGCCTGCGCTCCTTCCTCTCCTTTTCCTCCCCTTCGTTCCATCCGGCAGCCTCCCCTGTTGCAGGAAATGCACCGTAATCGCCCGCCTCATAGCTTTTGAGAAGCCTGGCATCCTTTCTGACAGACTGGCCGCCGGCAGCCTTGAGGGCTGTGAGGCGCGTGATGCGGGAAGAGCCCTCCCTCTTTTCCGCAAGGTATATCTCATCGCGGCGGAGCAGCGACATATCCATCAGCAGCAGGTCAGGCGAAGAGAAAATGATGGCTGCACCGTTCCTGTTCGACGCCCTGTCCGTGAAAAGCCTGAGCACAAAACGGCGGAGCGCAGGATGCAGCGAAGGCAGGCTGTTATCAGAGATCAGGACCTTCCCCTCCTCAAGTGCTTCAACCGCGGCAGGAAGGAAGGAGATAAGCTCCATAAGGCCCTTGGATTCCCTGTCAGATTCCACCTCACTGCCGTCCTGATACAGGACTCTGCCGGAGCGTATGCCGGCAACCGGGAACCCCATCCTCCCGAGAAGCTCAATGACCATGCCCTTCCGCTTTGCAGTGAGCTCGGAGAATTTCCGTCCGGGGAATGTGAATCCTTCCGCAAGGCCGCGGAAAGCCTCATTGACCACCTCATTGTCAGGATGTTCGGAATTGAGGAGCGTGAAGAGAGGGACACAGCCGGGGATATCACCGGCACCGATGCTCTTCAGAAGACCATGATACCTCACCTCTTCCTCTGTTCTTGAGAAAAGGAGGGAGAAACGTTTCTCTCCGCTTTCCGCGCGCTCAAGGCTCTCTTTGCGGATGTCACCTTCAGCGAAAGAAAGCATGTAGCGGTAGAAATGCCCGCCTGAAGTGTATGTGACCGAGAACCCGGCATTCTCCGGAATATCCGCTGCATTTCCCGAGGACAGCAGCGGGAGAGAGAGGTATCTGACAAGGAAGCCGAGCGCTCCGAGGAAACTGCTCTTGCCGCTTCCGTTAGGGCCGAAGATGGCAGCAGCGGGAAGGAAACCTCCGGGAATGAGAGTCTCCTGATTCTCCGTTATCATCTCGCTCTTCATCGAGAGCTCGGCTTTTTCCCTGAAAGACCTGTAGCCGGAAACTGAAAAGCTGCAAAGCATATATCCTCCGGATCACCGCAGAAGCGGGTATTCATGAGAAATTTTCTCATAACATGGCGATATATGCAATCACATGCCTTTCATCCGAAGATTCCGTCGAGGAGCATCATTGCAGCAAAGCCGACAGCCGCACCTATAGTGCCGATGTTAGAGTGCTCGCCTTCAGATGCCTCCGGAATGAGCTCTTCCACAACGACATAGAACATTGCTCCGGCAGCGAACGCAAGGAGGAACGGCAGAAGAGATGAAAGGGATGAGACGAAGATGAATGCGGCAACAGCACCTGCGGGCTCCACTGCACCGGAGAGCGCTCCTTCAATAAAGGCCCGCAGGCGGCTCCTGCCCTCCTTGTAGAGAGGCATCGAAACGACAAGGCCCTCGGGAAAGTTCTGCAGCGCTATTCCGAGAGAGAGCGCCAGGGCGGATGCATAGGAAATCGCGCCATCCCCTGCAGCTGCGGCCGCAGCGGCAGCTCCTACAGCCATTCCCTCCGGGATATTGTGCAGTGTGACTGCAAGCATCAGGAGCGCTGAACGCGAGAGCCCAGATGCCTTTCCTTCAGCCTTATCCGAAAGGGCATGGAGATGGGGGACAATGGTATCGAGGATGAGAAGAAACGCAATACCTGAGAGGAATGCGAATGCTGCGGTATAGTACGAGGACTGCTCTATTGCAGGCAGAAGCAGAGACCATACTGACGCTGCTGTCATGACACCGCCTGCGAAACCTGAAACAGCCTTTCCTGTCTTCTCGCCGATGCCGCTGCGGAATGCACAGACAGAGGCGGAACCGAGGAGAGTGCCAATGAAAGGTGCGATGAAAAGAATCATGAGACTCATGGAAAAAGAATAGCTGAAAGATATCACGGAGCCAAGCCTGAAACCTTGAGCACATGCTTTCATGCATGTATCATTTTACTGGGATTGGAAATATTATGGTCTACTCTATCATTGACGTTGGCGGGGGCATGAGGGATGCCTTCGGCGCGGGTGTCGTTGACCGTCTTCTGGATGACTCGGTTGATATCGGCATCTGTGTGGGAGTGTCCGCCGGAGCATCGAATCTGGCAAACTACATCTCCGGGCAGAGGGAAAGGACTCTGCGCTTCTTCGGCCTCTATCCTGAGAGGAAGGAGTACATGAGCCTGCGGAACCTGATCTTCCATGGTTCCTACCTGAACATGAGATACATCTATGAGGAGCTGTCTTTCCCTGACGGGGAGGATCCGTGGGATGTCGATGCATACACCGCCTCCGGAAAGGATTTCACGATCGTCGCCACCGATGCCAGGACGGGAGAGCCTGTATACTTTCCCAAGGAATCAATAAAGCCCTTTGAGATGCGTCCGATCGAGGCTTCAGGGACAATCCCCGTTCTCTGCCGCCCGACAGTGATAGACGGCATCCCCTACTTCGACGGAGGGCTTTCAGATCCGATTCCCTTCAGGAAAGCATTCGAGAAAGGCGCGGACAGGGTGATCATCGTCATAACAAAACGGAAGGATGATTTCCGTTCTCCCGGCAAGGACAGGCTGCCTGCCCGTATTCTTGAGAGAAGTTATCCAGAAGCCGGCAGAGCACTGAGGACAAGAGCGGAAAGATATAATGCAGCGCTCAGGGAAGCCCTGCAGCTGGAGAAGGAAGGCCGGGCCCTGATACTTGCTCCTGACGACACCTGCGGAGTGACAACCACGAAGCACAGAAGCGATGATGTCAGAAGGCTCTACGGCAAAGGATACGAAGCAGCCGGAGCGGTGAAATTGTTCATGAATCCCTGATGGGGACAGAAAGCGGGTGATGCCCGGAATGGACACCACCCTTGCTGTCAGAGTGTGAGCAGGGAGAAGACGAGCGTGAAGAGCGCTACAGTCTCCGTGATACCGATTACGATGAAGTAGTTCGCAGTACCCTTTCCGGTCTCGGAGAGAGCATCGGATGCGGCCGCAGCCACCTTGCCCTGGAACCAGGCTGAAAGTCCGATCGCAGCACCGCCGAGCATGCCTACCGAGAGATAGAGAAGGTAAGATGACGGATCAGCCATGAATGCGGAACGTATGAACGTCATGAGAAGGAAGCCGTAGATTGTCTGCGTGAGCGGAGCGCCCGCGAATGCGACCATAATGAACGGAGCCGGCTTTCCGGCAGCGTAGCATTTCTTCCATCCACCGACAGCGCTCTGTCCTGCAACGCCGGTGCCGAATCCTGATCCAAGTGCGGAAAAGCAGAGTGCACATGCCATTCCGAGATAAGCAAGATTTTCCATATCCTCTCCTTAGCTGTTATCAGCTTTATCGTTCGCCATTTTCCTAAATGGTTCGTAATTGTATCCAGTCCACTCCATTCCGAGAGCACCGGAGAATTCCAGTAGATTGAGCCTGACGCCATGAACGACGACAGACAGAATACCCATCACGAGGTTCAGCAGGTGTCCGATCACAATGACCGCTATACCCAGCGGAAGCGTGAATCCGGAAAGAAGCCCTTCCGCCATTCCGTTGAAGGACTGCGCTATTGCAAGCGAAGCCATTCCGACCGCGAAAAGCCTTATGTAGCTCATGATGTTCGAAAAGCATGAGATCGTGTCGAGGAACGTCGTGAAGAACCCTCCCAGACTTGCCTTGAGTCCGTCGGAGAACTTCACTCCGGGCCCCTGTGCCGAAAAACAGCAGACAAGCACGAAGCCCAGCGCGATACCGCCTACTATGATGCCGAACGGAACAGCCTGTCCTATTACAAGATAGAGCGCCATCATGTACAGCATCACGACATCTAGGAACCATCCCGCCTCTGCGACGAGCGACAGGTCTCTCTCCTTCGCCTTCCTGACGATGTTCATCACCCTTGCAAGCCCGAGCTGCACCGCGCCGAGGATGAAGCAGAACTTCATCAGCATGTTCTGTGCCCATGTGGCATCGACGCCTACGGCATCGGGGAAGTTGGTGATCGCTGGGATGATCAGCTTCTTCAGGAACGGAAGATGCTCAAGCACAGCCTCCGAACCGAACCAGGTGCCTGTCAGTGCGCCCCAGATTATCGTCACGACGGAAAGCACATAGAGAAGGATGTTCAGATCCGAGGCTTTCTTCGACTTGACCTGCATCAGGATTGCGGCAAGGAGGAAGACAAGCCCGTACCCGGCGTCTCCTATGATCATCGCGAAAAAGAGCGAGAAGAAGACAAGGAACCACGATGAGATATCGTACTCCCTGTAACCCGGAACCGTCCCGAGTATGTCAAAGACCGGCTTCACGATTCTCGTTATGCCCCGGTAAGCGACAAGCGTCGGCGGATTATCCTCTTCTGTCGGCTCAGAGATCATGTAGGCAAAGGAGCTGTCTTCCGCGAACGCGCGGAATTTCCGCTCACATTTTTCTGGGATGTATCCCGTGAGATAGATGATATCCTCGCCCTCAACGGTCGCGCTCACGCGCTCGAATGTTATCTTCTCATCCCACTCCCTGAGGCATGCCTCATATGAAGGGATGTATCTGGCACCTAGCCTGATCTTCTCGCCAAGTTCCCTCACTTCCGCCTTTGCAGAGATCAGGGCGGCATCTATTTCCGCGAGGCTCTTCTCCGGCAGTCTGAATTCCTGTGCCGCGACACCGGAGGGGAGCGATGAGTCCAGAAGTGCGACAGCCCTGCCCTTGCCGCTGTATGCGACAGGAATGAAGCGGACGCTCCCATCAGCGCGGAGCATCTCCTCTTCCTTCTTCCCGATTATGCAGAGGGTGATCGGAATGCCGTCCGCAGCAAGCGCCCTGACCGCCTCAGGATCGAACTCACCGAAAGGCAGTATCCTCTCGCGTTCATTCTGCAGCGCTATGATGCTCTCCTTCAGCTCCGCTTCACGCTCTATCGCTGCTTTGAGCGAGGAATGGACCTTCTCGAAATCAGGGCCGCTGATGAGTATCCGCTCCCTGTCCTTCTTGTCCTTTCTTTCCTCGAGTGTCTGCAGCACGCCGGCATACTCCGCTCTGCCGCTTTCAAGGCTCTCGGATGAAGGCGATTTCATCACGAGGTCCGTGACATGCATCACGCCGGCCTCACGGAGCGATACAAGAAGCCTTTCCCTGCTGTTCCCCTCCGCGAGGAGAACCACTTTCTTCATCTTCTCTATCATCAGCTCACCTTCACCAGCTTCTTCTTTGCTATCTTGCCCCGGACAACAGCGGATGTCTGCTGGTCCTGCAGGTAGATACCGATCACCCTTATGTTCTCCTTCGTCTCGGGTATCTTCACCTTCTCGAAGAGATTCACGCGCTGCGTGGTCGTCCTCAGCTCCCTAGAAAGGAGGTCAATCCTCTCCTGGAGCGTCGCGACGAGGGCATCGTACTTCGCTATATCCTTCAGGGCCTCAAGCGCCCTGTCGACCCAGAGCGGGTAGTAATCGAGATCGTACTCAATCTCTTTGAAGAGAAGTTCCCTGAAGACAGGCACCTCGACACCGGCTATATTCCCTTTGTCCTTCTCGATCCTGTCGACAACGACGAGCTTCTCTATCGACCGGTCCTCGGGGAAAGCAGTGTTGCCGCCATAGACTGCGATCCATCCGGAGAGAGCCTCGACAGCCTTCCTCTGCTCCTCCCTGAGCTTCACGATCTCGTTCTCAGCCTCGCGTATCACGATCTGGAGCTGCTGCTTCTTGAGCTGCAAGGTGGGAAGATAGCGCTGGTACTGCCTGAGGGCATCCTTCTGCTTCTTCTGCTCATTCTTAGTCAGCTTTACAGCCACCTCACTTCTCCTTCGGCCAGTAGGTCTCTATGAGATCGGACCTCAGTCCTGTCTCGTTAGGCTCGAAGCACTCGGCGAGGATGCGCCAGCCCTCATCCAGAGCCTCCTCGAGAGGAATGTTCACTGAAAGATCCATCAGCCTCTCCTCAAAGAGCGCACCGTATTTCAGGAGCTTATCATCCCAGTCGGTCATCATGAAGCCCATCGACCGCTTCTCAAGCGAGTCCTTGTAGGAGGCATACAGCTTGATCATGCCGTCCATCAGTGAGCGGTGGTCGGGACGTGTGTCCTTGTTGACGTTCTGCTTGAGACGCGAGAGCGATCCGAATGGCTCGATGCGGCCGCCGCGGAGATAATACTGCCCCTCAGTGATGTAACCGGTATTGTCCGGGACAGGATGAGTGACATCATCGCCCGGCATCGTCGTGACACCGAGGATCGTCACAGATCCTGCACCTTCGAAGTCGACAGCTTTCTCATAGCGGGATGCAAGCGTTGAATAGAGATCGCCGGGGTATCCTCTGTTGGATGGTACCTGATCCATCGTGATCGCCATTTCCTTCTCCGCATCGCAGAAGTTCGTCATGTCAGTAAGGAGCACGAGCACCTTCTTTCCATCGAGCGCGAAACGCTCGGCGACAGCGAGGGAGAGATCGGGAACGAGCGTGCATTCCACAGTCGGATCCGAGGCGGTATGTATGAACATGATCGTCCTCGATATGGCTCCTGACTTCTCCAGCGCATTGCGGAAGAAGAGATAGTCATCATATTTGAGTCCCATTCCGCCGAGCACGATGATGTCGACATCAGCCTGCATCGCTATCCTTGCAAGGAGCTCATTGTACGGCTCTCCGGAAACGGAGAAGATCGGGAGTTTCTGCGATTCGACAAGGGTGTTGAAAACGTCGATCATCGGTATACCAGTGCGTATCATCCTCTTCGGGATGAGCCTCCTGGACGGATTAACGGACGGGCCGCCTATGTCGATCATGTTCGCTGTGAGCTCAGGACCGTTGTCACGCGGCTTGCCGGCACCGTCGAAGATGCGTCCGAGAAGATCCTCGGAGTAGCTTACTCTCATGGGAACGCCCAGAAAGCGCACGCTGTCTCCCGTCGATACACCCTGGCCGCCCTTGAAGACCTGAAGCGAGACCTTGTCGCCATCGAGCTTGATAACATTCGCGTATCCCGTTCCCTGGGAGGTCGTTATCTCCGCAAGGTCCTGATTGCGCACACCTTCGGCACGCACGGTGATGACGTTGCCGACAATAGATTCTATCCTCGTATAGACCTTCTGCATTTACTTCCTCCTCTCCTGATAGAACGAAACGAGCGCGTTCTTCCTCTCCTCATACCTCGGGTCATCGGAAGCGGTGCTGTTCCAGTCCAGGAAACGCTGCCTGAGCTCGTTGAAAAAGGCTCTTACATCCTTCTTGTCAGCAAACGGGAAAGAGGAGCCGAGTATATCGTAGAGTATGGAGAATGAGAGGCGCTGCCTCTCCACGGAAACCATGGAATCAACAGGATCGAAGGAATTCTGCTGCAGATAGACAGAATCAATGAAGTCACCCTTCTGATAGACAATATAGTCCTCGAGACTCGTTCCCTCTTCGCCGACGACCTTCATCATCGAAGCAACCTCATCGCCCCTCCGCAGGAATGAGTAAGCTGTATCAACCTTGTCCTTCTCGATGATTCCCCCGTACTTCGACCAGGAGTCAAGGGAATCGATGGCAGGATACTTCCTGGCATCCGAGCGCTCTCTGGAAAGGCCGTGGAACGCTCCGACAACTTTCAGCGTAGCCTGTGTGACAGGCTCCTCGAAGTTTCCGCCTGCGGGAGATACGGTGCCGCCGATCGTGACCGAGCCGTAGCTTCCGTCGCGCAGCCTGACCTTGCCGGCCCTCTCATAGAAGCCGGCAATCCTCGATTCGAGATAAGCCGGGAATGCCTCATCGCCCGGGATCTCCTCGAGCCTTCCCGACATCTCCCTCATTGCCTGAGCCCAGCGCGATGTGGAATCAGCGAGAAGAAGCACATCCAGCCCCATGTTCCTGTAATACTCCGCCATTGTGACAGCCGTATATACAGAAGCCTCTCTTGCGGCGACAGGCATCGAGGAGGTGTTGCAGATGATGATCGTCCTCTCCATCAGGCTCTTTCCCGTCTTCGGATCGGTGAGCTCCGGGAATTCCTTCAGGATCTCA
Organism: uncultured Spirochaetales bacterium; assembly: GCA_949292445.1. Next base: position 15,461 of record CASEZU010000094.1, on the reverse strand, counting down.
ACGACCTCGCCTGCACGCTCGCCGCAGGCTGCGATGATCACTATATCCACATCAGCATTCTTCGACGTCAGATGCTGCAGCACAGTCTTTCCCGCTCCGAATGGTCCCGGAGTACAGTATGTTCCGCCCTTAGCGACGGGAAGGAATGTATCAATGACCCTGATTCTGGTGACCATCGGCTCATCAGGGAGCACCCTCTCCTCATAGCCGCCGATGGCGACCTTGACAGGCTGGGTTATGATCATCGAGAGATCCTTCGTCTCCCCTCTCTGGTTCTCTATCGTGCAGACAGTCTCATGTGAGCGATGCATTCCCGGAGCGGCGATTGACCTGATCTTCCACGTGCCCTGAAGCGTGAACGGGACCATGATCCTGTGGGTGAAGAGCCCCTCGGGAACAGTGCCGAACGAGTCTCCCGCGGTCACGGTATCACCCACCTTCTTCACAGGCGTGAAATCCCACTCCCTGTCCGGAAGAGGATCGGCATAAACGCCGCGCTCAAGGAAGAAGCCGCATTTCTCCGCAAGCTCCGGAAGCGGATTCTGCAAGCCGTCGAAGACCTGTGTGAGAAGGCCGGGACCGAGCTCGACAGAGAGCATCTCACCGGTGAACTCAACCTCATCCCCGACCTTTATTCCGCCCGTCATCTCATACACCTGCATTGAGGCGACGCCGTCGGTTATCCTGATGATCTCGCTTTTGAGCCTGGTTCCACCGACGGAGATGAAACCGACCTCATTCTTTATGACCTGGCCGTCGAAGGCGACATTGACCATGTTGCCGTTGACGCCGGTGACATGTCCTCTTGCTGCTGACATACCGACTCCTTACCTCTTTAGTGTTCCCTCGATGGCGCTGTAGAGCCTATCGAATTCCGCCCTGCCCTTCTTCTCGTCAAAGGCAGCCGCCCTCTCAATGAGCTGCAGCTTGAGGGCATAGATCATCAGGGCCGTTGATGAGAACGGAGAACCGTTCTCCCGCGATGAGAGGAAATCGAAATAAAGCGAGAGTATCACCTTCTCCCCCTCCAGCGGATTCCTGTTCTCGACTATCGCACGGGCAACCGGCTCAAGGGAGCGGTCCATGCTTTCCGAGGCATATCCTTTGAAGCCGAGGCGCTCGGCCCTGATCCTGTTTATTGCCGCCCTGAGGTGCCCCGCATACTCCTGCCATTCCCTGACGACAGGAATTGAGGCCTCGCCTTCCTCCGTGCCGAAAACGGCAAGCCGGAGATTGCGGTAATCGCTCTCAGAGAGATGCTCGGAAGCCCTCTCCATGAACTCGGCATAGGACATGGGAGCCTCCCGGTCCATGCGGAGCATCGGGAGCGATGCGGCGAAATAGTAGTACTCTGACATTATCCCAGAATCTCCCTGAGGCTTTCCGAGAGATACGGCATCAGGAGCTTCACGCATTCCTCATCGGAATAGTCGATGTAGCCTGAGCCATCCTTCTCCGCAATCCTGAAACCTGCGGAGAACGAGGAGGAGGGACGGACCTCCATTCCAGCCTTGATCTTGTCGGCAAAGGCTGCCGAGAGCTTTGAGCGCAGCGCGCTGAGTTCCGAATCCGGTATCTCCACAGCCTTACCTGACACATCTCCTTCCAGAGCAATCCTGAGAAGGCTGATCAGCCCATTCCCTTCACTCGATGCCGCAATGGCATCGCGGAGTATTGATGAATACATATCCTCTATGCTTTTCCGGAGAGAGAGCGACGCATCCCTCGCGGCCTGCTTTATCGTGGCTTCGGCGGATGACTTCTCCAGTTCAATGTCCTTCCTGGCCTTTGCAAGCATGGCATCCCTCTCCGCTTCGGCAGAGCTTATAATTGATGCAGCCTTTGCCTCGGCGTCGGCGATTATCTTACCGCTCTCAGCCCTGGCAGTATCGATTCCTTCCTTCCTGATGGAGGCAATTAGATCCTGAATCTGCTGTTCCATGTCCTTTGTTCCTCTGAGAATTTCCTGACAAATTGTACCGCACATATTTTTGGAAAGCAAACCAAGGATTGTACATAATGTGTGTTTTGCATATGATCTCGGTGTGAACACCAGTGACATATTCTCCAGGCCGGTGCCTGTAAGAGGAATAATAGCGATAAGAAACCTGAAAACAGGCCGTACATTCCTTGAAAAGACAGAGGATGCTGTCGCCTCTTTCAAAGCGGAGCGCTTCAGTCTGGACCTCTCGATGCACCCGGCGGAGGAACTGCAGAGGGAGTACACATCGCTTGGCCTTGAGCTCTTCACGATCGAGCTCGATGCAGAAGCGGCCTCTGGCGAGGATCTGGATGACCTCCTTGCCAGAAGGAAGAAGGAGTACGAGGCTGAAGGGATCAGCCTCTACTGAGAATTGACGCGCGGCTTCATCTGTCCTTTTTAAGCCTGTCAGCAGCTATAAGATTCCTCACGCCTTCCACCGCCACCTCGATGGCAGGTTCAGTGTCGTGGAGCTTCGGGTTGTCCATCCCCAGCTTCTCCCTCTCCTGATTGCCGACGACAAAGAAAGCTGAGCCGCACCTCGCTCCGAGCCTTGCGGCAACGGTGAAGAGCGCCGCGCTCTCCATCTCGGATGCGAGAACCCCAAGCCTCTTCCATGCCTCCCATTTGGCAAGGAGCTCACCGCTCACAGGCATCTCCTCCGGATCGTGCTGACCATAGAAGGAATCCTTGCACTGCACAACCCCTATATGATAGCGGAAACCCAGGCGCTCAGCCGCCTCCCGGAGAGCCGTCACGACGTAGTAATCAGCAACTGCCGGGAACTCTACCGGGGCATATTCACGGCTTGTGCCCTCCATCCTGACAGCACCGGTTGCGATGACGACATCGCCGCCCATCACAGGAAGCGCTATGCCGCCGCAGGTTCCCATCCTGATGAATGTATCGGCGCCGCACTTGTAGAGCTCCTCCATCGCAATCGATGCGGAAGGGCCTCCAATGCCCGTTGAAGTCACCGAGACGCGCTCCCCGTCGAGAGTGCCGGTATATGTGACGAACTCACGGCTGTCAGCAACAAGGACGGCATCATCGAGATGCCGGGCGATCAGGGGAACGCGCTTGGGATCCCCGGGGAGGATGACATAGCGGCCGACATCACCCTTTTTTGTATGGAGATGATACTGTATTCCCGTTCCGTTCATGTAATCAGACATAGAAGCCTCCGCCCTGATGATAGCATAAAGGTGCACAGAGACGGAAATGGCGGGAAAACAGGATGAATATGAGACCTGCCGCTCATGACACGGCAGGTCTTGAATGGCTATCTGAGTATGGAGTATCCGTTGGCTTTCAGGACAGCTTCTGTAATCTTCCGCTCTCCCAGCACATCGTCCATTTCAGACGGCAGCGAAACAGTTCTCTCCTCACCGCTGTAATTCAGCAGGAAAAGATAGTCTCCCCTCTTCACAGCCCTGACGCCTTCAGGAGTTGACATGCCTTTCTCCACAGCGGCCTCGCTCACAGCCATCGAAAGAATCCTCTCAACGCCTTCCTCATCGGGCTTCGCACCTATGTAGATGCATTCGCCCTTCCCGAGCCTGTTGCGGGCAAGGCATGGAAGGCCGCGGTAATAGTCTTCTCCATACACAGCCAGCGTTTCCGCAGTATCGATGCGTATCACATCGCACATATAGGAAACAGATGCGGAAGTGCCATCATGGAAGACCATAGTGTTGTGCTCCTCTGGCTTCAGCGCATCTATCTCCTCGACCCAGAGTCCGGCAGTCTTCCTCAGCGGTCCCGGCTGGCCTCCCAGATAGGAGTAATCACATTCATCCGTATATCCCGAGAAATAGGTCAGGACAAGGACTCCGCCATCCTCCACGAACTTCTGCAGCCTCTCAGCATGCTTCTTCCTGATCATGCAGAGCATCGGAGCAACGATCAGCTTGTAGCGCGAGAAATCCTGATCGAAGGAAATGACATCTGTCGGAATGTTGTGCTCATGGAAATAGCGGTAGTAGTATTTCACTTCCTTCGAGTAATCAATGCCTTTCTGCACGGAACAGGGAATCTCCACGCCAAGTTTCTCATCCCAGTCGTGGATCACTGCAGTTTCCGGTTCAAGGCGCATATCGAGGATATCGAGAGGAATTTTCCTGAGATCTGCGGAAAGCTCTTTCAGCTCCCTTCCGATGCGGGTACCGATATGCCCGGCATGGGGAATCATCGCCCCATGGAATTTCTCGAACCCTGCAGGAGTCCTTCTGATCTGGAAGAACAGCGCGGAATCAGCTCCGTGGGCAATGTTCGCCATCGCATACAGGCCTATCTCGCCCGGACGCTTTGCTGCACAGACCTTCGCCCAGCTCGCATGGTTCGGTGTCATCTCCATGATGAGGAACGGAGTATCCTCCTTCTTGAAATTCCTGGCAATGTCGAGATTGAACGCGGCATTATACGACGCCTCGCCTTTCTCCGGGTAGATATCGAGGGAAATTATATCAAGGGGCTCTGCTATCCTGTGATAATCAAAGCGCCCGCGGAACTGATAATTATTCGTGCATACCGCATCCGGTATGGCGGCTTTTATGCACTCCGCCTCCATTCTGAAAAGCTCCTCATGTGCTTCCGACTGGAATCTGGCGTATTCAATCGCCTCGGTAGGAAGGGAATCGAGATCCATTCCGTCGCCATTGACATCAAGATAAAGCTCATTAAGCTCGGTAGGGGCATAGATATCCTCGAATGAGGTATATGTCCTCCCCCACATTGCCGTACACCACCTGTCATTGAGGTTCTCGATGCTGCCGTACTTTTTCCTGAGATATTCCCTGAATTCCTCTTCACAGTGCTCACAGTAGCAGAACCCGCTCAGCTCATTGTTGAGGTGCCACAGAAGGATGCTCTTCTCATTTCTGAAATGATTGGCAAGAGCTGTCACGAATGTCCTGGCATATTCCCTGTATGTCACCGAAGTCGGACAGAATTTCTCCCTCACTCCGAATTTATTCGGCCTGCCTTTTATATCGGTCTTGAGAATCCCATAATCCTTCTGGTAAAGCCATGCAGGAGGAGCCGTCGTCGCTGTCGCCATGATGATATCAATACCGGCTTCCTTGAGCATCGCGACTACTTCATCAAGGAAGGAGAAATCTATTTTCCCATCCTCTTTCTCACTCATGATCCAGGAGTGAACGTTGATCGTGACTGTGTTCACTCCCAGCTCCTTCATGAGGCGGATGTCCTCATTCCAGACCTCACGTGGCCACTGTTCGGGGGAGTAATCCCCCCCGAATGGTATTTTCCTGAGTTTCAGCTCATTCATCTCCCTACCTCACCGCGGAAAGCCTTACGAATATATCCTGGACTTCCTCAAGGAACTGTGTCCTGTCCAGCTCACCTGCCCCATACGCGATGATCGCATCTCCGATCTCATCTGCAGCACCGTTAGGATACTTTGGCCATTCCCAGCCGAGCGCACGCCCTTCCACTATTGCCTCGCTGACCGCAGCCGAAAGAGGACCGACCTGCTCTTCAGAGACAGACATCGTTGAAAGCCCCGGAACAAAGCCGAACACATCTGTCAGGTAGTACTGGCCTCTATCGCTGGTAACGAGCCACTCGAGGAAATCCTTGGCCTCTTCAACCACGGGGCTGTTCTTATTCACGACCCAGTATGTGGACGGGCCAGCATAAAGCACATCGTTGAAAGCAGGATCATTATTTATAGGCACGACCATATAGTCGGCATCAATTTCCGGGTTCATCTCCGTGAATGAGATCCATCCTCCATTGTTCGCCATCGTCATTGCGACTTCTTCGAATGCATATGAGCTTATCTGGCCGGAGAAATCCATATCGAGAGGATTCTTGTATGCATGCTTCAGGCAGACATCGAGCATGTCGACCCATTCATTCATGATCTCATCATTGACGAAGTCAATTTCGCCCCTCTTTGCCGCCTCGATGAATTCCGTGGGATTCTCCTGATGCGCAACCGCGACATTGAACATGAAGCGTCCGGGATTGTAGGAGGAACCGAAAGGCAGGCCGATAGGAGCAAAGCCGGCTGCTTCGAGCTTCGTGCAGAGCTCATCAAATTCATCAAGCGTTTTCGGCAGCTCAGTTATTCCCGCCTCCTCGAACATCTTCGGGTTGTAACACCAGCCATAGCCCTCGAAATAGAGAGGGAGGCCGTATATCCTGCCATCGATCGAAGCGCCTTCAACTGCCTGGGGAACCATGTCCGCGACCCATGGCTCATCAGAAAGGTCCGCAAGATACTCAGACCATTCAGCCATCTGTGAGAATCCCTCATTGTTGAAGATATCAGGGGCCTCGTCACCGGCGAACTTCGTTCTGAGCAGCGTCTGATAACCGTCAGATGAAGTTGACTCCACCTCCACTCTTATGCCTGTGAGCTCTTCATACTCTTCTGCAAGACGCTGAAGATCATCGGCGATCTCGACTTTGAACTGGCAGATCCTTATGACTTTCTGATCTGCTGCCTCGCCGCTGCCGCCTGCGGCAGCCGAAGAGATTGCAATGAGCGCAATGAGGATAACTGTAAGCAGTCTTTTCATCCTTTTCTCCTTTCTGAGTTTATGTTCATCCCTTGACCGCACCGGCCACTAATCCTGCAACGATATTCTTCTGCAGGATGAAGAAGGCTATTGCGGCTGGTATGATTGACATCGTAAGGGCTGGAAGCGCGAGATCCCATCGCAGCGAATACTGCCCCATGAATGAGCTGATGGCTATCGGGAGCGTCCTGAACTGCGGTCTTGAGATGACTATGAGCGGAAGGAGATAATCATTCCAGAACCAGAATGTATCCAGGATTATCAGCGTGAAAACAATTGATTTGAGAAGTGGGAATACAACTTTGAAGAAAATCCTCAGTTCCCCCGCCCCCTCCATTGCGGCAGCTTCCTCAAGGTCACGCGGAACGCTCTTGATGAAACCGGAGAACATGAAGACGCCCATCGCCACGCCGAGGCCCCAGTTCGAGAAGACAAGGCCCGGTATCGAGTTCATCAGGGAGAGGGCATCAAGCACGATAACAAGAGGTATCATGATCACCTGGAACGGAATGATCATTTCCGCGAGGCACAGCGCATATGCGAGATTGTTGAACCTTGAAGGATAACGGACAATCCTGTATGCAGCCATACTTGAGAACAGCACAACCCCGAAGAGGCTGCAGACAGTCACAGAGAGCGAATTGCGGAAGGCCCTGGGGAAATCCGTCCGCTCCCAAGCCTCGAGGTAATTGCCCAGCTTGATGACTGACGGAAGGGCTGCCGTATCCTTCGTGATCTCACCGAGAGGTTTGACAGAATTGAGCAACAGGAAATAGAACGGCATGAGGAAGATGACAATAACCGCGGCAAGTATGATCAGCCTCAGTGTCAGTGAAAGGATGCGGGAATATCTCATGCTTTTCATGCCTCCACCTCCTTCGACCTCGTGAAATGCACCTGCAGAAGTGAAATGCAGAGTATGAAGACGAAGAACACGATCGCCTTTGCAGAACCCAGGCCATAGTTGTTCCGGGAAAACGCCTCTTCATAGAGGTTCATGGAGACCGTCGTCGTTGTGCCGTAGGGCCCTCCGACAGTGAGAGACGAGACAAGATCATACATCGTGAAGGTCTTCACCATCACCCAGAAAAGGCAGACTGTGACAGATGGCATGATCAGCGGCAGCGTTATGCTGAAAAACTCCTTCAGCGGAGACGGGCCGTCAAGCCTCGCTGCTTCCTTTATGTCACTGTCTATTCCGGTAAGCCCTGCAATGTAAATGATCATCGTGTACCCTGAGTACTGCCATGCAGAGACTATGACCACTGCCCAGAATGCGGGCCCCGGTTCACCGAGCCAGCTCTGTCCGAGGAATCCGAAACCCGGTATTTCCGCAATTGCGATGAATACCTTCTGGAATATGAAGCGCCAGATGAACCCCATGATGACGCCTCCCATGATGTTCGGCAGCAGGAGCAATGTGCGGGGAAGGCCCTGGAGGCGCCTCGGCAGCGATGAGACCAGCAGAGCAAAGGAAAGCCCCAGGATATTCGAGATGACTGTTATCGCGATAGTCTGGCGGAAAGAGAACCACACGGACGACCAGAACTGGGGGTCGGAGGTGAATATGGTGATATAATTCACAAGACCGATGAATTCCTTCTCATGGGAAATACCATTCCAGCGCATCGAGCCGAGATAAACGGCGTAGAAGAAAGGAATGATAACCACCGGAATGAAACAGAGAAGCATCGGAAGCATGAAAGCAGCCTCCCCTCTCAGGCTTCTCCGGTATACGCCGCCACCTGCCTGTCTCATCCTTCACCTCCGCTTCGATGCTAAAAGAGGACAAGGGTGAAAATGAACTCAGGATTTTTACCGGAAAAGTGGATAATTTTTACATCCGGATTTATCATTTTCCCATGAGATTCACACTCCGCAGCAAGACAATCACCGTATTCCTTCTTGCCTTGTCAATTGCGATGGCAGTCATCCTGCTTTCCGGGTATTACCTGACAATTGATCAGAATATGGATGAATACATCCGGTACAACACAACCATACTCGGTCTTGAGGCCTACAGCATCGAATTTCATCTCAACCAGATACTGCAGTCATCCCTCGCGTTCTACAGGAACGATAATCTGATGGAAATACTCAGAGGAACCCAGGGCAGATATGGCAGTTCAGAACAGATACGCAGAGAGCTCTTCACCGTTCTGAATTCAAGCCCGTATATCACGCAGGTACACCTCTATTCCCATGTGCTTGGAATGGAGTATGTGGTTCGCGGCAGCTCAACAGCACAGGCAATGGCTGACACCGGAGTTCCGGAAAACCCCATCCCTTACAACAAGGTCACGATAGACGGACAGACAACGCCGGACTATGGCTTTCCAGTCAACATGCAGAAAGATGAAAGCGTCATCACAATGTCTCGATCGATTTATGACTTTCCTGGAAACAGATACCTTGGGCAGATCGATATAGACATGAATCTTGATTATTTCAGGAGCCTGGCCTCCGCCCTTTCTGAATATGAGATACTTGCATTTGTTGCCAATAACGGGGATATCCTTTACTCATCAGGAGATGCAGCTGTGATCAGGACCCTGCTGGATCCTGCGGCAGCGGATGACAGCTCTTCCCTCCTTCCTAAAAAGTACATTGCCCTATCAGCAGATGTCATGCCGAATGGATTTGTCAGGGAATACAGGCTGATACAGGCAATTCCCGAAGAGGCTGTGACAGCCACCGCCAGAGGCATTGCCAGAAGCAATCTGGGGATAGGAGTTGCGATATCATTCATCGCGATGCTGATACTGGCCCGCATCCTGTCAGGCTATACAATGCCTTTCGGATACATAGAGAATCAGCTGAAGAAAATCTCGGAGGGGAACCTGGATGTGAAAATGGACATCCGCGACAACACGGAGTTCACAGGACTCGCGAGGCAGTTCAATGAGATGATTGACTCGATCAACAACCTGATAATCAGCGGCTATAAGCTGGAAATATCAAACAAGAACTACCAGCTGAAAGCTCTGCAGGCCCAGATGGATCCTCACTTCATAAACAACGCGCTGCAGAACATAGGGGCGGAAGCACTCAAGAAAGGAAACAGGGAACTGTACTACTCGGTGATGCAGTTCGGTGAGATGATGCGCTACACGATGGATTTCCAGAGCCTGATGGTGCCGCTCAGTGATGATCTCAAATATGCCGTCAACTACCTGAATCTGCAGACAATGCGGTTCAAGGACAAATTCACATATTCAATATCCGCAGAAGATGAGACCATGAGTATAATGATCCCGAAACTGCTTCTGCAGCCGCTTGTGGAGAACGTATTCAAGCATGGGCAGAATACTGATGGAAGAACAATCTGCATACGCATAACGACAGCTCTGGACCATGGTACATTGAGGCTCGAGTGTTCCAACGATGGCAGGGGCCTTGCGGAATCCGAACTCAGGGAGCTGCAGGAGATGATCATCAAGGCAAGGGAGAGTGAAGAGGAATCGAGGCATATCGGACTGATCAATCTCTCAAGGCGGCTTTTCATCGTCTACGGGGACAGAAGCAGCATAGAGATAGATTCCGGCCTGGAAACCGGATTCACGGTGAGGATAGAAATCAGGGAGACTGCGGAATGAAGATGCTGATTGCCGATGATGAGGAAGCAATAAGACTTTCAATCAAGTACCTCGCCGATGCTGCGAAACTCGGAATAAAGGAAGTATATGAGGCCGCTGACGGCAGTGAGGCTCTGAAGATAATAAGATCCCAGCATATTGATATAGTCCTCACGGACATCTCAATGCCAGGAACTGACGGGATAGACCTGATGCGTGTCCTCAGAAAGGATTTTCCGGATATCAGGATAATCGTCATAAGCGGATACCAGAATTTTGACTACGCAAGGGAATCATACAGGAATGGTGCCATGGATTACCTCCTGAAGCCGATAGATCCTGAACAGCTGAATTCCCTTCTTGAGAAAGCTGTTTCCCAGCTTGATCCGGAAAAGGAGGAACTCAGGGAATATGAGGATGAGAATTTCCTTCTCCTGAAAGATTACATAGAAGAACATCATCAGGAAAACATAACCCTCATCGGCCTGGCGGAAAGGTTCGGCTTCAATCCCTCCTATCTCTCCCGGCGGTTCAAGCAGAAGTTCGGCATCGGAATCATAGACAGCCTTGCAGAAGCGAGGATAAGGCATGCGGCAAGCCTTCTCATCAATACTGACCTGCGGATCTGCGACATAGCGAAACATGTAGGATACGATGATGAAAAATATTTCAGCAGGGTATTCACAAGAGAAATGCACATGAATCCGAAGGAATACAGAAAAGCAAGGACAAAGAGCTGAATTCCAGCTGCAGAAAATACGGGAAGAACCGCTTTCTCATCTCAACATACAGCGCATTTGAGAGTAGAATGCCGGTTATTATGAAAGAACAGAAAGCATTGCTCTTGTTGCTCCTGACATCACTCATATGGGGATTTGCATTTGTAGCCCAGTCCGTATCATCGGAGAGCGTGGGACCATTCACGTTCAACGGCATAAGGATGCTCATCGGAGCGCTCGTCCTCGTGCCTTTCGCCATCCCGGTGCTGAGAAAACACCGCGGAGACGGAACATACTGGAAGAAAGCGGTAAAGGGCGGAATCCTCTGCGGGCTCTGTCTCGGAACAGCAGCTGTCACCCAGCAGATCGGCGTTTCGCTTTCGGGAGCAGGAAAGGGAGGATTCATCACCAGCCTCTACATCGTGCTTGTGCCGTTCCTGTCACTTCTTACAGGACAGAAGATCAGGAAGGCGATCTGGCTCAGCGCCGTGATGGCATTAGCAGGAATGTACCTGCTCTCAATTGGAGAAGGCTTCTCAATATCGAAGGGAGACATCTACCTTATTATCTGCTCCTTCCTCTTCGCCCTGCACATCATGGTCATCGACATCACGGGAAAGGACACAGACGGAATCGTGCTCTCATTCTTCCAGTTCCTCACAGCGGGAATACTCTGTTCGGCCGGAATGATCTTCGAGAAGCCGGAAGCCGGGGCGATACTCGATGCCTGGCTTCCGATCCTCTATGCAGGCGCGTTCTCCTGCGGTATCGCATACACGCTTCAGGTTGTCGGACAGAAATACGTGCGCCCCAGCCGTGCCGTGTTCGCCCTTTCCCTTGAAAGCGTCTGGGCAGCAATCGGCGGAGCGCTCATACTCTCAGAGAGGCTCTCCGCAAAGGAACTCATAGGCTGCGCACTTGTATTCGCAGCGGTTCTCATCGCGGAGATAGAGCCTCAGAAAAGCTCAACGTAAGTCTTGCCCATTCCCCCGTCCTCGGGACGGGCGAAACGGTAGTCCTTCACTTCCCTTCTCTTCTTCAGGTATTCATGGATGCCGCGCGAGAGGATCCCGTCTCCGTATCCGTGGATTATCGAGAAGGAAGGAAGGGATGAGAGGATCGCAGCCTCCAGCTGGTCCTCAACCCTTCGCGTGGCTTCCTCGAGCGTAAGTCCCCTGACATCGATCGTATAATCCGCCTTCTTCGAAGATACCCCATACTCCACACTGGCTTTCTTCTCATCCCTGGGGGCGAGGCGGATCATGCTTCTCCTGACATCCATTCTCAGCCCGTTCTCGAGAGAGACAGTGACGGAGCTGCCCTTGACGGCAAGGACCTTTCCTCTTGTTGCCGCGCTTCCGCAGAGGACCTCATCGCCCGGATTGAGGACAGCATCATCGGCGATGCTCTCCTCCTCTTCCCTGACGAGGCTCTCCTCCCTCTTCTTCTCATCCTCGACGGATTTGATGTAGCTCTTCACCCCCTTCGTCTTCTCAGGAGTGAGATTGCCTGTCCTAACATCCATGACAAGGCGTTCAAGCTCCCTGCGCGTCTGGCGGAGGTACTGGTTTATCTCCCGAACCCCTTCCTTCCGCAGCTCGTTCTCTTTTCTCTCGAGTTCTTTCTCCCGCTTCTCATACTCCGCTGCGGCACGCTCCTCCTTCTTCTTGAGGATACCTATTTCAGTGATCTTCCTGTCCAGTGCCCTTTCCTTGGAAATAAGCGCCTTGATGATCCTGCCCGCGGTGGCATCCCCTCCCCTGAGTTCCAGTGCAGCGGCATCGGTTATCTCCCTGGGGATCCTCATCCTGACAGCTGTGGCTATGGCATGGCTGTCTCCCGGTATTCCCTCAAGCACCCTGTATGTCGGCATGCCGGACTTCTCATCGAATTCCATCGAGGCATTCATCATGCCGTCTTCTGAGTAGGCATAGCTCTTCACCTGCGAGTAATGGGATGTTATGCAGGTCAGGGCGGCATGTCTGGAAAAATAGCTGAGCATCGAGCGCGACAATGCAGCGCCTTCCTCCGGATCGGTCCCCGACCCCAGCTCATCGAGGATCACGAGAGAATCGCTGTCGATGCTGCGGCAGATTGAGGCGATGTTCTTCATATGCGAAGAGAACGTGGAGGCAGAATCCAGGATAGACTGCCCGTCCCCGATATCTGTGAAGACAGAGGAGTAGAGAGGCATCACCGAATGGGCGTCGGCCGGTATGTAGCCGGATATCTGATTCAGCAGCGAAAGCAGCGCGATCGTCTTCATCGTCACCGTCTTGCCTCCCGCATTCGCGCCTGAAAGCACAAGCGCCTTCACATCGGCAGGGAGCTTGATGGTGATCGGCACAGCATTCTCACCGAGGAGCGGATGGCGCGCCGCAATCAGCGAAAGCGTCCTGCCTTCCCGCGGATGAGCAGCCTTCACGCGCCTTGCCCAGAGCGCGAACGAGTAATGGAAATCAAAATCCACCACAGCCTCGAGCATGTCGCGGAGCACAGGCACAAGATGGCGGACCTTGTCCGAAAGATCATGAAGTATCCTGGCCTTCTCGGCCCTGATGCGCTCCTCGGCTATCACGGCCTCATTGTTCAGGGCCATCAGCTCCTGCGGTTCTGCAAAAAGCGTGTTCCCGGAGGCCGAGGCTCCTGAGATATAGCAGCCGCTGTCCCTCTTCTGATCGCTTCTGATCGGAATTACGACACGTTCATTGCGGAACATCGCCTCACTCTGCTGGACAAGTGACCGGTGATCAGCAATGTATCTGGAGGAGAAACGGACACGCTCAGCCCTAATCTCATCGCGCTTTCTTATGAGCGGCAGCAGCCGCGGATGGTCCTCATGGACATTGCCCTCCATATCGAGTGAGGAGAGGATCTCCTCCGAGAGCTGCCTGTCCTCATCATGAATCTCATCCTCATTCTCCAGGAATATAAGCATACCGATATAGGAATGAAGAAACTCACCAGCTCTATAGACACTCTCACCGGGAAGATCCGCATGGGTCTTCTCCACGTACTCGAAAATATCTGACACAGGAGGAAACGGATCCGGCGCTTTCCCTGACAGGAGATTCATGTATTCCTCTATCCTTCCAGCCCTTTCCTCGATCACCGCCCTGTCGGAAGTGACAAGCGAAGGCGTGATCCTCTCCCGGCCTTCAGGAGAAAGCGCGCTGCGGCGGATCATGTCCAGGACCTTGTCCAGTTCCGTATCCTTTACTGTTCTCTCTGCAATCATTTCTTTCTGTTCCTGAGATAAGCAGGCCTGCGCTCTTCCAGCGCCTGCAGGATGCGCAGATAGCTCTCATAGCGTTCTTCAGACACAGCGCCTGAATCCAGCAGTGCCGGCACAGAGCAGCCATCCTCTCCCCTGTGAAGACAGCCGGAGTACTCACAGACAACCGAGCTGAGTTCCGGGAATGCCTCCTTCACCAGCGCTGCCTCCTCAAAGGGCACCTCAATCTCCCTTACGCCGGGAGTGTCGATCACGGCAATGCCATCCTTCTCTATATAGAGGGAATGGTTCGTCGTATGCCGGCCTCTGTTGTATTTCTCAGAGACGGCACCGGTGCGCTGCCCGGCATCGAGGAGTGTGTTGATCAGCGTCGATTTACCGACTCCGCTCTGACCGACGAATGCCGTTATTCCGGTCCTCAGCATTTCCCTGAGTTCCTTCAGCCCCTCCCCGGTGACAGATGAGACGGGGATTACAGGAAAGCCTAGATGGCTGTAGAGTTCCAGAGCATCATCAACTCCCTGATCCGCCTTATTGGCAATGATGATCACCTCAGCACCGCGGGAGCAGGCAATGGCCCTGTCAAGGAACCGCGGCCTGAACGGAGGGGATGACGAGGAGACAACAATGGCCGTCCTGTCCTGATTGGATGCAATGGTCTGATTCATCTCCTTCTTCACATTCCACCTGCAGAAAGCGCTTTTCCTCTCCTCGACGGAGACGATGAGGGCTTCTGCTGACGAATAAGGCTCGCCGACAGCTATGTCGCCGACAGCGACAGGATTGTACTCCGCCTCATCCTTCTTCATCACCTTGCCCTTTATCCTTGCAGTATAGGTGACGCCGTCATCCAGGGAGTACGCCGTATATATATTGTTGATAGCCCTGCGAATCTGGAAGCGCATCAGTGACCCGCCGCCGGATGGACGCAGCATTCTGTAACGTTCATCATCCTTATGATTATCATCCAATAACCCCCGGATAGCCAACCCATCGGAATAATCCGAAGAATGCTATCATTGATAAATTATTTTTGTATTGCTCACATCAGTTAATTATACATAAATAATGGTCTAAAATTATTTTTTAATATGTTTTACATATAGTATATATGAATCAATCGTTAAATTTCTTTTTGTAAATTCATGTTATACTGCTGCAGCTGTATCATCAATATTTCAAATCATATGAAAACTGGATGCAAACAATGCTGCTTTCAGCTCTGAATGCTATGGAGATAAGAATAAAGCAAAGCAAATGAAAATATTATCATATCATTTCAGGCTTTTTCCGCATCATTGACAATACAGCTTCTCTATCGGAACATTCAGATATGTTCTCACTCAAGCGCTGCCAGTATCCAGAGTGCACAGCCTACGCCTTCGACGGCGGAGAATTCTGCTA
>CASEZU010000093.1 GCA_949292445.1 uncultured Spirochaetales bacterium | reverse complement strand
GCCGCAGGACGGCAGGAAGGCATTAAAGTCGCTCTGCTTGTCCACGCTGTCATAAGGAAGCCTCTTCCCATGGAGCCTCAGGACCGGACAGAATACTGCGAACTCGAACCATCTGACCAGAAGCTCGCGGAAATCCTCATCTGCAGGATCGCCTCCGAAGAAGCCTCCTATATCGGAAGTCCAGTACGGAATGCCTGAAAGTCCTGTATTGAGCGCAACTCTCACCTGCTCATGAAGGGATGCGAACGTCGACGGGATATCACCCGACCAGAGGATCATGCCCGTTGTCTGTGAGCCCAGCCACGCGGAGCGTGCGAGATTCACCGTATCCCCTATTCCATCCTTTTTCTGACCGTCTGAGAATGCTTTCGTGTAGTAATAGGCATAGATGTTCGCGCATTCCGTGCCGTTGCCGAGATACATCCTCACGTTCCCGTAATCATACGGCCTCATCTCGGGCTCCGTCTCATCGAGCCAGAACGATCTGATGCCCTTGTCCGCATAGTTTTTCCTGACGATGTTCCACCAGTATGGGCCGGCATCGGGATGAGTGGGGTCAACGATGGACTCAGGGCCCATTATCAGGAGGAAGAACGGAAGTCCGTTCTCTGCTTTGAGCAGCATGTTCCGGTCCTTCATCTCCCTGTAAGAAGGGCTGCGGGGATCGACTGTGGGCCAGATGGAGACTATGGGCTCTACTCCCATGGAACGGAGTTCCCTGACCATTCTCTCTGGATCAGGCCACTCTGAGGCGCTGAACTCCCATGATCCCTGCACGGGCCAGTGGAAGTAGTCGATCACTATTGCGGAAAGCGGTATGCCGAGTTCTCTGTACTTCGCAGCGGCTGCAAGGACATCCTCTTCCCTCTCGTAGCGCAGGCGGCTCTGCCAGAAGCCAAGCGCCCATGAAGGAAGATGGGAAGGCTGTCCCGTAAGCGATGCCAGGCGGCGGGTGATCTCATCCGGAGTATCTCCGGAGAATATGAAGTAATCTATCTGAGCCTCGGCGTCGGAGTGCCAGTGCGTGATTCCCGATGAGAATGACACGCGCCCGACTGACGGAGTGTTCCATATGAAGCCGTAGCCGCGCGAAGAGATCACATAGGGAATAGGACAGAACCCGTTCTTGTGCTCCAGCGCGATCTCCTCCCCCTTGCGGCTGAGGCGTCCGTCAGGCACGCCGCCGAGCCCGTAGAACTCCTCATCAGGGTCCGACTGGAAATAGAGATCGGTGGAGAATACGGACGACGAGACAGTCCTGTAGCATCTCGCCCTCCGGAGGACTGACATGTTGGCGCGCTTGTCCTCCCAGTCCTCTCTGAGAATCATGCGCTCATCGTGGAAGAAAGATATGGTTCCGTTCTTCTCAACAGCGGCCGAGAGCCTTCCGCTGAAAAGACGGTATCCGTCACCGGTTCTTTCAATGCGGCTGCTGCCGGAGCACGGAGGAAGCATGTTCCATCCCTCGTCTGATATATGAAGGCTTCTTGAGACCCTTACCCTGATGACACCATCGCCATACGGCTCGAGACGGAGCAGCTCTCCCTCTTCCTGCCATGTCAGAGCATCAGCGCCGCAATCTATGAAACAGCCCATTCTTTCTCCTTTTTTAAGAACAGAGGACGGGAAACCCGTCCTCTGTATCGACCGCAGCGACGGTTCAGTTCTGGGCCTGAGCCGCAGCCTGAGCCTCGTACATGACAGCGCTTGCCTCTTCCGGTCCCATGTACTGAGAAACGAGGAGGTTCTTGGCAAGGTAGTCATTCTGCCATGCGTCTGTCTCGGAAATCTTCTTGAATACATCTGCCCAGTAGGCAACAGCCTCATCGGACATGTTCTTCGCGCCGATCACACCGCGCCACATCGGGTACTCTACATCGTTGTATCCGAGCTCGCTGAGCGTGGGAGCTGTGTCGAACGGAGCCGTGAACCTGGTTGTGCTGAGTGCGAGCACGGGGACGATGTCACCTGAGAGGACATACTGGGATGCGGCAGCTGGCTTCGAGATCGCGATGTCGACATGGTTACCGAGGAGCGCCGCGATACTCTCCGATGCTGAGCCGTATGTGATGTATGTGAAGGAATCTTCAGTTCCGAGCTCCTCGCAGAGCATGTTGAATACGACGCGCTCATCGCTCATCGTTCCGCCGACGTTGATCTTCTGTCCGGCAGCTACGGCATCAAGAATCTCCTGGAAGCTCTTGTACTTGCCGTTTGCATTGACGAAGCAGAGGTGCTTGTCAGCAGCGAGAATGACGAGAGGGCGGAAATCATCAAGAGTGAGGCCGCCGTTCTGGATCATTGCCGTGAGGTCTCCAGAGGAGAAGCAGAGCAGCGTGCTGTCGGCATTGCGCGCAGTGCTTACAGTGCGTCTTGAGATCTGTCCGTTGCCGTCGGGCTGGTTGTAGACCACGAACGGTGCATCGACGATGCCTTCCTTGGATGCGATATCTGTCAGTGTGCGCGTGATGATATCGCTTCCGCCGCCGGCAGATGAGCTTACGTAGAAGTCCACGTTGCCGCTGATATGGAACTGACCGTCGTCAGCTTCCTTTCCGCCCTGCGCGAATACGGCGACTGCCGCAAGCAGGAAAACAAGAACCGTAAGAATAAGATTCTTCTT
>CASEZU010000092.1 GCA_949292445.1 uncultured Spirochaetales bacterium | reverse complement strand
GCTGCTTCTGCCTCCGAATGCGAGAGCATATCTGAGGAGATCGCTGGAGATGAGTTTTGGCGAATCCCTTTCGCTCATTGTCTCCGGGGAGCAGGAGCACAGGATATTCAGATACCTTCTGAGGACACTGCCGTTCTCCTTTCCGGGGAAGCTGAAGAGCCTTGAATACGGGATCTGGAACATTCAGGGGATGAGCTTGTGATGGATATAAGGATACCCGTGTCCGATCCCGGAAAGGTGAGGGCACTTAAGGAGCGTTTCTCCCTCGACCTTCTTTCTGCAACTGTTCTCGAAAGACGCGGGCTGGAGAAGGCGGAGGATGCCGTTTATTATCTTGAGACCGATACTATCTACCAGCATTCTCCTCTTGAGTGCGATGATGTCTATACGGCAATAGACAGGATCACGGCTGCAATAGAGGAAGAGGAGAGCATCCTCATCTTCGGCGACAGGGATGTCGATGGTGTCACCGGTGCTGCCATTCTTTACCGGGGCCTGAAAAGGCTGGGGGCAAAGAATCTCTCCGTCAGACTGCCCGAAGGTGATGAGCCATATGGAATGACGGCGGACACCGTCAGGGAAATACTGGAAAAGGAATATACACTCGTCATCACTGTGGATAACGGTATCTCCGCCATCGATGAGATAAGGGAACTCCAGCAGCGCGGCGTTGATGTGATCGTGCTTGACCACCATCTTCCTGGCGATGAGCTTCCCGGGGCGGTCGCGATCTTCGATCCTAAGATCCCCGGCTCCGGATATGGCTTTGAAAGCCTTGCCGGCTGTGCTGTTGCGGCTAAGATGATCTGGGCGCTTTCGTTTGCCGCGACACCGCTCTATGGCAGCGAGTGCATAGTCCTTCATGCTGAGCCGCGCAATGGTTCAATAAGAATCAATGCCGTGCGTCTGGAGAATCTCATCGAGATAGACAGGATCACGGAGGAAATCATTGAAGGCGGCGGACTGTCATCCGCCAAGGACCGGCTCATGGATTTCCTGGCGGTGAATCTACCGATAATGGTGCTCGATGAGGATACGGAGAAGAAGATGCTCCGCAGGGCATTCGGAAATGGTGTGGATATCTCCCTGGTGGATATCAGGCAGAAACTGGAGGCCCTGATGCCGAGGGCAAGGAACCATTCACTCTTTGATCTCGCCATGCTGTCCAGAGCAGCAAAGTACAGCGACGGTGACAAGGAGATAGAGACGCTCGTCTCGCTTTTCCGTTCACTATCGATCTATTCCTATCCTTCGCTTTCGAAGGAGTATGACAGCCTGATGCAGCTCGCCGCCATCGGCACGGTCGCGGATCTCATGCCGATGAAGGATGAGAACAGGATCATCGTCAAGCGCGGACTCAGGCTGCTTTCAGAGAAACCGCTGATGTGCCTGCAGGCATTGCTCGGGCGGCAGAATCTCGCCGGAAAGAGGATAAACACCCGCGACATATCCTTCTATGTCGCACCTGTGCTGAATGCTGCGGGACGTCTGGGCCACCCGATGGATGCGTTCTCCCTTCTTGTCTCGGAAGATCCTGCTGAGGCAGACGGACTCACGGAGAATCTCCTTTCCATGAACAGGCAGAGGCAGGCTAATGAGGAGAATGCCCTTTCCCTTGTCAGGGACAAGGCCAGGGAGAGCTTTGAGCATCTTGACGGGAAATTCGTGATAGTCGCAGATGATTCGGTTCCCCGCGGGCTTACTGGTGCGATTGCCTCCAAGCTGTCAAAGGAATACTCTGTGCCGTCCGTGGTGATGGCAACTGTGGACAATGGCAGGATATCTGCATCGATGCGCTGTTCTGACAAATTCGATGCCAAGGCTTTCCTCTCATCTTTCGCACCTCTTTTCGAGGATTACGGCGGACACAGGTGCGCTGCCGGTTTTTCGATGGACAGCAGCCGGAAGGATCAGCTTCTCCAGATGATGGAGAGCGTTGTCATGGCCATGGACAGAGAGACTGCGTCTTCCGGGGAGATAACAGCTGATGCCGTCATTCCTCCAGAGTACATGACAACAGGTCTCTGGAGACTCTCAGCCCTGCTGGAGCCGTATGGCCAGGAGAACGGAGCGCTGAAGCTGTATATAAAGAACGCGGTGATAACAGATGTCGCGCCATCGAAACAGGATCAGAAGCTGCTTCGTTTCTCTCTGCGTTTCGGCACATATGCATGGCCTGCTGTATGGTGGGAGCCGCATGACAGGGATTCCTTCCGCAAGGGTACCCATGTCAATGCCGTCTTTTCTCCGGATATAAACTTCTGGAAGGGAACGGAGAAGGAACAGCTTCTGATTTCCGAGATGGAGGTATGTGATGACGTGTGATGAGATCGCGGCAATGCTGGCATCGCCTGATGCATCTGAGATGACTGACGAGATACTCGAGGCAATTGAGGCACTGCCGGAGGAAGAGGCCCTAGCATCATATGACAGGATATCATCAGCCATAGCGGAAAGCGCTGCTGACAGCCTTGTACTGCAGTTCGCATTCCAGAAGAAGACGATATCACTTGCAGACACATCAGCCCGTTGGAATCATCTTGCAGCACTGTCGCTTATCAGTACTGTGCCAGGGGAGGTAAGCCCTGAGAATTATGAGAGCGTGGATGAGCTCCTGCGCAATGCCAGAAGATTCGTGCGGTATGCCGCGGAGCTTCTGCAGGATGATGGGAATGAGTATTTCTCCAATACTTACAGTTTTCTGGATGACCTTCTGACGAAGACGATAATAAGGCTCCGGGTCAGCGTGAAGGAAGGCGGAAACAATGAGGAACTTGCCGTGTCCTTCCATGAGAAGATTGAACTTTTTGGCGAATATCTCATGCATATTGACAGTGATGTTTCAAAATGATAGTTTTGCGGAGGATTCTGACCCAGATGGGAGAGGAGGTGATAAAGTATGGCATATGTAAAAGTAGATGAGAACGAGCCGCTCGAGAAGTCGATCAAGCGTTTCAAGAGAATGGTCGAGAAGGAAGGCATCATCCGCGAGTGGAAGAAGCG
>CASEZU010000091.1 GCA_949292445.1 uncultured Spirochaetales bacterium | reverse complement strand
AGGATTCCACCATGTCTCAGGTGCATCTTCCTCTTGGAGCTCTTCTTCGTGAGAATATGGCGGAGGCCCATCTTCTTGTAAGCCACCTTGCCAGATCCCGTCACCTTGTAGCGCTTGGACGCTGACTTTCTTGTTTTCATCTTAGGCATTTTCCTACCTACCTCTCTTCTACGCGCCGCAGGGAACAAGAACCCCTGAAGCTGCGGTATATAGTCTCCGTACGGAGATTATCTCATTTTCCCTTCGAGGGAGAGACAGTCATGCTCATCATCTTGCCTTCCATGACTGCGCCCCTATCCAGATTATACTGCACTCCCAGCTCCGTCAGGGCATCGAGGATCTTGTCCAGGACGACCTTGCCCAGCTCTGGATGTGCGAGTTCCCTTCCGCGGAAGCGGATCGAGACCTTCACCTTGTTTCCCTGCTGGAGGAACTCAGCTATGGCCTTGCTCTTTGTTTCCAGGTCGTGCTTTTCGATCTTGGGCTGCATTCTTATTTCCTTGATCTTGACCACGGTCTGGTTTTTCTTCGCTTCCCTGGACTTCTTCTCCATCTCGTAGCGGTATCTGCCGAAATCGAGTATCTTGCATACCGGGGGATTCGCGTTAGGGGAGACCTCTACGAGATCCATTCCCGCCTCATCTGCCAAGCGGCAGGCCTCGGGTACGCTCATTACGCCCCTCTGAACGCCGTTCTGATCGATAACGAGCACCTGATGCGCTCTTATCTGACGATTGATTCTAAGCTCCCTGGTAGCCAACTGAACTCCTTATAGTACAGATATCTGCCCTTTTTTTCATGAAGAAATGGCGTGAACAAGTCACACCGAGTATTTATATCATATTCCGATGCTCTCTGTCGAGAGGAAAAAGGGGCAGCCTCAAGCCGCCCCCGCATTTGTCAGTCAAGTGCGTGTCCTGCGCTTCCGAGCACGTCGATGTTCTTGTGCATATACATCTTCTTGAGCTCTTCGCGGGCAGGTCCGAGATACTTCCTCGGGTCGAACTCGGCCGGCTTCTCATCGAAGATCCTCCTGATGGTAGCTGTCATTGCAAGGCGTCCGTCGGAGTCGATGTTGATCTTGCAGACTGCGGACTTCGCAGCTTCCCTGAGCTGCTCCTCGGGGATACCGACGCTGTCAGCGAGCTTTCCGCCGTGCTCATTGATCATCTTCACATATTCCTGAGGAACGGATGATGATCCGTGGAGGACGATCGGGAATCCCGGCAGCTGCTTCTCGATCTCGCTGAGGATGTCGAACCTGAGCGGTGGCGGGATGAGGATGCCCTCGGCATTCCTTGTGCACTGGTCAGGAGTGAACTTGTATGCTCCGTGGCTTGTTCCGATTGAGATCGCGAGAGAGTCAACGCCTGTGCGTGTAGCGAAGTCAACGACTTCCTCCGGGCGTGTGTAGTGTGACTCTGCAGCAGAGACCTCATCCTCGATTCCTGCGAGGACTCCGAGCTCTCCCTCGACTGTGACATCGTACTGGTGGGCATAATCAACGACCTGCTTCGTGAGAGCGACGTTCTCCTCGTAAGGAAGGTGGGAACCGTCGATCATGACGGATGAGAATCCGTTGTCGATGCAGTCCTTGGCTGTCTTGAAGGAATCGCCGTGGTCGAGATGGAGGACAATTGGGATGTCGCATCCGAGCTCATGGGCATACTCAACGCCTCCGCGTGCCATGTTGCGGAGAATGTTGATGTTGGCATAATCCCTGGCTCCCTTCGATACCTGAAGGATAACCGGTGCCTTTGTCTCCACGCAGGCTGCGATGATTGCCTGCATCTGCTCCATATTGTTGAAGTTGAAGGCTCCGACGGCATAGTGGCCCTTCATAGCCTTGGCGAACATGTCGCGGGAATTGACAAGTCCTACTTCCTTATAGCTGATCATTGATCTGCCTCCTTATCCTTATCTAAGAGATAAGACTATCCCATAGCGCTGAATGCGGTCAACATGGAAATCGCGGAGGCTTGTTGATCAGCCATGCCCTTGGCGGTTATCCTCTCCGTATGAGAAAGAGGGCGGCAATCATCGTTATCGCGGCAGCTGCCGTACTTTCCGTGTCTGCTGCCGCTTTTCTGTTTTCAAGGCCCTCGGTCGCATTCGTCACTTCAGGGCTGCTGCCTGAGGGCTATGAGCTTCCTCAGCCTGGGAATATCCTGGAGTACCGGATGACGGATAATCTCCAGAGCGCGGATCTTGTCATAACCGCGCCCGATGCCGCCCTTCCTGAAGGAGTCCCCTCGTATCTTTTCGGGCGGAAGGCAGAAGAGGGCGAGTCTCCTCTGGCGGTTCTCGATATAGATGAGGGGGAGATGTGGGAATGTGCTATCACAGAAGATGGACGGTACGCAGCGCTGTACGAGGAGACATCATCGGCGGCGAAAGCGGCTGCAGACCATCTGAGGTCTCTCGGAGCGGATGTCACGGATGTCACTTACACGGGAAGAATATCAGGAGCGAATCTTGATCAGGTCAGCTCCGCCATCTCTGATGCGGCAGCAGCTGCCGTACTGGCTCTGACGCCATCATCCTCGACGGAGCTTCTCAGATCGGAGCACAGCTGGAGAATCATCATGGATGCCAGGGATGCTGCGGCACTTGAGAGCACTGCCTGCGATGATGAAGTGGCCATTGACTGGGATGCCACGATCCGTTCCCTTCTCTCAGGAAATGCAGAGCTTTCTTACCGACTTGTCTCTCTGTAGGACTCTGAGAAGGTTGCTGTATACAGCCTCCCTGATACTCTCCCTGTCCTCGTTTCTCAGTTCTGCTATGAATGAGAGCGTATACTCCGTGTATTCAGGCCGGCATGGTCTTCCTCTCATCGGCACAGGTGCGAGGTAGGGTGAATCCGTCTCATACAGCAGCCTGTCAAGGGGCACTTCTGCCGCGGCTTTCTGTATCTCCCTGTTATTCTTGTATGTGACATTGCCGGAAAAAGAGATATAGAGCCCTTTGTCCAGCGCCTTGTACATCAGTCCGGTGTCCGATGAAAAGCAGTGCATTATCCCGCGGCATCTGAACGACGGGGAGGAGAACGCTTCCTCAATCTCCATGTCAGCTTCCCTTGTATGGATGATGAGCGGAAGATCAAGTTCCGCTGCAAGCTCTGCCTGCATCATGAAGAGATCCCTCTGTGCCTCCCTGGTACCATATCCCCAGTGGTTGTCGAAACCGCATTCCCCGATTGCATCGGCGCCGAATGTGCTGTAGTCATCCAGAAGTTTCTCCCTTTCGTCCTCCGGGGAGATATATCCCTGGTTCTGCAGTACCCATGGCCCGGAACCTATCGAGAAGAAGAGAGAAGGGGAGGGCGGCAGAATTGAGATGCGCTCTGCGGCGTCTCCTGCGTCAGTTCCTACATCGATACCTGTGAGGTCTGCAGGAAGGCTGTCAATCCCTCTTTTCCTCATTGAGGCGGCATGGAAATGGCTGTCTATTATCATAGGAACTTCTCCATGTAGACTACAGACCAGAGCTTCCCGAATTTCTCTCCGCAGTCCGTAAGCCTGCCGACGATCCTGTATCCCATTTTCTCATGGAATGCAACACTTCCTTCTCCCGGGTACATTACTATCGCATAGAGGTTCGTGACTCCCTTTCCACGCAGATTTTCTTCCAGTTCCCTGTAAAGAGCGCTTCCATAGCCTTTGCCGGATTCCCCTTTCCTGAGATAGATCGTAACCTCCGCGCTCCGCCTGTATGCTGCACGGTAAGAGAACGGGTGGGCATAGGCATAGCCCATGATCATCCCATTGTCTTCGATGACAAGAAACGGGTAGTGCCGGGAATATTCGCTTCTGCGCCTTTCCATCTCCGCGGCATCGGGCGCCTCGTATTCGAATGATATCGCGGTTTCCTCCACATAGTATCTGTAGATATCGGCAAGGGCTGCCGCATCCTCCTTTTCCGCTTCCCTTATTGTCATATCCTCTCCCTCAGCATTTCGAGTATCTCATCAGCTTTCGCAGGGCATCCGGATACTCCAATAACCGCCCTGGAGCAGCAAGACCCGACTCCTATCTCCGGTGACTTTCCCCTGTATCCCTGGCCGATCGCTATTTTCCTTTTCCCGAGTTTCCCGAGTGCTCCTTCATCATCCAGACGCTTCAAAGCATGGATAAGCGATGCATAGCACGCGGAGCATGCATCGTCAGGTGCTGTATGGCAGGAGAGGCGCCTGACTGCTCCCGATGGACCTGCCGCTGCAGCGACGGGTTTCGAGAGTTCCTCTATCTCCCAGTCATATGACCGTATCAGTCCCAGGTTCCGGGCTTCTCTGATGTATCCGATGCTCTCTGGAGAGAATCCCATGAGGGTGGCGGCATAGGCATCCAGGAGCACCGGATCCAGAGCTGCCATCATCCTGTCTGTCTCTACAGGATTGCCTCCTTCCTCGAAATCAAGGTCACCGCAGATTCCGTCGGATATTGTCAGGCCGGGGCGTATCACTGTGCTGAGCGCGGCGATCGGCCTGTCGAGGCCAAGTCTGTGGAATTCCCTTTTTGATTTGTCGGAAAGGCAGCCTTTCAGATTCTTCATTGCATGGGTCATCAATGTCTGGCAATGGCCTTTGAGCACGGGAATGTTGATGATGAATCCCGCACTGAGGAATGTTTCGGAGACCTCCATTGCTATTCCGTCAGGAGAGACTTTCCTGTATGAATCCTTTTTCGTATCCACGAGTTTTATGCCGTATCTGTCCCTCAGCCGGTAGTATCCAAGTTCTCGGAAACACTCCTCGGTTGATGCTCCTACCCATGACCCTTCGGCAACTGTCAGATCAGTAAAGCCATGTTCCTGCAGATACTGCACTGTGGCTTCCACTATTTCAGTGTGCGTTGTTGCCCCTTCATCAGGGTCGGATACGGTAACCAGGTTTGGTTTTATGACTATTCTGCTGTCTCTGTCTCCTATGAGGGATGGCAGTGAGAATGCATCCAGCAGTTTTCTTGTCATATCGCTTATGTTACGGCCGTAAATCACGGCTATCCTTCTGTCCATGCTGCTATTCAATGCTATAATCAGCGGCATGGCAAGTATGGATATGACAAAAGGCAGCATAATCAGGGAGCTTGTGGCTTATGCTGTCCCGCTTGTTCTCGGAAGCCTTTTCCAGCTGGCGTACAATGCTGTGGATTCTATGATCGCGGGCCGTTTCATCGGTACGGACGCGCTTGCAGCGACCGGAATGGCAGGTCCTGTAATGAATATCCTCATTCTGGGAATTTCCGGGCTTTCGATTGGTGCCGGTGTCATAATGAGCTCATGCTTCGGTGCAAAAGATTATGAGATGCTCGGGCGGGAACTGTCGACGCTTCTCGGTGCGGGCCTGGTCTTCTCAATTGCCGCCGCAGTACTGGGTATCCTGTTCGCTATTCCGCTCCTGAGCCTTCTGAATGTCCCACAGGAAGTGCTCGGCATGACGGCGCTTTATCTGAGGATAATATTCCTCGGGCTGCCGTTCACATGCTTCTACAACGCGCTTTCGCAGGCTATGAAGAGCGTAGGGGACTCCAAGACGCCGCTGAAATTCCTGGCAGCCTCATCCGTACTCAATTGTGTGCTCGACCTCTTCTTCATTGGTTACCTCGGTTTTGGCATAACATGTTCTGCCGTGACGACTGTCGTTGCCCAGGCGGCCTCCGCTCTCCTCTGCTTCTGGTACATAAAGGCGAGGATACCGCTTCTCAGCTTCCACGGTCTTTCAATTGACCGGTCCCTGCTTAAATCGACGCTTGAGTATGGTTCAGTGACAGCTCTGCAGCAGGCTTGCCAGCCTGTGGGAAAGCTGCTGATACAGGGGGCGGTCAATACATTGGGTGTTGCTGTTGTTGCCGCATACAATGCCGTCACGCGCATCGATGACTTCGCGTTCACTCCGGAGCAGTCAATCAGCCATGGCATTACGACATTTGCAGCCCAGAACCGCGGAGCCGGAGATATGAGAAGGGTGAAGGAGGGGTTCCGCAAAGGCCTGATGCTGGAGGCTTTGTATTTCGTTCTGATAGCAACTGCGGTTCTCCTCCTTTCGCGTCCTCTCATGTCGCTGTTCGTTGAAGGAGAGGAGGCTGCCCTGGTCATAAATGAAGGGCATAAGTATCTCTCTACGATGGCATTCTTCTACATCTTTCCTGCTTTTACCAATGGAATCCAGGGCTTCTTCCGCGGCATGGGTGATATGAAGGTGACGCTAATCTCCACATTCATCCAGACATCCTTCCGTGTCATATTCACATTCATTCTCGTTCCTCTTTACGGTATTCACGGCATTGCCTATGCCTGTGCAATAGGCTGGTCCCTGATGCTGCTTTTCGAGGTGCCGTATTACTTCCATTCAAAGAAGAAATTGGGACTGGATGATGTGTGATGGTGAAAATGGACTGGCAGAATAACTCTGACATGTATTGGGATTTTTCAGAACAGGACTTGAATCCCATTGCAATAAAAATATTTTAAGTCCATTACTTTTAGTAACAAATTAGGCTTCAAATACTGATATTCGTTACTAAGAACTGATTTATATTTTGGTAAAATAAGTAATAAGAAAGTTCAGATATGTTTCCTGTTTATCTTCTTATAGAAGTTTTTCATGAACATCTGACGGGTAAGAAAGAAATCTTTTTCTGATTTCGTTGGTTTGTGCTCATCCCATCTGATTCTAGATTGTTCTAGGGTACAGATGTAATCTGCAACTTGCAGAAGCCTGTAATCTTTCTGGTAGGCTGTGCGGAAATCCATTCTGGTTCCGAATATTTTCCCGAACGTGTCTCTGAGAATTTTACTTATGATTGCCTGGCCACAGTCATAATATATGATGATCCTTTCGAAGCCCTGAAAATACTCAAGTCTTTCTTCGATAAAGTTTCTTATCTGATGTTTGAAAGTTGCTTCAATTTGCTCATTTTCCTGATAGAAAGTTTTCGTAACAGAAAAAGATGTATAGGTAATTGGAAGCTGCTCTACAAATCTGGAAAATATCCTGAATATATGCCGCCTCTCTGTCATAAGAAGATTTTCAAATGGCATATCTTGTCTTACCAGAGGTGATGTATGGATGAATGGTACATTACAGTTTATTTCAGAAAGTCGCTTATTTAGGAATTCAAGTTCGGATAATATGGAATCTTTCTGATCATGGAAAACCATGGTAAGGCAATAGGTCGGATTCTGTCTGTTGAAAAGATTCAGATTACCGCTTTCATCGATATGAATTGACAGTACAGACAAGACAAGCCCCTTGCAAAAAAAATTGCCGGAGGCAGCCTCCGGCTCTTCGGCGGGGACATGCCCCTGTTCGGCTTGGTGTCCGACCTGACTATAATAT
>CASEZU010000090.1 GCA_949292445.1 uncultured Spirochaetales bacterium | reverse complement strand
CTGAAAAACGCCTTCTGTTTCTCCAATGTCTCGCTGTAAATGCTCATGCCGGCGATATTAGCACAATCAAAGGTTTCTGTGAATGACACATTATAGGAAAGTGTCAGGAAAAACAATCCGACAAGAATGCTACACTCTGTCGGATTCCGACACCTGGACGGTTTTCTGTTGTTAATTTCAGAAAGAGGAAGCCTGAGAATCAGATCAGGAAAGGAATATGGACAAGAAAAAACGAAGCTCCGTGATAAGGTATGTCATTCTGTTTGCTGTTTTCGCCGCTGCAGCCGCAGCGCTGTATTTCTTCTTCTCAAGCGAGAAGAGCGTCGAATACACTCCTCCTGTATCGCCGGTCGTCACCGTGAAGCCGGAGAGGCGGACGATAGATGAGGGGATCTCAACCACCGGATACATAGAGGCCGATGCGATGATTCCAGTCGTTCCTTTCGTGAGCGGAACTGTTGAGGAATATGATATACAGGCAGGTGACAAGGTTGAAAAAGGCGATGTGATCGCCGTTATCGACAGACGCCCGTACGAGCTTCAGCTGCAGCAGGCCGAGGCTCAGGTGAAAGGCCTTGAGGCAGCGTATGAGAGAGTAGAGGCGCTGATGACCTCTGGAGGAGTGAGCGCGCAGGAGCACGATACTCTCTCCGCGCAGCTTGATGCTGCCAGGGCACAGCTGGAGCTTGCAGAACTCCAGCTCTCATATGCCACTGTCACGGCTCCTGTCTCCGGCACCGTGATTCAGGCCACATCTTCCGCAGGTTCCGTCGGTTCCTCCGAGATGCCGCTGGCCGTGATAGCGGATCTCGATGATCTCGTTGTAAACCTGAAAATAGGGGAGAAGTACTTCCACACAGTCAGCGGAAACAGGGACAATCTCTCAATAACGATATCCTCTCCAGACGGTTACACCTCGGATGCCGAGGTTGTATCCATCGCACCGTTCATCGATCCGACATCGAAGACATTCCTCATGAAGGTTCGTCTTGTGTCTCCTGATGGCTTCATACCGGGAATGTTCGTGAAGGCATCCGTCGTCTGGTCATCGGAGGAGTATCTCACGCTTCCTCTCTCCGTCAGAAAACTGGACGGCTCTGTCTATGCGCTTTCATCCGACGGATCAAGGGCGGAGTACATCAGCATGGAGCCTGATGCAGAGGACAGTTCATATTTCGCCATAGACGATTCCTATGAGGGACGCGATTTCATCATCCGCGGACAGGACGGGCTCCTTCCGGGTGAGGAAGTCAGGGTGACAGGGGAGGAGAGATGAAGATAGCCACGCTTTCGGTCAAGCATTCAGCGATCCTCTCGATGATCCTGATCGCTCTGGCCGTCTTCGGCATGTTCTCGATTACAACCACCAATCTGGAGTTCATCCCGGATATAGACATGCCGCAGATATTCGTTGTCGCGATATATCCCGGAGCCTCGGCAGAGGATGTCGAGAAGGATGTTGTCGACATACTCGAGGATGATTTCGTCACCCTTCCCGACTTCAAGAGCATGGACAGCCAGTCAATGAACAGTGCTGCCATGATCACCATCACATTCCAGGATGGAGTCAATCCTGAGGATCAGCTCAATGAGGTCAGGAACAGGATATCCCAGCTGATGGATCAGCTTCCCGACGGGCTGCAGGGTGAGCCTGCCGCGCTCGTAGGCGGTGCGACAATGCTTCCTGTCGTCTCATTCTCCGTTGAGTCCACAGGAGATACGGCAGCGCTCTCCGAGTACATCACCGATACGCTTCGTCCGCAGCTGACGAGGATTCCCGGTGTCTCGACAATCACAGTCAGCGGATCTGTCGAACCTGAAGTCTCGGTAAAGCTGAGAATGGATGATCTCAATGCCCGCGGCATATCGCCGCTGACGGTCTATCAGATACTCTCAGTCTCCAATATCTCCATGCCGCTGGACAGGGCCGAGGCATCGGGGCGCAGCATTGATTTGCGATACGATGGCCGCTATGAGAGCCTTGATGACATAACTTCGCTCCCCGTGGGGGCGACAGACTCGGGAGAGATCATAAGGCTCGGCGATGTCGCCGATGTCTCGCTTTCCTATCAGGGTGAGGATTATTATGTCACATCGGGCGGTGAGGATATCATCGTCATAGATGTCGCGAAGAGGGCTGACGGAAACACGATCCAGATCACGAACGCCGTCAAGGATATTCTCGAGCGTTCCGAGGCTGAGACGAACGGCGCCATCCAGTACCATATGATCAAGGATGACAGCGAGCTTGTCCTCTCATCGCTCAAAAATGTCATCGAGTCCGGCATTCTCGGAATCCTCATCGCGGTCCTTATCATCTTCCTCTTCATCAACGATGCCAAGGCAACGCTCGCGATCGGCCTTTCGATCCCGCTTTCCTGCTTCTTCACCTTCATCGTGATGAAAGTCGCGGGAATAACGGTGAACATCCTCTCGATATCGGGAATCGTCGTTTCCCTCGGTTCGATAGTCGATGCCTCGATCGTCGTCCTCGACCAGATATACAGGTACTATCAGGATACGGATGAGAACGGGAAGGGCAGGTATTCCGTTGTGGAATCGATCTACAGGGGAACAGGTGTCGTCGACAAGTCCGTCATCGGCTCAAACCTTACGACAGTCGTCGTCTTCATCCCTGTCGTGCTGCTCTCAGGCCTTGTCGGAGATATTCTCCACGACATATCACTCACGTTCATGTTTGCCATAGGTTCCTCGCTTCTTGTCGCCATGGTATACATGCCGTACCTGCTGAAGCATTTTCTGAAGGATGACGGCGTGAGGCTGAAGAAGAAGGACAGCTTCGCCGTGAAAGGACTCTGGAGGGTTGAGAGAGGATACGGCAGGGCACTTGGCTTCTGCATGGAGCACACGCCTTTCATAATCGTGATGGCGCTTCTGATCCTTGCCCTGACCATCTATTCACTGACGAGCATCAACATCTCGTTCATTCCATCGACTGACAACAATGATTTCTATGTCTCCATGTCTTTCCCGACCGGATATACGGTGGATGACACCAGAAAGGCAATGGAGGAGGCTGAGGACATACTGAGGGAGAAGGTCCCGGAGCTCGAGACCGTTGTCACATACTCAGGAAAATCCGTCGATGCCCTCACTGTATCCAACGCGAAGAATCTGGGAGGAATGCACGTCGTGCTCGTCCCGGTCGCAGAGAGGGACAGGGATATACATGAGATAATCCTGCAGATGCAGTATGAGCTTTCAGCTTCTATCCCGGATGCCGATGTGGAGGTGAAGAACGGAGGCTTCGATTACCTCGTCGGATACATGTCCGGAGGCGGCGGCTATGGCCTCACGCTGATCGGAGAGGATGAGGATGTGCTCTATGAGTATGCCTCGTCGCTCCGCGATTATCTTCTGACAGATCCCGAGGTTGTCTCCGCATCGATCTCCAGTGAGTTCGACTCCACGGCAGCCGTCATCGATGCATCCTATGACTATCTCTCGTCGCTCGGGCTCACCAGCTATGAGGCTGCAATGACCAGCGCGATCCTCTTCAATGGAATGGATACGGGAATCTACCTCGATGCCGCTACAGATGAGAGATACAACATCCACATCTCATCCGATGCCGCAGATGTCCCTGTGTCACAGGAGATGCTGGACAGGCTCGTGCTATACACACAGGCCGGCTCAGCTGTTTCCATGGATGCGCTCTCCGACCTTGTAATGGAGACGGAGCTCTCCTCTATCAGCCATACGGACAGAGCGGTGTCAATGACAGTCAGTGCCCAGCTGACAGGCGAGTCCACGACAGCGATCTCGAGGAGGGTGGAGGAGTATATCGCGGCCAATCCGCTTCCTGACGGTGTGACGACTGATGTGGGAGGAATCGATGAGCTCATAGGCGATTCGATGGGACCGCTGATGCAGGCTCTGCTCATATCCCTCTTCCTCGTCTACATGGTCATCGTCCTCATATATGAGAGATTCGACCAGCCGCTTCTGATCATGCTCACAGTTCCTTTCTGCGTGATAGGCGTCGTCCTTTCGCTCGCGGTCTTCGGATCTTCGATGAGCATGGTCTCGCTACTCGGCGTGGTCACGCTCGGAGGAATGCTCGTGAACAACGGCATCATCCTCGTCGACTACATCAACCAGCTCGAGGATGAGTCCAGAAGGGCAGAGGCTGAGAAACGCTCAATAACAATAGAGGAAGGCGGGACATTCCTCGGCAGGCTCTCCTACCAGAGCGAGATGTCGATGCTCTTCGAGAATATCAGGAAAGGTACCGCCACGAGGCTCCGTCCTATCCTCATGAGCTCCCTCACAACCATCCTGGGTGTCATCCCGATGGCGTTTGCTCAGGGAGAAGGCTCCGAGATATACGCGCCTCTGGGGCAGGTGATAATGGGTGGCCTGACCACCAGTACATTCATAACGCTATTCCTTATGCCGACGTTCTACTTCATTCTTGAGCGCCACAAGATAAGGAAGGCATACGGCTGGACAAAGGGAATGAAGGAGGAAACAGCAGTATGAGGAAGACTATCGCAGTATCCGCCGCTCTGATTGCGGCGCTCCTGCTTCTTGCAGGATGCAATTTCGTATTCAGCTCGACCGTGACTGTCGCGGTTGCCGGCCCCGACTCGTCGGATACCTCGTTCGATTCCGATGTCTATGTCTTCGGATTCACCGACAAGGCAAAGCGCGATGCGGCCTTTGCCGAGATAGTGGAGAACGGGAAAGACGCTTCTTCCGGCGATTTCGACGACTACCTCTACTCGCTCTATCCCTCCGGCTGTCTCGACAAGAGAGTCGCTGTTTATGCCTCAGCCGGCGGAGACAGCGTGATTCCTGGTCTTGGGGAGACAAGCGGCACTGCTGCGACGCTCACGATCAGATGGAATACGATGAGCCCCGGATTCGGGGAGGACTATGACAGCACATGGGTCTATCTCATCGCAGCGGTGGAGGAGAATGGTACCTGCTATGCTGGCAGGAATGACTGGAAGGTCAACTCCGGAAGCACGACGAACAATCCCCTCGTGAGGATGGAGGACGTGAAGGGTATAGATGAGTGATATGAGAAAGATAGTTGCATCATTCCTGCTGCTTCTTCTGATCTCCGTTCCCCTGATGGCTGAGGAGGGGGAGAAGTATACCCTCGATTCCCTCATTGCAGCCATGGAAACTGGGAATGCCGATCTCCTGAAATCGGACCAGGAGATAGAGAAAGCACGGCTGGACACCGCGGATGCGAAAGGCGGCTATACCCCGACGATAGAGCTGCTCGTCACCGGCACATATATGGCCAATCCGACGATGGGGCCGGTTACAGTGAGCCCGAATGACATCAAGGGGCTTCCGGATATTGTTGGCGCACTATGGACCGATCCGATCGATGTCTCCATGGATATGGGCAATAACCGCGTTCAGGCACAGCTTACTCTCACGCAGCCGGTATACACCTGGGGGAAGCTCTCCAATGCCGTAAAGCTCTTCGAGACTGTCGAGGGGCTCAGGGGGATGGAGCGCACGGATAAGGAGAAGCAGCTGACAGCTGAACTTCTCTCACGTCTCGATGCCCTGTACTATATGGAATCAGTCTATCCGCTTCTTGATTCCATCGAGGAGAAGGCTGACAAGCTCATTTCCATCGCCGAGAGCGCGGAAGGGGCAGGTATGCTCCTGGAGGAAGATGTGCTTGACGCCAGAATTCAGAAACAGCAGGTCGCGCTCTCAAGGCTGGAGATTGACAGCCAGTATTCTTCCGTGCTTGAGGGGCTCCGCACGCTCACCGGTATCAGCGATCTGACAATGGATGAGATAGATTACGAACCGGATACCTCTGCCTTCGATGCCGTTCTTTCCTTCAGTGCGGATGAGCTGAAAGCAAAGGCCACCGATCCTTCGAGACTTACGCTGCAGATGCTTCAGGGCATGGAGAACGTACAGGAGTATACGAACAGGATCGCCAGGGGCAGCATGTACGGAAAGCCCGATATAGCGCTGCAGGTCTCAGCGTCCTACGGCGGAAAGATCGACTCGAACTGGCTTGACAGCGATACATGGGGCGTGAATATAACGCTGGCTCTTTCCACGACGCTGTGGGATGGCGGCAAGAAGATGAATGACGTGAAGCGTTCATCCAGCGATATGATCTCCGCTTCCCTCGATTACGACAAGGCCGTGCGCACGATAGAGGAGAATGTCTCATCATCATATTCATCTGCGGTTCTTTCACGCGAGAAGATCGAATATGCTGAGATGCAGCGCGGCCTTGATGAGATGAAGGCAGAGAAGGCGAGGAATGCGCTGGATGTCGGAACATCCTCCGAAAGCGATGTCCTCCAGGCTGAGCTGCAGGTGCTGCAGGATGAGATCGGCATCATCACTGAACGCATCACGCTCTCGCAGTCCGTATACACGCTGATGTATCTCACGGCATTTGATCCGCTGCATGCTCCGGTAATAACGGACGGAATGGTCTGAGCGGAGATGATTCATTGAACCGGGGGTGCAGCAAGCCCCCGGTTTTCTTTATTGCCATGGAGTGCCCGGTATGATATATTAACGGCAGAACACCCCTCGGGGGTGGGGTGTTGGAGAGCATATGAAGGAATGTTTTGATGTTACCGGAATGAGCTGCGCAGCCTGTCAGGTCAGGGTTGAGAAGAGCGTGGCGAAACTGGAT
Organism: uncultured Spirochaetales bacterium; assembly: GCA_949292445.1. The sequence continues at coordinate 7,452 of CASEZU010000090.1, read as the reverse complement.
GGCGTAAAGGAAGTTAATGTGAACCTTCTCAAGAACAGCATGGAGGTCGTCTACGATGATGGCATGCTGTCGGAGGAGGGGATCGTCTCAGCGGTAGAGAAAGCAGGCTACGGTGCCATTCCGCGGAAGGAGGAAGAGGCTGGTGCACCGCAGAAAACGCAGCGGAGGGATATCGCAAAGGAGGAGTATGCCGGCATGAAGAAGCGCCTTGCCGCCTCTCTTGTCTTCACTGTTCCTCTCTTTTACATCTCGATGGGGCATATGATGGGCTGGCCTCTTCCCTCTGTCCTCCTCGGTGCTGAGAACGCGATGGTGTTTGCCCTGACTCTCTTCATCCTCGTCGTACCTGTCGCATTCATCAACAGGAAGTTCTTCATATCCGGGTTCAGGAACCTGCTGCATCTCTCGCCGAATATGGACTCGCTCATTGCAATGGGGGCCGGAGCCGCGCTTGTCTACGGCATATACGCGATGTACAAGATCGCTTCAGCGCTCGGGCATGGAGATCTCACCGCCGCACACGCTTTTGCCATGGATCTCTATTTTGAATCGGCAGGCATGATACTCACGCTGATAACGCTCGGAAAGACGCTTGAGGCACGGGCGAAGGGCCGGACCTCGGAAGCGATTGAGAAACTGATGAATCTTGCACCCAAGACTGCTGTCGTCATAAGGGACGGGAAGGAAATTGAGATACCTGTCGAGGAGCTCAGAAAAGGCGATACGGCAGTTGTGAAAGCTGGTTCCTCCTTTCCCGCAGATGGCACTGTCATTGACGGTTCCGGCGCTGCGGATGAGGCAGCGATCACCGGTGAGTCGGTTCCTGTGGACAAGGCTGCCGGGGACAAGGTCACCGGGGCTACGGTCCTCAGTTCAGGCTATCTTAAGATGCGGGTCGATTCGGTAGGGGAGGATACTGCGCTGCAGAAGATCATCAGGCTTGTCGATGAGGCGACTTCATCAAAGGCTCCGATTGCGAAGCTCGCCGATAAAGTCAGCGGAGTCTTTGTCCCTATAGTCATCGCTATCGCCGTCATATCCGCCATCGCATGGCTCGCTGCGGGGGAGAGCTTCGAGTTCGCGCTTTCCATCGCCATATCCGTGCTCGTGATCTCATGCCCATGTGCTCTCGGCCTCGCGACACCGACTGCCATAATGGTCGGCACAGGCCGCGGAGCCTCATCCGGCATACTGATAAAGAGCGCAGAGGCTCTGGAGACGCTGCATTCCATCAATGCCGTGGTACTGGACAAGACCGGTACGATCACAGAGGGGAAACCGTCAGTCACTGATATTATAACGGTGAACGGGCAGGATCCTGATTCCCTTCTATCTCTTGCCGCATCGCTTGAGAAGCTCTCAGGTCATCCTCTCGGGGAAGCGATCGTCCGTGAGGCGGCAGCAAGGAACCTGGAGCTCGCTGAGGCTGTTTCCTTCGCTTCCAAGGAAGGCTCCGGTGTTTCCGCTTACGTTGGTGATCATTTTGTCGAAGGCGGCAACAGAAGAATCCTCAGCTCCGTTCCCTCTGAGCTCGTAAGGGAGGAGGAGAGGCTTTCCGATGAGGGGAAGACTCCACTTTTCTTCACAGTGGATGGCCGTATTGCCGGCATCATAGCGGTTGCCGATACGATAAAGCCGACATCCCGCTCTGCGATCAGCGCACTCCGTGGGATGGGAATAAGGACCATCATGCTTACCGGCGATAACAAGCGTACTGCTGCAGCAATCCAGAAGGAAGCGGGTACAGACGCATTCGTCGCCGAGGTGCTTCCGGCAGGAAAGGACAGCGAAGTTAGGAAGCTGCAGGATGAGGGCTTCAGGGTCGCCATGGTGGGTGACGGGATCAACGATGCGCCTGCCCTTGCCCGTTCAGATGCTGGGATTGCAATCGGGGCCGGAACGGATATTGCGATCGAGAGTGCCGACATTGTCCTCATGAGAAGCGATCTCGAGGACGTGCCGCGTGCTATCGAGCTCGGCAAGGCCACGATGAGGAACATAAAGGAAAACCTTTTCTGGGCACTCTTTTATAATGCGATCTGCATTCCCGTCGCTGCAGGAGTCCTCTATCCTGCGTTCGGCATGAAGCTGAGTCCGATGGTCGGGGCATTCGCAATGAGCTTCAGCTCAGTTTTCGTGGTGACCAATGCGCTGCGCCTGAGATTCTTCCGACCGCGCACTGCGGTGCATGCCCAGGCGGCGGCCGCGGAGGAGAGGAAGAGCTGCAGGACAGGAAACATCACGCTTGATATGGAAAATGACGGGATTCCGTCAGAAGGAGAGAGAATCGTGAAGATAGTTAAAGTTGAGGGAATGATGTGCCAGCACTGCGTGAAGCATGTGCATGATGCACTGGTGAAGGTCGCTGGCGTGAAAAGTGCCGATGTATCGCTTGAGGATAAGCTGGCAAAGGTCGACTGCGAGGCAGGAACATCCGACGAAGTTATCAGGGCTGCGGTTGCTGAGGCCGGTTATGAGGTGACAGGAATTGAAGGCTGACAGCGCCAGTGTGGCACGGAAGGTGAAGATAGCGAAAGGGCAGCTTGACGGGATTCTGAAGATGATCGAGGAGGACAGGTACTGCATCGATATCGCAACACAGCTGATGGCTGCTTCCTCTATTCTCAGGAAAGCGACTCAGGAGGTCCTGCAGGCTCATATCAGGAGCTGCGTCAGCGAATCCCTCAGGTCATCAGATCCTGGCCCGAAGATCGAGGAGGCCCTGTCCGTGCTTGAACGGATGGCTGATATGAAATGACTGCGTGCGGCTGCAGGGGGTGAAGCCCCTGCAATCCGCGTCTGCAGCCAATTTGCAGAAAGGGTATTGCAAACATTACACTAAACTGGTAAATTCAGCGTGCTGTTGTTGCAGCGATGGGCCGCTAGCTCAGCTGGTAGAGCAACGCCCTTTTAAGGCGTGGGTCACAGGTCCGAATCCTGTGCGGCTCACTCCGTCATGTCTCCCTCGTCTAGTGGTTAGGACATCGGGTTTTCATCCCGACAACGCGGGTTCGATCCCCGCGGGAGATGATCATAGCTCTCTGCGGAGAGCTTTTTTCATGCCGCAAAAACGGGACCCGGAGGTCCCGTCATGCTCATTTCTTCTTCGCTGCAGTTTTGCCGGTTCCTGTTTTCTTAGGGACTGATGCTTTCTTCGCACCGGTCTTCTTCGGAGCAGCCTTTTTCTCCTTATCTTCTGGAGCACTCTCTTCCGCCGGTTCCGGTGCTGTTTCTGCCTCCGGAGGGGTTTCTTCGTCCTTCTCCTCCTCTGCGGCAGCCTCTTCCGGCTGCTGGGCCTTGGTCATCTCCTCTTCCTGAGCCGTCTCCACTTCAAGATCAAGCTCCGGCTGGGCGTCAGGAGTTTCCGGCTCTGATTCGGCCTCTGCTTCTTCCGGGCTTCTCGGCTTCTCATCCGATGGCTTTGCCTTCTTTTTCTCCGGTTTCTGCTCATCCCATGCCAGGTTGCCTTCCTTGTCCGTATAGGTGTAGGCGATTGCATAGTAGATGATCGGATCCTTTGTCTTCCACCTGCGGTAAGCGGCGGATACCGCGGAGGCCATGCCCCTGTTGTTCACATAGTCCTTGCCCTTGTCCAGCATGATCGCCCTCAGTGCCCCGAGGGATATCTGCACCTTCTTTGAGTAGAGGGCAATCGCAAGCTCACCGATGAAATCATAAATCTCGTCGTTCGTCATTTTCTTCCTCCTGATAGAAATCGTAAGGCCCCGATCTCAGGAGGGGTATCAGAAAAACCAAGAAGGATGCTCAGAAAAACATATTAATGGATGGGCAGAGCAAGCTCCTTCTCGATCTTCCTCATCTTGTAAAGATAGCAGAACGGGATCAGAAATCCGGCTCCGCACCATGCGACAGGGGATGCGAAGCAGATGCCTGCATATCCGAATGCAAGCGGCAGCGTGAATGCAGCAGCCGCCCTCATCACAAGCTCTGCGATGGAGCTTATAAGCGGTATTGTTCCGGACCCGAGCCCCTGGCTTCCCGTACGGAAGATGAAGATCATTCCCAGCGGTATGAAGAACCATATGACTGTTCTCACATACTGCACTGACATGGAGATTATCTCGGGCGATGTCGTGCTGCTGTCCATGAAGATCAGGCTGAACTTGTCTGCAAAGAGATAAGCGATGAGGAATGTCACCGCAGCTCCTCCGATCATTATGGCAAATGATGTGCGGAACCCCTTCCTGATCCTCACCGTGTCCCCGGCTCCCAGATTCTGGCTTGCGAATGTGGAGATGCCCATTCCGAGGGCAGGGAAGAACTGTGTCACGAGGCTCTCGATCTTGCAGCCGACTGAATAGGCCGCGACTGTGTCGGATCCGAACCCGTTGATCGCAGCCTGGACAATGATTACGCCGAGTGCGCAGACTGAGAACTGCAGGGCTCCTGGAATGCCGATTTTGGTAAGCCTGATGCATAGCGGAATGTCCAGCTTCCAGTCCCCCTTCTCAAAGCGGAACATCGGGAAGCGCTTCCTTATGTAGAGAAGGGAAGCCAGCGCGCTGATCGCCTGGGCGATAATCGTGGCAATCGCGACTCCTGCGCAGCCGAGCGGTATGACTATCACGAAAAAGAGATCCAGCACGATGTTCAGCACCGATGACAGCAGGAGGAAGTACACAGGGCTTTTCCCGTCCCCGACAGCTCTCAGTATTGATGAGAAGAGGTTGTAGAAGATGGCTGTGCCGATGCCCGCGTATATGATGCTTATGTATGCGTTGGCATCTCCGATGATGTTCTCCGGTGTGTCTATCAGCCTCAGCAGGGGTAGTGATAGGACTGTGAACAGCAGGGCGATGATGATGGACCAGAGCGCCGAGCAGAGTATTCCCATAGCGTAGGCCTTCCTCATTCTGGTCATGTCCCGGGCACCGAAGCTCTGGCTTACAATGACTGCGAATCCTGCGGTGAGCCCCTGGGCAAAGCCTACCACCATGGAAGCTGAATCCCGATGTCGAGCCTACCGCTGCAAGAGCATCCACGCCGACGAAACGTCCCACGACGATCGTATCCACCATACTGTAAAGCTGCTGAAACACATTTCCGAAGAATAGCGGAATTGTGAAAGTCAGAAGCAGGCGAAGGGGAGACCCCTTTGTCATGTCGCATTCCATAGCAACGTGCATATTACTTTGCCTTGGAAGTTTGTCAACTGCCTTTGTGTCATGTTCTGAGCAAATTCATGAATATTCCCATGCCAGTATGAAAAAGCTCCTTCTGCCGGAGAGATATATTGACTCTTTGCGCGGGATTATTGTCAGATTCCGTGTATCCTTTTTCATCAGCGATGAAATCCCGGATTGGAGGAGATAAATGAAGAAAGCTGCTGTTTCGGTCAGTTTCAGAAACGAGATATCAGAGATAGACAACAGGATCTACGGATCATTCATAGAGCACCTCGGCCGTGCTGTGTACGAGGGCATTTACCAGCCCGGGAACCCGAACTCAGATGAGAATGGATTCCGCAGGGATGTGATGGAGCTCGTGAAAAAGCTGGGTGTGCCTATTGTCCGCTATCCCGGCGGCAATTTTGTCTCCGGCTATAACTGGGAGGATGGGGTCGGTCCCAAGGAGAAGAGACCTGTAAGACTGGACCTTGCATGGTTCACGACTGAGACGAATGAGTTCGGCATGCAGGAGTTTGACAAGTGGCTTGAGAGTGTGGGGTCGGAGATGATGATGGCAGTCAATCTCGGAACGAGGGGCCCGGATGAGGCGAGAGCCCTTCTCGAGTATGCGAATTATCCCGGCGGCACATACTGGAGCGAACTGAGGAAGTCACACGGAAAGGAGAAGCCGTACGGCATCCGCACCTGGTGCCTCGGAAATGAGATGGACGGTCCCTGGCAGATGGGGCACAAGACTGCATATGAATATGCCCGCACAGCAACTGAGACCGCGAAGCTCATGAAATGGATCGATCCGTCTGTGGAGCTTGTCGCCTGCGGCAGCTCAAACTTCAAGATGCCGACATTCGGGGAGTGGGAGCATACGGTCCTGAGGGAAGCGTACGAGCATATCGATTACATATCGATGCATGAGTACTACGGCAATGAGAAAGATGACACGCCGTCATATCTTGCTGAGAACATCGGCATGGACAGGTTCATCAAGGCTGTCGCCGCCATCTGTGATATGGTCAAGGCGGAGAAGAAGACAGATAAGACCATCAACATCTCCTTCGATGAATGGAATGTCTGGTATCATTCAAAGGCTCATGATGATGCGCTTGAGCACTGGGGCAGGGCACCCCACAGGCTTGAGGATGTGTACAACTTCGAGGATGCGCTTCTGGTAGGAGGCCTCCTGATCACGCTTCTCAAGAACTCCGACAGGGTCAAGATCGCCTGCCTCGCACAGCTCGTGAATGTAATCGCTCCGATAATGACCAACGATGAGAAGGCATGGGTGCAGACGATTTACTATCCGTTCATGCATGCATCAATGTATGGCCGGGGAACTGCTGTCAGCGTGGATGTTGAGTGTGAGACGTATGATTCAAGGAAGTACAGTAATGTCCCGCTTCTTGACAGCGTGGCTGTACGCTGTGATGAGAAGAGGGAGCTGACGGTTTTCATCCTCAACCGCAGCCTTGAGGATGACATCGAGGTCACTCTCGACTTCTCTTCCGCTGTGACTCCTGTAGAACATATACAGATGTCAGGATTCGGCCTCAAGGAGACCAACACAGCTGAGAGCGGGAATGTCGTTCCCTCATCGAAGGAACTTCCTGCCGGCAGCGTCATGCTCAGCAAGGCGTCCTGGAACGTCCTCAGATACAGATTCTGATAATCCTTCACCATGCAGGGCCGGGCGGGAGTCCGGCCTTTGCTGTCTGTAATCGGAGGGTTTTCGATTTGAGACGATAATTGTTCACTTTCCTCTGATATTGGGCTATAATGCCTTTAAGCTCCTCTGGAAAATCCCTCGCATTTTCCTCCTCCGAAGAGGTGTCACAGAGCTGGGCCGTCTGTCTGTACGGACGAGCCCCAGCCTCGCTTGTTTCCGCATGAGAATAACCACGGATTCACTTATAAAAATCTTTTATCATGTGTCTCATATCCGGCCGTAAAATTTCTCACAAAATTCTTCAATTCTGTTTTTCCTTGCAGTATAAGCAATAACATACAGAAACAGGTCTGTGCTGCCTGTTTTCTGCAAAATTTTTCATAAAAAAGCGAGAAAAAGGGTTTACACGGAGAGGGGAAATGTGCAGAATACAGCCTCGGTGCTCGCGAGAGCGCAGAAAAGAAAACGGAGAACTGGAAAGAGCTTGACAGGCAGTACGAAGAGTGCTAGATTGGACAGGCAACCCGGAACTCCGGGAGCTTTTTGGATCATGAGCGAAGGGAAAGAGAGAGAAAAGAAGCTGTAGGCTTCTGTCAATTCAAACGAACATAGGCAGAAAGGAAAGAAGAAGCCGGTTCGTAG
>CASEZU010000089.1 GCA_949292445.1 uncultured Spirochaetales bacterium | reverse complement strand
GTCATTCGCGGCAGGTGTCAACAGGGATGTCATCTCGCAGGGCGCGGAGATGCTCGGCATGGATACTGCTGATATCATCCAGCTTGCAATAGACGGAATGACTAAGATCGCTCCCCAGCTCGGGCTCTGGCCAGAGGAGCGAAACATCACAATATGCTGAGCAGGGCAAATACCCTGCTCAGATGATGCTTCCGTTCCAGAGGCTATCGAGGAACAGCTTCCATGGCATTATCCTGATGCCATCATCTGTTTTGCGTTCAAAAAGCTCACGGCATACGATTATATAGTCCTTCACGGCATTCTCCTTCATGAATTCCCTTAGACCCTTCAGCTCCTTCCCGGTGATATTCTTCGAGGTCTTCACTTCGATTGCCACCTTGTTCTCAATTACGAAATCGACCTCATAGCCTTCACGGGTACGCCAGAAATAGAGCTCATCATCCGTCATGCTGTAGTCAATGCAGGCCTTGATTTCCATGAAGATGTAATTCTCGAACATCTTGCCGTACTCTGTCATGGTCTCAGACGGGACAGGCATCCTGGCTGCAGCTCTTGCGACCCCCACATCAAAGAAATAGAACTTCGAGGTGTTCACAGGAATCCTTTTTGAACCTTTCCTGTATGGCCTGAGATAATAACCGATGAATGTATCGACAAGTATCTGATACCACTCCTTGATGGTATCTGCAGACATGCCTATGTCTCTGGATACGTTAGAGAAATTCAACAGTTCCGTATTCTCAGAAGCGGCAAAGGAGAGAAAACTGCTGAAAACCGCAAGATCGCGTCTTTCTCCTTCTGCTGCGATCTCATTATCGAGATAGCCCCTGACATAGTTTCTCAGCTGGGTCTGGTACGACTTCGCCATAAAAGCTTTAGGAAGCATTCCTGTTGCGAAGATGGAGTCAAGATCAGGATTCCTGTCCCTGATCTCCTTCCATACAAAAGGATGCATGGATACGATTCCTGCTCTTCCGCCCAGAAGATTGCTTCCGCTCTTCTTGAGCCTCCTTGCGCTGGAACCTGTAAGCAGAAACTGAATATTGCTATGCGTCATGATGTGCTGGATATCCAGAAGAACCGGAGGGAAAAGCTGCACCTCATCCACAATTACAAAGCCTTCTGTCCTGCCACCCAGCATCGATCTAAGCAGAACAGGATTGAGCCGGAATGCCTCGAGAGTATCCCCATCAAGAAATGTAATCGACACAATCGCCTTCTTCTGAAGCTCGTTCTCAATATACGATGTCTTTCCCGTCATCCTTGGGCCGAAAAGGAAAAGCGAGCTTTCTTCCAGCAAATCCTCAATATCAAGTGCTCTTCTGATGTACTCCATAGCCTCATCCTCAATCGGAATTATATTAAAAAATTCCGAGTCACACTATGAATTTTCAAAGAATTTTCCGATATTGACCAGCCTTTTTCCACCTGTAGCATGATCCTTTTGCGAGAGGCACACATTTTCACCTTGGAAGAAGGCAGCTGCCGTATCAAAAAGCCATGCGGCCATATGGGTTTACCCATGCCTTCAAAGATAGTACTCTCAAGCATATGCGTATCACAGGCGGAAAGTATGTCAGAAGACAGGTGCAGTGCCCTCCTGGGGTCATCAGGCCTGCCATGGACAGGATGCGGGAGTCCCTGTTCTCAATTCTCGGGGATCTTTCAGGGCTTTCATTCCTGGATCTCTATTCAGGTTCTGGCTGCGTTGCCATAGAAGCTGCCTCGAGAGGTGCCGATCCGGTGCATCTGGTTGAGATGGACAGAGGAAAGAAAGCCACGATAGAGAAGAATCTCTCTTTCGTCGAGGAAAACCACAGGCTATTCATGATGGATGCACTGCGTTTCCTGTCATCTGGGATGTGGCGCTATTCGATAGTCTATGCGGATCCTCCGTTCCCAATGGAGAACAAGCTCTCGATACTGCAGGCTGCAGATAAGGGCAATGCTGTCAAGGACAGCGGTCTTTTCATCATCCATATACCTACGGAGGAAAGGAAGCTCTGGCCTGAGACGGAAGGATCATTCAGCCTGACAGACGAAAGGAAATACGGCAGATCCATTCTGCTTTTCTATAGAAAGGAAGCAAAAGATGTTCAGAATCGATGACAACGGAATCGGATACGATACGATGGAAGTAAGGAGCGCCGACACGGACAGGTTCTTCACAGCGAAAGTCCCGTTCTTTTTCTCTGCACTCCAGGAAGCAGCTGCCAAGCATTCAACGCTGCTGCACTGCGGCATTCCTGAGTTTGTCGCGACAGAGAACAAGACATGGGTCATAGTGAGAGCAAAGATGACAGTCGAGAAGCTTCCCGCCTGGATGGATAATGTGAATATCGAGACATGGGCGGAGCAGCCGTTCAAGCTCTTTGCACCCCGTCTTGTGACAGGAAAAGCTGATGATGGCACGGTATTCTTCAATACCATAAGCCACTGGGTCGTCATCGATATCAGCAGGAAGCGCCCGATAAGGCC
>CASEZU010000088.1 GCA_949292445.1 uncultured Spirochaetales bacterium | reverse complement strand
ATCAGGAAGAGAATCTCCGGCACAGCCTCAAGACCGAGAATGACTGTTTTCAGGAGCAACTACCACATGTATGTCCAGATTATCGATGATACAGTGGGACATACACTGGTCTCTGCCTCTACCGTTGAAGCCGACCTCAGGAACCTGAAGAACACGACAGCCGATGCTGAGAAGCTCGGCGAGATCGCTGGAAAGAGGCTTCTTGAGAAGAACATCGACTCCGTGGTGTTTGACCGCAATGGCTACATCTATCACGGAATCGTGAAGAGCATCGCCGACGGCGCAAGAAAAGCCGGCATCAAGTTCTAGGAGAGCGGTATGGAAAAGGGAAAAGACAGAGAAGTCAAGGACGGATGCATCGAGAAGCTCGTCAAGCTCAACCGTGTTGCCAAGGTCGTCAAGGGTGGAAAGAGATTCTCTTTCTCAGCGCTTGTCGTAGTAGGCTATGGTGACGGCAGGGTAGGCTATGGCTTCGGAAAGGCCAACGATGTTTCCGATGCGATCAGGAAGGCAACAGATAAGGCTGAGGCTCATCTCATCACCGTTCCTCTCAGGGGAACCACAATCCCCCACGACATCGTCGGCAATTACAAGAGCGCTTCCGTGCTCCTCAGGCCGGCTGTTCCCGGAACAGGTGTCAAGGCAGGTGGTGCTGTACGTCTCGTCTGCGATGCGGCAGGTATCAGGGATGTCCTTTCCAAGTCCCTCGGTTCCAGGAATGGAATCAACACAGTCAAGGCTGCGTTCGATGCTCTCGAGCATATGTATGACGCTGCTGAGGTTGCAAAGGGCAGGGGCAAGACTCTGAAGGAAATGTGGAGTTAATCATGGCAAAGCAGATCAAGATAACACTCGTTAAGGGTCTTGCTGGTACTCTCCCCGTCCAGAGGAAGACCATCAAGGCTCTAGGGCTTGGAAAGATCTCCAGCTCCGTCATTCGCGAAGCGAACCCTGTCAACCTCGGCATGGTCCGCACAGTCTCACACCTGGTGAAGGTTGAGGAGGTTCTGTAATGGCACAGATCGTAAAGCCGGCGGGCGCAACAACCCGCAAGACCATAGTAGGCCGCGGCAACGGCTCCGGAATCGGACGCTCCTGCGGACGCGGCCATGACGGACAGAACAGCCGCTCCGGCGGCGGTGTCCGCCTCGGATTCGAAGGCGGCCAGATGCCCCTTTACAGGCGTATAGCAAGGCGCGGTTTCTCCAATTATCCGTTCAAGGAGGAGAGGCAGGCGATCTCGCTTTCCACGCTCGACAGGGTATACTCCGACGGTGAGACTGTCTCCGACGAGACACTCCGCCAGAAGGGCCTCATCAAGGGAAAGATGGCTGCTAAGATCCTTGCTGACGGCGAGATCACAAAGAAGCTCGTCGTAGAAGGGGTGAAGATTTCCGGTTCTGCCTCCGAGAAGATCAAGGCGGCAGGTGGAGAGATCAGGTAAAAGAGAAGGGACACAATGGCAAACACTCTGGTAGAAATGTTCAGAATGAAGGATATAAGGAAGAAGGTCCTCTTCACTCTCGCCATCCTCGCGGTGACGAGAATCGGAGCGGCTCTTCCTATCCCCGGTGTCAACCCGGGAGCTGTCCTCAGCTATTTTGAGTCCAACTCAAATTCCTTCACCGAGTACCTGAACTTCTTTTCCGGCGGTGCCTTCGCAAACTTCTCTATCTTCATGCTTGGGGTAATGCCGTATATCAGCACTCAGATCATCATGCAGCTGCTGATGCTCGTCATCCCCTCGCTGAAGAAACTGGCGCAGGATCCGCAGGGCTCTAAGAAGGTCCAGCAGTACACACGCTATGGCACAATCGTCGTAGCTGCTATCCAGTCGCTTGCCGCATCAATGTATGCGCGCAGCATTCCCGGAGCGCTTGCTATCGGGCCGGTAGCATTCACGATCGTCTCGATCATCACCGTAACAGCGGGCTCCATGCTCATGGTATGGCTTGGCGAGAAGATCACAGAGCGCGGAGTCGGCAATGGTATCTCGCTGATGATTTTCGCAGGTATCGTGGCCCGTATTCCGTCGGCATCCTATACAATGGTGACCAGCGTCGCACATGGACTTCTCAATCCGGTGTCAATCATCGTCGTCGTCATCATGTTCTTCTTCGTAGTCGCGCTTGTTGTCTATGAGGAGAAAGGCCAGAGGAAGATTCCGGTACAGTATTCCCGCCGTGTTGTCGGAAGGAAGATGTATGGCTCCCAGAGCTCGTTCATCCCCTTCAAGATCAACCCGTCAGGAGTCATCCCCGTCATCTTTGCCTCCACGCTGCTCTCGTTCCCGCTTCAGCTCGGTTACAACTCGAACATCGGGTGGCTCAGGGCAGTCGCTGACTTCCTCAATCCGCAGGGTGCACCGTATCTCATCATCTATACCCTCCTGATCATAGCGTTCGCGTTCTTCTATACGCAGGTTACGCTCAATCCGATCGAGATGGCCAAGAATATAAGGGATAACGGCGGATCGATTCCGGGTGTAAGAAACGAGAAGCTCGAGGAATATCTCACGAAGGTGCTCAACCGCATAGTCCTTCCCGGAGCTATTTTCCTCGCTTTCATCGCACTGATCCCGACTCTGATCCAGATGTTCTTCTCATTCCCCTCGAATGTTGCTATGCTGTTCGGCGGAACATCGCTGATCATTCTCGTAGGCGTAGACCTTGAGACAATGAGGCAGCTCGATGGACTGATGAAGATGCATCACCATGACGGCTTCGTGGATGCAAGGAAGCGCAGGCTTAAGAAATTCTGATAGGAGTTCTAGAAATGAAAGTCAGAGCTAGTGTAAAACCAATTTGCGACAAGTGCAAAGTTATAAGACGTGCCGGAGTTGTACGCATCATCTGCGAGAACCCGAAGCACAAGCAGAGACAGAAATAATAGGAGGCCGTGAATGGCGCGTATAGCAGGTGTTGACCTGCCCAATAAGGCAGTTAAGATCGCACTGACATATATCTACGGAATCGGTAGGGTTTCCGCTGTGCAGATTTGTCAGAAGACGAACATTGACCCGGATGTCAGGATCAACTCCCTCTCCAATGATGACCTTGCTCTTCTGAGGAAGGTCATCGAAGAGGAGTACAAGATCGAAGGACATCTCCGCACTGAGGTTGCCCTCAACATCAAGAGACTGATGGACATCGGCTGCTACAGGGGACTCAGGCACAGGAAGGGACTTCCGGTAAGGGGACAGAGGACAAAGACCAATGCCAGGACCAGGAAGGGCAAGAAGAAGACCGTTGCCAACAAGAAGAAGTAAGGGCAGGTGAGA
>CASEZU010000087.1 GCA_949292445.1 uncultured Spirochaetales bacterium | reverse complement strand
TAGCAGAATTCTCCGCCGTCGAAGGCGTAGGCTGTGCACTCTGGATACTGGCAGCGCTTGAGTGAGAACATATCTGAATGTTCCGATAGAGAAGCTGTATTGTCAATGATGCGGAAAAAGCCTGAAATGATATGATAATATGTTCTTTCGCTTTGCTTTCTGCTTATCACAGCAGTATTAATGATAGGAACCCGCATTGTTTGCATTCGTTTCCATACTTCTTAAGTTATTTATGATACAGCTACAGCGGTATGATATGAATATTTCATTGTGTATCGAATTATTTTCAAGTGTATATCAGTATTACAAGCATACCTGATTGATAGTCAACCATGTGATTAAAGATATTATTAAGGCATATATTTTATATAGAAACTTATGTTTTTCATTGTATTCTCCTGATTCTTCCGGTGGGTTGGCTATCAGGGGGTTATTGGAGGATAATCATAAGGATGATGAACGTTACAGAATGCTGCGTCCATCCGGCGGCGGGTCACTGATGCGCTTCCAGATTCGCAGGGCTATCAACAATATATATACGGCGTACTCCCTGGATGACGGCGTCACCTATACCGCGAGGATAAAGGGCAAGGTGATGAAGAAGGAAGAGGCGGAGTACAATCCTGTCGCTGTCGGCGACATAGCTGTCGGTGAGCCTTATTCGGCATCGGAAGCCCTCATCGTCTCAGTCGAGGAGAGGAAAAGTGCGTTCTGCCGGTGGAATGTGAAGAAGGAGATGAATCAGACCATCGCCTCCAATCAGGACAGGACGGCCATCGTAGTCTCATCGTCATCACCTCCGTTCAGGCCGCGATTCCTGGACAGGGCCATTGCCTGTTCCCGCGGTGCTGAGGTGATCATCATTGCCAATAAGGCTGATCAGGGGGTGGATGAGTCTCTTGAGCTTTACAGCCGTCTCGGCTTTCCTGTCATTCCTGTCTCATCTGTTACAGGGGAGGGGCTTGAAGAGCTCCGTGAAAGGCTGAGGACAGGTATTACGGCATTTGTCGGGCAGAGCGGAGTCGGGAAATCGACTCTGATCAACACACTCCTCGATGCCGGGCAGCGGACAGGGGAAGTATCGGAGAAATACAACAGAGGCCGGCATACGACGAACCATTCCCTCTATATAGAGAAGGACGGCATTGCCGTGATCGACACACCCGGTGTCAGGGAGATCGAGGTGCCTTTCGAGGATGCGGCGCTGGTGAAGGAGGCTTTCCCGGAACTCAGCTCAGCTGTCTGCGCGTATTCCGGCTGTCTTCACAGGGGAGAGGATGGATGCTCTGTGCCTGAACTGCTGGATTCAGGCGCTGTGTCTGAAGAGCGCTATGAGAGCTATCTGCGCATCCTGCAGGCGCTGGAAGAGCGTAAGCCTGCTTATCTCAGGAACAGAAAGAAATGATTGCAGAGAGAACAGTAAAGGATACGGAACTGGACAAGGTTCTGGACATGATCCGCCGCAGCGCGCTTTCTCCTGAAGGCCGGGAGAGGATCACGCCATCACTTGTCACTTCCGACAGGGCAGTGATCGAGGAAAGGGCTGCCAGGATAGAGAAATACATGAATCTCCTGTCAGGGGAAGCGCCGGATCCGTTTCCTCCTGTATCAGATATTTTCAGTTATGTGGAGAAGACCCATGCGGATCTTCCCGGCGAGAGTGTCTACAGAGCAGGCGAGTTCCTTTATTCCTATATCGGCATGCTTGTATTCCTTGAGAAGGAAGATGAGATCCATGATGAGGACAGGCAGCTTTCGGAGGAGATCCTCTCCTCCCTCGATATGGAAGGTAATGTCCATGAGGACCATCCACGGCTGCTGCCGCTCATAAGAAAGCGCGATGAGATTAGGGCTGAGCGTGTACGTTTCTCCTCCAGATATATTGCTGATCACCGTGCTCTCGTCCAGCAGAGTGAGGCGATGTTCCGCAATGAGCGTGTCGTGATTCCGATCAGGAGTGACCAGAAGAGGGACAGCGGCTGCTACATCTCCGGAGCCTCGGCCTCCGGGAACACGCTTTTTGCAGAACCTCAGGAGCTGATGGCCCTGAACAATGAGGCTGTGATAGCCGAGGAGCGCATCAGGGCCGAGAAGGCCAGGATACTCCATGATCTCTCGGACAAGGTCCGCCATCTAGTGCCGGTGCTCCGCGATATGCTCGAGGTTGTGGTGGATTTTGATTTCCATTATTCGTTCGCGCTCTGGGCAAGGCGCGTGAAGGCTGCTCATCCGCGTGAAGGCAAGACGCTTTCGCTGATTGCGGCACGCCATCCGCTCCTCGGTGAGAGTGCTGTGCCGATCACCATAAAGCTCCCTAGCGATGTGAAGGCGCTTGTGCTTTCAGGCGCGAATGCAGGAGGAAAGACGGTGACGATGAAGACGATCGCGCTGCTTTCGCTGCTGAATCAGATATCAGGCTACATTCCCGCCGATGATCATTCGGTGATGCCCCTCTATTCATCAGTCTTCACAGATATCGGGGACGGGCAGTCTATCCTGGACTCTGCCTCCACGTTCTCCTCGCATATGAAGAACATCGCCTCAATCTGCCGCAGCATCGACGATGATTCTCTCGTGATCCTAGACGAGCTGGGGTCGGGGACCGATCCGGAGGAAGGTGCCGCATTATCGCGCTCGATGCTCAGCTATTTTTCCAGGCATGCTGCCCTGACCTGCATAACATCCCATTACTCGCAGGTGAAGAGCTTTGCCTACTCAGAAGACGGCATGATGAATGCCTCGATGGAATTCGATGAGAAGTCCGGCATGCCGACATACAGGGTGCTTGAGGGAATACCGGGAGACAGCCATGCCATAGCCACAGCTGTCAGAATGAGGATCCCCAGGGAGATCACCGATGCCGCGGCACTGGAACTCAGGGGAGGGGATGCCACCGCAGGCAGGATCATCAAGGCGCTTATTTCCAAGGAAAGGGCACTGGACCGGAAGATCACCGAAATAGGCATCCTCAAGAAGAAGGAGGAGCGTGCTGCCGCGGAGTATGAGAAGAGGGAGAAAGAACTCGAGAGAAAGGAGAACGAGCTGAGGAAGGAAGGGGTTCGGGAGATAAACCAGTACCTCCGCCAGACGCGCAGGGAGCTTGAGCGCCTCGTCATGGATGTCAGGACAGGCAATCTCACTCCTGAGAAGACGAAGAGGGTCAAGAGTTATATCAAATCCGTTGAGGATGAGAAGAAGAGGGAGGAGAGCCTTGTCAGGGAAGAGGAGGAGAGCATCGCTGATGATGCAGTCCTTAATCCTGGTGATGAAGTTCTCTGCGGAAGCGCGGCAACAAGGGGGAAGGTCCTTGCCGTCAAGGGCAGCTCCGTCACTGTCTCTCTCGAGAACGGGCTGAGAATGGATGTCAGGAGAAGCATGATCCGCCTCGCCCCCAGGGATGAGAGGAAAGCCAGCGTTGAGTATGGAGTATCTGCGAAGAAGGCAGACTATACGATCGATGTCAGGGGACTTACGCTCGAGGAGGCCACGAGGAGGGTTGAGGACCAGCTGGAGGCTGCGATCCTCTCATCCCTTCCATCCTTCTCGATAATCCACGGATACGGAGACGGGATCCTCTCGCGCGGCATCCATGAATACCTGAAGAAGAGAAGGGAAGTGAAGGACTACCGTTTTGCCCGCCCCGAGGACGGGGGAATGGGCAAGACTTATGTTGAGCTTTTCTGAGGCTCTATTTCTGCGATGAGAACCGCTGCGAATACGAGTGCGCAGCCGATGAGCTCCTTCACAGAGAGCCGCTCTGAGAGTATGAGCGCTCCGCCGATTGCAGCCCAGACGCTTTCAAGGGAGAGGGTGAACACGGCACGGCTGGGGCGCACATATTTCTGTCCGACAACCTGAAGCGTGTATGCGATTCCGCAGGAGAACGCACCTGCATAGAGGATCGGAAGCCAGGCCTCGAGTATCGCACCGGCATCCGGCTTCTCGAAGATCATTCCGACCGAGCAGAGTATTCCCGCTGTGAGGAACTGAAAGAATGAGAGCACGATGCCGTCTATGTCCTTTCCTGTAATGTCGATGACCATGATATGCAGGGCGAAGAGGAGGGAGCAGAGAATGAGATAGATGTCCCCCTTCGATATCGAGAAGCCTTCTCCGATTGAGAGCAGGTACATTCCTGCCACTGCCATCACGGCGCTGAGCCAGATCGCCTTCCTGATCTTCTGGCCTGTCAGAAGTGACAGGAACGGCACGATCACGATGTAGAGGCTGGTGATGAATCCTCCCTTTCCGGCTCCCGAAAGCGCAACGCCGAGCTGCTGGGTGACAGCTGCTGTTCCGAGACAGAGCCCGCAGAGGATTCCGCCCTTCACCGCTTTCTTCCAGTATGTTCCGTCTCCGCGGTGCTTTCTCATGACCGGGATGGTGAAAGGCACGAGAACTAAAGCTCCGATGAGCATCCTTATGCCGTTGAATGTGAATGGTCCCACGCTCTCCGAGGATACGGACTGGGCCACAAATGCAAATCCCCATATGAGTGATGTCAGGAGCAACAAGAGCAATGCTTTCTGTTCTTTCATAATAACCGGCATTCTACTCTCAAATGCGCTGTATGTTGAGATGAGAAAGCGGTTCTGCCCGTATTTTCGCAGCTGGAATTCAGGCCTTTGTCTTTA
Source organism: uncultured Spirochaetales bacterium (assembly GCA_949292445.1). Next base: position 1,036 of record CASEZU010000087.1, on the reverse strand, counting down.
CTTTTCTGTATTCCTTAGGATTCATGTGCATTTCTCTTGTGAATACCCTGCTGAAATACTTTTCATCATCGTATCCTACATGTTTCGCTATGTCGCAGATCCTAAGGTCCGTATTGCTGAGGAGGCTTGCCGCATGCCTTATCCTCGCTTCTGCAAGGCAGTCTATGATCCCGATGCCGAACTTCTGCTTGAACCGCCGGGAAAGATAGGAGGGATTGAAGCCGAATCTTTCCGCCAGACCGAGGAGGGTTATGTTTTCCTGATGGTGTTCTTCTATGTAATCTTTCAGGAGAAGGAAATTCTCATCCTCATATCCCCTGAGTTCCTCTTTTTCCGGATCCAGCTGGGAAACAGCTTTCGCTAAAAGGGAATTCAGCTGTTCTGGATCTATCGGCTTCAGGAGATAGTCCATGGCACCATTCCTGTATGATTCCCTTGCATAGTCAAAATTCTGGTATCCGCTTATGACGATTATCCTGATATCCGGGAAATCCTTTCTGAGGACGCGCATCAGGTCTATCCCGTCAGTTCCCGGCATTGAGATGTCAGTCAGGACTATATCAATGTGCTGGGACCTTATTATCCCCAGCGCCTCACTGCCGTCCGCGGCCTCATATACTTCCTTTATCCCGAGTTTCGCAGCATCGGCTAGGTACTTGATGGAAAGCCTTATGGCTTCCTCATCATCGGCAATCAGCATCTTCATTCCGCAGCCTCCCTGATTTCTATCCTCACCGTGAATCCGGTCTCCAGACCGGAATTTATCTCTACGCTGCTCCTGTCCCCGTATACGATAAAAAGCCGTCTCGAGAGATTTATCAGCCCGATATGCCTCGATTCTTCTTCGCTCTCCCTTGCTTTGATGATCATCTCCTGCAGCTCTCTGAGTTCGGATTCAGCGAGGCCCCTGCCATCGTTGGAACACTCGAGCCTCAGCGTACCATGGTCCAGAGCTGTCGTTATGCGTATGCGGATTGTTTTCCCGTCAGTATTCTGTCCATGTTTGAAGACATTCTCCACAAGCGGCTGCAGAAGC
>CASEZU010000086.1 GCA_949292445.1 uncultured Spirochaetales bacterium | reverse complement strand
CGATGGACGATATCAGCAGCCTTCATGGCAATATCGTGATAATACCCGTCGAGGTGCAGGATCTCCGTGTCCCTGAGTATCGCCTCCAGATCATAATCAGCAGGATCAGGATCCGGGATATTGCCCAATGAGAACACACATGTACGACTTCCGGAATCTCTTGAACAGAGAACCGCAGAATGTGCAGTCTCATATCCAGGCTTGACAATCAGAGCCGATACATCCACACCCCATTTTATGAAATCCTCCATGATGAATCTTCCGAACATATCATCCGAAACAACACCGATGTATGAGGCATCTACTCCCAGCTTTCTGACTGCAACAAGCGCAGTTGAACAGGGGCCTCCCCCCTGCACCACAGTCGCAGCAGCAGTCTCCTTTGTATCCTCTGTCGGGAATTTCTCTGAATAGAGGATGAGATCAAACAGAGCAGCTCCTATTCCTGCAATCCTGCTCATCAGAATCCTCCGAGAAGTCTTATCTTCGACTCAGCATAAGCCTCCACCGCCTCGACAGCTCCTTCCATGGCAAGATCAAGAGCATAAAGCGATTCAGGAACCTTTCTCACCGCATCCAGGAATGCATAACAGACATCTGTACCGAAATTTACCTTCCGCACGCCATTTTCTATGGCTGCGCGTATCTGATCATCAGGAATTCCCGTTCCGCCATGGAGAACAAGAGGTATGCCGGCAGCTTCCCTTATTTCCCGCGTCCTTGGAATATCAAGGGCCGGTGCTTTCTTATAGCGGCCATGGGCGTTGCCGATCTGCACGGCAAGCGCCGCCACTCCTGTCTCCCTGACATACTTCTCGGCTTCTGCCGGATCGGTAAAAGCTGCAGATGACTCATCATTGACAGACCCCACATGTCCGAGCTCTCCCTCGATTGCTACACCGACCATATCGCAGAGTTCCCTGCATTCCTTTGTCCGCCTGATATTCTCCTCAAGAGGTTCAGTGGAGGCATCAATCATTATTGAAGAAGCCCCATATCTGAGAGCCCTCATGACCTCGGGGATTCCGGCACCATGATCAAGATGGATCGCACAGGGCACATGGAGCTCTGCCGCGGCCTCCTTTGCGCAGGCAAGGGCAAAACGGCCGTTCTCCTTGTCAAAAAGGCGGGAATAGATCTGGAAAATAACGGGGAAATTCATTTTCTCCGCTGCCCGCGCAACTCCCATGACTGTTTCTGTGTTATAGATATTGAATGCCGGGACAGCACATTTCCTTTCTTCTGCTATGGAAAGTATTTCCTTAAGATCTGCAAGCATTTCTCATTCCTCCACTTTGTCAATCGAAAGATCAGGTATATAGCGTGCGAACTCATCAAAAGCACCGGTCCAGTCACCTTCAATCTCTGCAAAATGATGGATATACGGCCCGTCGATGAGCTTTTTCTCCCAAGCCTCCCTGTTCCTGAACTTCGCCCACAGATATGTTCCGAATGTATGCGGTCCTTCAGCTGTCTCGAAAGAACCGTCAAGGAGCTTATATGAACCTTTCTCCTGATCAAGCCTTGCGATCGTATACATTCCGTCCTTCACAGGGAACCACTGACGCATGTTGACCATCTTTGCCGCAGCTCCCGGCTTTTTCAGTGAATATGCGAAGGGGCCGCAATGCCACAGGAGCTGTATGTTCCTGTCAGTCGGATGCCGGACAGTGAATTCACCGAAGAACGGAATCTTCCGTCCAAGCGTGGCTGCGGAGAGAAGCGCCATCGTTATTGTTCCCATCAGATCGCTTTCGCAGCCGACGATTATGCCTTCATCAGCAAGTATCGAATATGCGGAACATGGCATTGCCCCTACTCCCAGCTGCATGGCTGTCCAGCACTCGGCACTTATGGCGCTGACGTTGTATTCCTCCATGATCTCCCTGTAGAGAAGCACAAAGGCATACTGCTTTTTCAGAAGAGGCGCAGAATCCGCATCCACCTCGTATCTCTCCCTGAAGATTTTCGCACCTTCCTCAAGTTCTGCATCCCGTTCTTTCAGAATCCTGTTGTATTTATCAATAGCAACGGCAAGGTTGACCGGGATCACCTGGATATCGAACTTCTCCATGAGCTCGCTCTCATTGAACATGACCGAACAGAATGGTTTTGGCCGGCAGCCGACGGAGGCGATCCTCATACCGCGGAAATTCCTCACCATGCAGGCGGCAGAGCAGAATCTTCTGAATCCTTCCTCAAATTCAGGATCCTCGAGACGGCAGGAGACAATATAGCTGAACGGGATACCGCGTCTCTGGAACTGCCGGCTTATTCCGAAACAGCCGCACTGGCTGTCCGTGTAACGCATGCCATCCTTGTCAAACTCATCATCAAGGGGACCCCACAGAAGCACCGGCATGTCCATTGCCTTTGCAATCTGGCCGGCAGCCTCTTCATTGCCGAAATTGCAGTTGATTATGAATATTGCATTCACATTCTGCTTCCTCAGCATTTCTACAGCCTTGGGGACATCCTTCTCACTGTAAAGAAGATCCTCGTTATTTATGCCGTCAATCGTGGCAAAGGAGATACGGTCATCCGTGAATTTCTCCCTGATTGCTTTCGTGAAATATCTTCCGCGTATCTCCGCTTTCTCCCAGTTGAAGATACCCGGACGCGGAGTGACATCCCTCCGCATCGGAACAAGCCCTATTCTGAGATTGTAGTCCATCATATTTCATTCCTCCTTTTCTCAATGGTCCTGATGGGCCAGGCAGCGTGTGAGTCAGGCGCAGCCCAGCGGACTGCGTTCAGAATTACCTTCTGCACTTCCTTCTGGTAATAAACCGGATACGTCTCATGTCCGGAAGAGAAGTAGAATATCCGCCCCTTGCCCCTGTAGAAACAGCAGCCGCTCCTGAGGGCATCCATCCCCTCAGAAACAGTTATGAACACAAGCTCATCAGGCTGCGGTATATCAAAATACTCCCCGTATGATTCATCCTCCGCTATATCAAAATAAGGCGGGAGTCCTGCCGATATCGGATGGGACGGAAGGACTGTGAACACTCTCTGCCGTTCCGCATCCTCATGCCATGTCAGCGCGGTAGTCCTTGTGCCAAGAAGCCGTGCGAAGATTTTTGATGCATGAGCGGAATGGAGGAGCACAAGTCCCATTCCTCCGAGAACGGCCTCATGAAGAAGCGAGACCTTCTCTTCCGGGATTTCCCTCCAGTGCTTGTGGCTCCAGTACACAAGAACATCCGTTCCTGAAACAATCTCTTCGGTAATACCGTATTCAGGATCAGTTCCCCTCGATGCCGAAACCTCAAGATCCTCTTCTTCAGAAAGGAATCCGGCAAGGGCATGCTCTATTCCGTCCGGATATATCCTCCGCATCTCATCCTTATGGATATCGAGAGGCATGTTTTCTGCCCAGACATGAATTCTCATGCTTCCACCTCCATCCATCTGCCGCTGTCAGACGAAGAAAGAGCTGCATCAATTACTGCAGCTGTCCTATATGCATCAGCAAACGTCGCATACTCCTGCCCGCCGCAGAAACTGCCATCCAGAATGGACCTGTAGAACATACGCATGTTGTTTGCCAGAGCATCATTCCAGCCCATGACATGCCCCGCCGGAAGCGTTATAAGGTCAGAGGCCTGTGCCGAGAAAGTGTTCCTGTCTGCAAAAAGGACACGGTTTCCTTCAGTTCTTGATGCCTCATAGAGCCTGTCGGGAACCTGCTGCGCCCAGCCTATTTCCCTTTCCGAGCAGGAAACAGTCAGCCGGAGATCATTTTTATGCCCGTGGGCAGTCTTTGTGATGACAAGTGAGCCGCAGCACCCATTCTCAAGTTCGACAAGAAGGAACGTGGTATCATCGCTTGTTATTCTGTGCCCTGCACGCTCCGGATAATGTGTCATCATCCTTGCCGAAACCCTGCGGACTGATGACCCGAGAACATATGATGATATATCAATCAGATGGCTGCCGAGATCGCTGAGAGCTCTTGCTCGGCTGTTCTCGGGAAGCCGTCTTGCTGAATAATCCGTCGGATATGCAAGGGAATCCTGTGAATAGCATCCGGTAAAGAAAAGGACGCTGCCGCATTGGCCGCTCTGTATTCTTTCCTTCATTTCCCTTACTGCCGCATTGGCCCTGTACTGATGACCTACAGCATTCGCGACAGGGTTGCCTGCAAGTTCTGAAAGCTGGGCACGGACATCAGCTGCGTTCATGCCAAGCGGTTTCTCACTGTATATATGCTTGCCCGCCCTTATGGCCGCAATGTTCACGACTTTATGCAGAGCAGGAGAAAGGCAGTCATGAACCGCATCAACGCGGGGATCTTCTATAAGGTCCTCCCACGAAGAATATACATTGATAGACTCAGGAAAACTCTCCTGGCTGAGATGCCTGGAAGAGACTGCGGTGATCTCCACCTCATCAATCCTCTTCAGCGCTTCATACTGGAGCTTGCCGATGAATCCCATGCCGATGATTCCGACTCTTATTTTCCTCATGGCTCACCCCTTTACAGCTCCGCTCATGATTCCCTTCACTATATGCTTCTGCATGCAGAAATAGAGAATGAGGATCGGGATCATGCTCAGCACAAAGAATGCAAATGCATAATTGAGCTCCGAGGTGTTCTCATTGAAGTAGATGATCTGGGCAAGCGGCAGTGTCCTGGACTCCTTCGAGCGCTGGAGGACAATGGCCACGTTATAGTCATTCCACATGAACAATGTGTTGAGTACAAGCTGTGTTATGTTCACAGGCTTCATCAGGGGAAGGACTATCTTCCAGAATGTGAGATTCATTCCTGCTCCGTCGATCCTTGCCGCCTCTTCCAGCTCTATCGGAATAGTCTTCACGAAGCTCGTGACAACAAGAATGCTTATCGAAACCTGCATTCCGACCCTGGCTATGATATAGCCGATGTTCGTGCTCGTCAGACCGGCATTGAAGAAGTTCACATAAACCGTAAGCATGATGCACTGGAACGGGACAAGAATACCGATCGTAAGAATGGTATAGAGAATGCTGTAGAGCTTGCCCTTGTTCCTTGCCAGCACATAAGCCGCCATCGAGGAGATAAGCAGAAGTATCAATACCGAAGGAATCGTGGTGACGACGCTGTTGACGAAACCTATGCGGAATGAATCATTCTCGAAAATGACCTGCCTGAAGTTCTCAAGAGTCCAGTGTTCGGGGAAAGCAAGTCTGTTCACACCGACTTCAGAACGTGGTTTGAAAGCATAGATAATTGCAACATAGAACGGGACAACAATGAGGATCATCAGCGCGATCACAACAACCGCATGGATAATCTTCCTCATATTCTTCTCAGTCTTTTTCATCAGAGCTCAACCTCCTTCCTTCTGAAGACCCATGTGACTACCCTGGTAAGTATCAGAAGAACAATGGTGAACAGGATGGCCGCGGCCTGACCGAATCCGGCGCGGCTGTAGGAGAAGATATTGTCATATACGAACATTGATACGGTTTCAGCAGCCTGCATGTTTCTTGCGATGGCCATCGGCAGGTCAAAGAGTTTGAGCCCCCAGGCCAGAAGCAGGGTGACATTGGATGTGAACGCTGGGACTATCAGCGGAAGCGTTATGTGCCAGAATCTGTAGAATGGCCCGGCGCCCTCAATCATGGCAGCTTCATAGTAATCGTCTGGAATGGCAAGAAGACCGGCGATGAATATGAGCATGCAGTATCCCATATCACGCCAGATACCGACAGTGACCATTCCCTTCATGACCTGATCTGAAAGACCGAACGGGCTTATGTTTCCCGTGATTACCGAATAAATGTCTACAAAGACGTAATTCCATACAATAGCTGAAGCTACTGTCGACACAGTAAACGGCAGGAAAAAGATTGTCCTTCCGAAATTGTTGAATGTATTTCCCTTCTTCACGAGCAGGGCAAGACTGAGTCCTATGATGTTCGTGAGGATGATATAAGGCACTGTATATGCGAAGGTGTTCTTCACTGTTATGAGAAAGCGCTCATTGGTCACAAGCGTCTTGTAATTGCTTAGTCCGACCCACTCCCTGTTGTCACTGAGGAGGCTCCTCCAGTTGGTGAATGAATAAGGAATCGCCTGCAGGAATGGGATGATGACTACAGCCAGAAGGAATATCAAGGCAGGTGCAATATATAGCATGTTGACGATAAACTTATGCCTTGCCTTCTTTCTTTTTGAAAGAGACAGTTCGATATTATCCATTGTTACCTCTGATAGTGCGGGGAGGAAATCTCCCCGCGGATGAAAAACTTATGACTGCTAATTCAGTGCTCTGATGTCATCAAAGAGCTGCTGGATCCTTGCAATCTGCTCTGTGGAGGTTACGGAACCTCCTGTGATGATGTTCTCTGCCCACTCTGTGAGTCCGCGTCTCCATGCGGATGTGTACTCGGAGGAATAAGCCATTGTGAACTGACCGTAGCCGACATATTCTCCGCCCTGCTTGATCGCTGCGATATCGCGGACAACCTGCGGCAGAGAGTCAGATGACTGACCGCTGATGAGAGGCTGGCTGGAAACTTCTGTCCATGTCAGACCGCCCTCTGTGATCCAGTAGCGCATGAATTCCTGTGCGATCTCAACATTCGGGCTGTTCGGATTGACCATGAATGCATCATCGACCTGGATCTGAAGAATTGTATCAGCCGGATCATCCGTGCACGGGCAGAGGAAGAATCCATATTCAAAATCAGGATTTCCTGCAGCCTTTGCCTCAATATCTCCGATTGCCCAGGAGCCCATGTACATCATCGCACATGTCTCGCTGACAAAGAGCTCAATAGCCTGATCCTGGGAATTGGAAAGGGCATCTGTCCTGTTGAACTGAAGGCGTCTTGCCCAGTCATCAAGTGCTTCCTGGATATAAGGATAATCGGTAACAGGGGTTCCGTTCATGAGCTGCTCGAAAAGATCGGTGTCGCCGTTCTGGATGCCAGCAGTCCAGATGATGGGCCTTGTCTCGATGTCGACTGAAGCTCCATCGCTGTACCAGTCTGCCCATACATCATATCCGGCTTCCTGAATCTTCCTGCTCACTTCCTCAAGCTCTGTCGCAGTTGTCGGAATCTTAAGTCCGAGTTCCTCGAAAATCTTTGTGTTATAGAAGACGCCCCATGTCTTGTAATCGAGAGGATAAGCGTAAACCTTTCCCTGATAAGAACAATCGCCGAGATCAGCAGGAACGAGGCCCAGGCTCTCGATAGCAGGATCACCGGTAATATCCATTACGAATCCATTCTCGATAAGCTCAGGATAAAGGCTCGGATTTCCCATGATGATCTCAGGAACATCACCGGAGTTGATTGCCGTCGTAAGCTGCGGGAAATAATCCGTTCCCTGGCTGTACACGATATTCTCGAATTCCACTTCCGGATGAAGCGCCATGAACTCCTCTTCCACGGCTTCAAGCCCGGCCTGCTTGCTGTTCTGGGTCATATAATGGAAAACCGTGATTACGGTCTTTCCCGAATCCTGTTCGGTGCTTCCGGAGGCGAACAATGATACTGAGCACAGGAGTATCATGATGCCAATAATCCATTTTCCTTTTTTCATAGCAACCTCTTTTTTCCTTTCCTTTTGTTCAGGCTTCTGCCTTAATACCGATATAGCACGGAAGTTAGAAAACTGCAAAATATTTTTTGAATTTATGAAATTTTGCTACATAATATGAGCAGAAGAAAAATTCGTGCATTCAGCTTTTCCGGTTTAGCAGCACGGCATGAATACTTCCAAAGATTTTCAGCTGAAAATCTCGCTGATATGAAGCCTTACTCCGCCGGCGCGCAGCCTGCTCTGCAGCTTCGCGATATCAATATGCCGGAGGTCTCCGCCGAATGAAGCTGCAGTGCCTGCAGCCTCTCCGGTAAGTGCCGATGGAGGAATCACCCTCGTGACATCCCACATGGCATCGGTGACTGAAATGCAGCGTCCGCATGCTATGAGATTGGAAATTCGGGGAGAATAAAGGGAGCGATACGGAATCTCGAATACAGGTCCCCTCTTCCTCCAGTCACCCGTCATTCCTACAGAATCGGGAAACACCTCCCTGTCGTTCTCATCAAGAGTTAAGGCACCGCATATCCTCCTTATCATTCTGAGCTGAGGCATTGCGGCGATGGAGGCAAGGCTGTGTTCCTCAGAGACTCTTCCGCGTTCAAGGAATTTCTTCAGCAGAAGCGCGCGTGAATTGACAAGAGCCGCGGACACTTCTCTGGAATCAAGGCCGGAGATGCGTCTTGCCCTCATTTCATCGGGAACATCAGCTTCATCATCCATTCCGATAGTATCGGCCGCTCCATACATATGAAGCGTATTCCTGCCATTGATGGTCTCATAGAACCATGCAGCCGGCATGTTTCCGGGAGCATATGAGACAGTCCCGGCTCCGGATGCAGAGAATATGGAAGCATCACCTGTCGCATCCACAAAACACTCGGCTGGAATTGCAGTCCGTCCGTCAGTATTTTCCACTATGATTGCCTCAAGCCTTTCTCCGTCCATAATCGAGGAGCAGATACGGGTACCATAGAGAATATCCGCACCAGCTTCTTTGAGAATGCTCTCTGCGAGAATAGCAAAGACGGATGCATTGAAGCGGACCTCAAACCGTTCATTCCCATGTTCATCTTTTCCCTCCAGCCATGTTGAAGGATAATCCCGTTCCCAGCCTTCAGATATGGAAAGGCGGAGAAGCTCATCCGCAATGCCGTAAACAACCTGATGTCCCTTTCCATCGCAGAGCGGCAGATAGATGGTTATGAGTCCGGCTGTGGCAAGCCCGCCGAGCATATACATACTCTCTATGAGAAGAACATGCTTTCCGTTTCTTGCCGCTGCGAGAGCCGCAGCAATGCCTGCGATTCCGCCGCCACAGACAACTACATCATATCCGTCATAAAGCACATGCAGCTCTCTTTCCTTCTCCAGAAAACATCCCATACAGGCCTCCCTGTATTATTAGAACCCGGCAGCAGGCAGCTGGCAACAATGAATAATGACAATTAAAAACCCTCCCAACCGTTTTCTGATTGAGAGGGCTGAAACAGGAGGTATTTCCTCAGGTCCTTATCTCCCTGTTGAACGGCTTTCCAAGCGCTGTTGGTGCTGTTATCTGGTTTCTAGATGTGAAGGAGAGAACGACGATGACAAGCACATAGGGAAGCATGACTGCCAGCTCATACGGGAATGAGATACCCATGCTCTGCACAATCGTCTGGAAAGTCTGCGCGAATGTGAAGAGAAGAGCGCCGCCCATGATCTGCAGAGGATGCCAGTGCCCGAAGTAGACAAGAGCCACAGCGATGAATCCGCGCCCGGATATCAATGTGTCTGAGAACATCTTCGCCTGTGCGATCGAAAGATAGGCACCGGCAAGGCCGGCAAGCGCACCTCCCACGACAAGCGCCTCATAGCGGGTTCTGCTGACATTGATGCCCATCGAGTCCGCAGCTCTGGGATTGGTGCCGACAGCACGAACCTTGAGTCCCCAGTAAGTCTTGAATAGTATGTACCACGCCGCAGGAACGAAGATATAGGCAAGATACGCCATCACGTTGTGAGAGAAGAACACTTCCCCGATGAACGGTATCTTCGAAAGGAGCGGTATCTCGACATCGGGAATACCCGGAATGGACTGCGTGCCTCCCACAAAATGACGGAAGAGCGTTCCGGCAGTCCCTACTCCGAACATCTGCAGACCGATACCGGCAATGCCCTGCGGAGCACGGAATGTCACTGTGATGACGCCGAAGAAGAGGCCGAAGAGTGCTCCGAGCACTGCCGCGGCCAGGAATCCCAGCACATTATACCACTCAGAGACAGTACCGCCGTGTCCTGCAAGGAACGGTATGAGCATGCCGACAAAAGCTCCCATTGCCATAACGCCCTCGCAGCCGAGGTTGAACACTCCGGCTCTCTGGTTGAACATCTCTCCCAGCGAGGCGAGAAGAAGCGCCACGGAGAATGGAATACACATTGAAAGCATGTTTGTTATGATCGCAAGCATCTCAGGCCTCCTTCTTCCTCAGTGCCTGGTACTTACGCCAGACCCTGTCCTGGAAATATGCATTGGAAAGCACCATCTGTGCCGTGACGATGAC
>CASEZU010000085.1 GCA_949292445.1 uncultured Spirochaetales bacterium | reverse complement strand
AGCGCGGGAAGTGAGGCTGCAAGAAGCACAGCTGAGAGAAGAATCAACACCAATCGCTTCATCGCCCCGATTATAGCAGATCAGGCCCTTTATGCTATACTGCCGGTATGGGCGAAGTCTTCTTCCACATAGATCTTGATGCATTCTTCGCCTCGGTGGAGATCCTCGATCATCCTGAGTACAGAGGGAAGCCCCTCATCATAGGCACACCGGGGCCGCGTCATGTCGCCTCGACCTGTTCATATGAGGCCAGGAAGTACGGCGTGCACAGTGCCATGCCGATGACGACGGCGCTGAAACTCTGCCCGGATGCGATCTGTGTCCCCGGAAGGATGCGAAGATACTCAGAGATGAGCCGCCGCGTGATGGGAATCATCAGGGCCTTTGCCCCGGGATTCCTGCAGGTCTCCGTCGATGAGGCTTTCCTGGACCTGTCAGGCATGGAGAGGATATACCCGCTGCCAGGGAAAGCCGCCAGGATGCTCAAGGAGGAGATAAGGAATGAGACCGGCCTCACTGTCTCCATAGGTGTCGCCGCTTCCCGTTTCATAGCAAAGCTCGCCTCCGACTACCGCAAGCCGGACGGCCTCACGATAGTCCCGCACGGCAAGGAGGAGCTTTTCGTGGACTCTGTGGGACTCAGGAAGCTGTGGGGTATCGGGGATTCAACCCTTGCCGCCCTTGCAAAACGCGGAATAACGACACCGGCGGTGCTGCGGAAATACGGGGAAGCGGAACTGCAGAGGATGTTCGGGCGGAGCAGCGGCGAGTATCTCTATAATATAGCCAGAGGAATAGACCCGGGAATATTCCAGGGAGAGGCAAAGGCCCGTTCGATCTCCACCGAGGAGACATTCTATCCCGATGTATACGGCTATGATGCGCTCGATGCCTGCCTTCTGGAAATGTCACAGGAAGTGATGTTCCGGGCACTCGACGAAAAGAAGGTCCCGCGTACCGTGGGCATCAAACTCAGGTACGGGGATTTCACCACGACATCGATGCAGGAGACTCCCAGAAAGCCCATATACTCATCCTCCGATGTATTCGCAATCGCAAAGTCGCTTCTCAGAGAGCGCTACACGGGGGAAGGCGTGAGGCTTCTGGGAGTGTCGCTTTCCGGGATATATGACGGGGAAGACGTTGAGCAGCACGACATGTTCTCTGAAAAGGAGGAGCGGGAGAGAAAACTGGAAAAGACGATTCTCTCGCTGTCACAGAAAGGATCGAAGATCATCAAGGCAAGGAACCTCCGGAGTGAAGGCTCCTGAGCCTTTCATGAAAGGCCCGATGATGCTATTCTTTCTCCATGCTCAATATCTGTCTGTTCCATCCGGAGATTCCTCAGAACACTGGAAACATAGCCAGGACATGTGCCGTCACAGGCACCAGGCTCTGTCTTGTGCGTCCGCTGGGTTTCGATATCTCCGAGAAAAGCGTCCGCCATGCCGGCCTGGATTACTGGAACGAGGTAGATATTGCCGTATATGACTCCATCGATGATTTTATGGCGAAGCACAGCAGCGATGTGTTCTGGCTTTTCTCCAAGAAAGGAAAGCTGCCCTACACTTCTGCCGCATTCGATGAGCGCAACACCTATCTGATATTCGGGCCTGAGAGCACAGGGCTTGATGAAGAGCTCCTCAGAGCATACCCTGACAGGGTGCTGAGGATTCCGATGAGGCATGGCGTCAGGTGCCTGAATCTGTCCAACAGCGCGGCAATAGCCGCATATGAATACTACAGACAGCTTGGTTTTCCCGGCTTTGACATGGCATGGGACGGCAGGGCTGATGGGGAGGATCTATGAGGATCTCGGTCATTGGCTGCGGGAACATGGGAGGAGCTATCGCATCCGCCCTCGCAGATTCGGAATGGGAAGTATCTGTATATGACAAGGCGCGGGAGAAGGCAGAGGCGCTTGCAGATGGGAGGAGCATCTCGGTGCTTTCATCCCTGGAGGAGGCAAGCGGCAGCGGTGCGATCATCCTCGCAGTCAAGCCGCAGGTGCTTCCGTCGCTCTACGAGAGCCTCAAGGAAGTCGAGACAGGCCTCTGGATATCCATTGCAGCAGGTGTTCCGCTCTCCGTCCTCGAGGATCACATCGGGACTGAGAATGTCGTGAGATTCATGCCGAACATCGCTGCGAAATGCAGGAAATCCGTCACAGCGATAGCCGCAGGAAGCGAGGTCAGCGTCGAGGAGAAGGAACTTGCGCTCTCGATCGCCTCGGCATTCGGCTCCGCATACTTCCTGCCGGAGAACCTCTTCCCGGCGTTCATCGGAGTCTCCGGATCCGGAATCGCATACTTTTTCGAGATGATGCATCAGGCGGCGATGGCTGGTGTCAAAGAAGGGATCCCCTACCCTGAGGCACTCTCCATTGTTCGTGATACCGCGATAAGCGCTGCCGAGCTGCAGAAGTGCACGGGAGCAAATGCGATAGAGCTTGAGACGATGGTATGCTCTGCCGCTGGAACGACGATAGAGGGTGTGAAGGCCCTGCAGGACGGAGGATTCGCCTCCGCAGTTATGAATGCAGTTGAATGCGCGGCCGCGAAGAGCGTTGAGCTCGAGACAAAGGCCCGCTATGGAGAGAGATAAAGATGATTGATGTAAGGGAACTCAAGACCCGCAGCGAGGAGATCAGGAAGAATATCGAGAACCGCTTCATGAATGTCGATCTGGATCAGATAATGGCTGATCAGGACAGAAGGGCGGCGCTGATGCAGGAGACGGAGAGTCTCAGGGCAAGAAGGAACGAGAACGCCCAAAAGATGAAAGGCAAGCTCGATCCCGAGACGAGAAAGGCCCTCATAGAGGAAGGAAAGGCCATCAAGGATGAGCTTTCAAAGGTTGAGGCCGAGTACGGCGAGATCGACAGGAAGTTCATGGAAGAGGCACGCACCATCCCCAACTACACCCATCCGGATGCTCCCATCGGCAAGGAGGACAAGGACAGCCTCGCCATCAAGTTCTACGGTGAGCCGACAAGATTCCCCTTCAAGGCAAAGGACCATGTCGAGCTCGGAGAGGCTTTGGATATTCTGGATTTCGACAGCGGAGCCAAGGTCGCAGGACAGAAGTTCTACTACATCAAGAACAAGGGCGTCATACTGCAGATGGCACTTGAGCGCTATGCGATGGATATCGTGCTCAGGCATGGCTTCACACCGTTCATCACTCCGGATATCGCCAAGGAGGAGATCCTCAACGGCATCGGATTCAATCCGCGCGGAGCCGAGTCCAACATCTACACGATTGAAGGCACAGGCACATGCCTTGTAGGTACAGCCGAGATAACGCTTGGAGGCTACTACTCAGGAGAGATCATCCCCAAGGAGAAGCTGCCGATCAAGATGACGGGACTCTCCCACTGCTTCCGCCGTGAGGCAGGCGGCGCTGGCCAGTATTCAAAGGGACTGTATCGCGTACATCAGTTCTCCAAGCTGGAGATGTTCATCTACTGTCTTCCGGAGGAGAGCGACAAGTTCCATCAGGAGATACTCTCAATCGAGGAGGAGATCTTCCAGGGACTCGGCCTGCCCTACCGCATCGTGGATACAGCCACAGGCGACCTCGGAGCCCCGGCATACCGCAAGTTCGATATCGAGGCCTGGATGCCCGGACGCGGCGATGAGGGTGAGTACGGCGAGGTCACATCGACATCGAACTGCACGGACTACCAGGCAAGATCGCTCAACATCCGCTACCGCGATGACGACGGGAAGCCGAAGTTCGTGCACATGCTCAACGGAACGGCTGTGGCGCTCTCACGTGCTATAGTCGCTATTCTCGAGAACTATCAGAATGAAGATGGTTCCGTGACGATTCCGCCGGCACTCGTGCCATACTGCGGATTCGACAGGATAACGAAGGCATGACAGACACCAGCGCCCTGATAACCGATTTCTATGAACTGACGATGATGCACGGCTACTACCTCGAGAATCACGACTCGAGGGCCGTGTTCGATATGTTCTACCGCACAAACCCCTTCCAGGGAGGCTACACGATCTTCACAGGCCTCGAGGAGCTTATTGACAAGCTGGAGGGGCTTTCATTCAGCGGAAGCGACATAGACTATCTGCGCTCCCTTTCCACCTTCGATGAGAAATTCCTCGAGTATCTGCGCTCCTACCGCTTCCATGGAAACGTCTATGCTTTCGATGAGGGTACGCCGGCATTCCCGGGAGAGCCCCTTATAAGGGTTGAGAGCGACCTGATGGATGCCCAGCTTGTGGAGACGCTGCTGCTTAACACAATAAACTTCCAGACCCTGATAGCGACGAAGGCCTCAAGGATGACCCTGGCGACAAAAGGCCATGGGAACATCATGGAATTCGGGCTCAGGAGGGCGCAGGGAGAGAACGGAGCACACTCGGCTTCGCGTGCCTCATTCATAGGCGGCACGAAGTCGACGAGCAACACATTCGCCGGCAAGAAGTATGGAATACCTGTTGCTGGCACAATGGCTCATTCCTGGATCATGAGCTATCACTCAGAGGAGGAGGCTTTCAGGAAGTTCGTAGAGATATATCCAGACAACGGCATCCTTCTCATCGACACTTACGACACTCTTGGCTCAGGCATCGAGGCTGCCATAAAGATCGGCCTTGAGCAGAAGACAAAGGGCAAGAGGATCGGTGTCAGAATAGATTCAGGCGACCTCTCATACCTTACCAAGGAAATAAGGGCAAGGCTCGATGCTGCAGGCCTCGAGGATGCGACGATATGCATCTCCAACGACCTCACAGAAGAGATCATCAAGAGCCTTGTATCGGATGGCGCTCCGATCGACAGCTGGGGTATAGGCACCCATCTTGTGACAGGAGGAACGCAGTCCTCCCTCAATGGCGTGTACAAGCTCTCTGCCAAGGAAGAGGACGGCAAGATGATTCCCTGCCTCAAGGTATCCAACAGCTACGAGAAGACAACGAACCCAGGCATAAAGCAGGTATACAGGTTCTTCGACAAGGCAGGCGGAGCACTTGCTGATCTGATCACACTTGAGGATGAGGAGATAGAGACCGGCAGGAACATCACGTTCTACCATCCTTTCTCAACAGCCGACTTCTTTGTGATGAAAAAGGACAGGTACTCAACATTTGTCCCCATGCTCACGAAGAAGATGGAAAACGGGAAACGGGTTTCCCCCGCTCCATCCCTTGTAGATATCCAGAGGACATCTTCAGAGAAACTTGCCGCTTTCGACAAATCATACAAGAGACAGATCAATCCGCATATCTACAAAGTCTCGCTTTCAGAGAAACTCAGAAACCTCAAGACAGAACTCCTTGTCAGGACAAGGACAAAGGAAAGCGAAGTCAAGAATGGCTGACCACATGCCCCTGCAGAACAGCTGCGGGGGCATTATAATTGCCTGATTTAATCCATAATCGAAACATTCAACAGCAAGAACAGAAGACCATACCCCAGAAACTGAAGTATGGCCCCAGACATAAATTATGGAAGAGTGAGGAAATCCATCCTTCACCTGTTCCCTTTAGAAAGGGCCCGGTTCCCCAGGCCCAGTAGATTAATTCGGAAGAGATTATCTTCTCTTCTAACCCTTTTTATCAGACAGTCAGCCGACTGCCCTTCTCCGCCCAGGAGTTATCCCCTGCTGCGAACTTCCGCTTGTACTCTCGGACTGTGTATGTATTCAGGCCTGCAAGCTGAGCGGTCTTCTTGTATCCGTATCCCTGCTCAAAGAGCTTCAAGCATTCCTGACGCTTCTCGTTCGGAATCCTGTGTCGGAGGGACGTTGTCTTTGTTTCCATTTCGTCCTCCTAGAAGTATCGCTTGTCCTCAAACATATTCGAGGACAAGCGAATTCAGCTTAGAAATCAGTTTCCGAGCGTGACATAGAACGAAGCTGTCTTACCAGTCCCATTGGTTATTACAGTAATCTGGACTTTGTTACCAGCAACATATCCCTGATTTGCAGTAAAGACTGTTGTTCCAGTGAATTTGAATGTTGTGTCATCAGTACCTGTAGCATTATATGTAAGAGCTGTTCCTGTCTGACCATTTGTCATAGTCGGTGTAACAGTAACAGTCGAGGCAACAGTTGTAATGTCAGTACCGATTGCAAGATTTCCGCTCTTAGAAGCTGTAATGCTTGCAACACTATTTGTAGCAGCCGTTACTGTCATCATAATCGGTGCAATCTCACCTCTGATGCTGGAGGAATAATCATTTCCTGTATATTTCGCATAGAATACAAAGTTACCTGCTGTAGTCGGAACAAGAGAAGATACAGCCAATGTTGAGAACTGTCCGCCTACAGCTGTATCGAATGCTACATTAGTTCCAGGAGTTGCTGCAATTCTTTCACCACTGTCATAAACAAGGTTGACACCAACCTTTGTTGCATCAAGACCTACAGAAGGAGTAATGTAATAAACATAACCAGCCTCCACATCAGCTTCGATACCCTTTACACCATTTGCAAGCACGTTGATCTCATAAGTGTCGGAAACTTCCGCTCCACTTACATTAAGCTCAACAGTAACATCTTTTGATCCCACCGTGGAACCAACTGTTGTTGAATCATCGGCAAGAACCAGCATATCATCGCCTACAGTCTTAGTGTATTTTACACCATCAACCGTGTACTCGAATGTTGCTGTAAGTCCTGTCTTATCGATTGATGTATACTCTGCAGAGCTACCTGCTACTGCAGCATAATACTCTGTTTCAGCATCAGATGCGCTAACCTTGAAGCTGTCAGCATCAATCGATGAAGCTCCAATGATGTTAACACTTACAGGAGAATCGGCCTCCATTCCATTGTATGAGAAGGAAACTTTTCCACTAGTAACTTTACCCATTACAATGTTTTCTACATCAGCAATAGGTTCCCTTGTAAAATCCGAATACTCCTTATAAAAAGAGAACTCAGATACGTTCGGTGTTTCCCCTTCAAGGAAATAACCGGATGTCTCAGCAGTAACACCTACTACATAACCATAATCCTGTACAGGTGTGTTATCGCAAGCGACAAATGCAAAAAGCATAAGTGCAGCGAGCACTCCAATGAATACTTTTCTAGTCATCGTATTCAACTCCTCCAAAGTTTTAACTGACATAAGACTACCCCCCCCCGGTTTATTCTTGTCAAGGGTTTTGTTGAAAACTTTTCGAAAAAGCACATCAGACTGATGATCGATGAGATGATTGATGAAATGATCGATGGATGAAAAAATCAGAAAAACCGCGGCATCATAACGCTAATGCATGCAGGCTGTACGATGTATCCTCAGCCACAGCAAACAGAATCCTCAGAAAATTTGCAGGAGAAAAGAAACTGGGGAAATGCAGCATCTTACAGGAAGCAATTCCGGATCATTCCGGATTATCCGCAGCATCCTTTGTCTTCCAGTTCTTCATCAGGGTGAAGAAATCCGTCTTCTGCAGCAGCATCTGCTTCTTCTTCACCTCATCGTTGAGAACTTCCTTGTCCACATAGGGCTTCCATTTCTCGATGACATTCTTGCCTGCTATGCGCCTGATGGACATCGCCTTTGTATAGAACCGGTCGGCCCCGTCGCAGAGCGATCTGTCCTCGATGATTGAAAGGCGCTTAGGGAACTGAATAGCCAGTGAGCGGGTGGTGAAAATCCTGTATCCGAGAAGGTAGCACCTGACGCCGAAGTCCATTGCTTGGTAGAACTCTCCAGATATCATGGTGTCATAGGAGCGCAGACGCTGGAAAAGGGCCCTGTCGTAAAGCCCCAGCTCCATCACAGGATAGAGATTCGGTTCCTCCTCATCCGTGTCTATG
>CASEZU010000084.1 GCA_949292445.1 uncultured Spirochaetales bacterium | reverse complement strand
CCTGCTTGTTTCCGCAGATCTGTCCACGCTTTTCAGCTTCACGCTTCCTTTAAGGGGCGGCCTCATCATCCCTTCAGGCTTCGAGTCGCTTGTCGAGTCCGTAATAGGGGAGGATGTGCGCCTCGAGGATCTGGACATACCCGTCATGGTTGTCTGCGATGATATCGTCACTAAGCGCGAGATAAGGATAACCGAGGGGGATTTCTCAGATGTGCTCCTTGCATCCTTCGCCCTCCCTGTATATTTCCCTCCGAGGGAATATAACGGCCATCTTCTGATAGACGGAGGCGTCATCACGCTTCTGCCGCTTGAGGCTGCATATGAGTACACCGATACGGTTATAGTCTCCACGGCTTTCTACAATGCCGATGACATCAATTTGAGGAATGCTGTCACTGTGCTCAATTCCGCCTTCGATGTCGGCAAGAACCAGAAAGCTGCCGAGGCGATGAGGAATTTCAGGAATTTCATCTGGATCCGGTGCGATGTCGAGGATTTCTCCTTCATGGATTTCGATGAGGCCGAGCTCATGGCGAGAATCGGCTACGAGAGCGCGGCAAAGGAGGCTGAGGCGCTTGGGGAGATCTTCCACAGCGGTGTTCCCGAGTCCCTGATGAGCGACAGGGCCAGGCTGCAGGGCAGGATCGGGGTCGCGAAGCGCAATCTCGATTACTTCAACAGGGTCGATGCCGTATCTCCGACGACAAGCCTCTCCGTCGCGTTCAGGTCCAACCAGGGTAGGGATTACAGAAGATATCTCTCCGACACGGCTGATCTCGGCCTAAATTATGAATACAGGATGAAGGGGCTTGAGACAGGCGTGATGGCTGGCGGAGCCTTCGACTTCACCACGCATGCCGTGGCCGGTGCCTATCCGCTGATCAGCGGCTATCTCAGATATTATCCTGCGGATATGCTCCGCCTGACGCTCGACTTGTCACTGACGTTCTGCCACGAGCCGTGGTACATACCGCATCTCTACGGCAGGCAGGGATTCGACTGGATGATACTCCACTCCAAGGATGATTATTCCCTCTCGTTCAAGCAGTCGTTCGAGTACACCACCGGCTTCACATCGGATGATGCGCTCGCCATTTCCGGTGCGCTCGACGGGGATATAAGGCTGTGGTGGTTCCGCCTCTACGGCTCGCTTGGGTATCTCTTCACCGCGGATGACATCCTTTTCAATGGCCCGCATCATTATCTTGAGGCGTCTGTTTCGACGCGTTTCAGCATTCCGCCTCTCGATGCCTGGTTCATCGATGCCGGCGTCTTCTCCCGCATAGCAGTGGACGGAAAGGGGAGTGTCCCTCTCTTCCTCTCAGACGGCTATGCCAGCACAGTCCTAGGAAAGGACAGCAATTACACGAGGCTTTCGGATTATCATAATACGATATTCAGCTTCAGCGCAGGGTATGCTTTCCCTGAGGCCCCGACATTCGGGGAGTTCCTGATCTTCGAGGATCTCGAGCTTGCGGCATACTGCGATGTCCTGCTGCACGACACATCGGTGGCGTTCTCCACAGGTGTGGAGGCCCAGACGGCTTTCTCGATCATCGGCCTCATGGAGCTGCCGTTCAGGGTGAGACTGGGCTATGACTCGCTCTCGAACGGCTTTGTCTCATCGTTCCTCCTGTCGCTGAAGTTTCAGGACTGATGGCGCCTGAGCCATCTCTCGTCGGCTTCAGTGAGCTCAGTGTTCGCATCCCTGTCGTCATCATCCTCTTCCACGGCTTCCTTCAGTACCTCGCTGAAAACCGGTTCCTCCGGGTATCCCGGAAGCTGTGAGAGCGTGCATTCCTCTTCTGATCTCTCATAGCGGGGCAGTGTGCCGTTGACGATTTTCAGTATTGCCTTGTTGTCGCGGTTCGCAGCCTCGACGAACGGCACGCACTCATGGCTGTCTGAAAGTATCCTGAGCATCTCGGCGACAGTCTCCTTTTTATAGACGGAGTATCTTGCGTAATCCGCATCGAGGGCTTCGGTGAGCATCTCCTTCGCCTTCCCGATGTTACCGTAGTGCATGTGGACCTGTGCAAAATGTATGTATGGATCAGGGAATCCAGGCCTTGCCTCGGTACAGAGCGCCTCCAGGAATGTTCCGGCCTGTCTCCAGTCGCCTCTGAGCATCTCGTTGACGGCATGGAAGTCGACAATCGCCGGCGCAGCCGCACCGCTGGTGCCCATTTCCTCGAGAAGGTCTGAGAATTCCCTTGTCTTGCCGGCCGCGAGATAGTAGGTGAGGAGGTTAATGTAGAGGTTGCGGGAGCTGTATCCGTCCGACTTGGCCTTCTCGCAGAGTTCTATCGCCCTGCCATACTCTCCTGTCATCCAGTAGTACATAGAGAGCGATGCAAGCGCGGGACCCGATACCTTCCTGTTCGTCGATTTCGCGAGCGACTCAAGAAGCTCCTTTCCCTTGTCCTCCCTGCCGTTCTGCAGGAGCACGGAGGCCGCGACCACGGCGCTCTCATCAGGAAGCCCCGCATCGACAGCCTTCTCCATCAGGCGTACGCCTTCCTGCTTCTTTGCATAGTCGCCGCTGTTGATCGCTTTGACGGCTTTTGAGTATGAGAGCATGCCCCTGCTTGCGAACACGACGGAGACGGCTGCTGCGATGAGCAGTATGAAGGACAGCCACTCAGGGACGCCCTCCGTCATCATTCCGATCAGGGAGAGCGCAAGGAGCACTGCTCCTGGTATGTATCTGTATTTCTTCATTGTTTTCTCCTTTTCAGCGGACAGCGGGAGGATTCCCGCTTGTTGCGATAGCTTATCCGTTATGCTAGCATCCCGAGTGCTTATGGGAAAGAGGATATTGCTTCATGTATGCTGCGGTCCATGCTCTACGAGCTCTGTCGAACGGCTTCTGGCCGAGGGATATGAGCCTGTCCTTTTCTTCTCCGACAGCAACATCTTTCCTCATGAGGAGTTCATCAGGCGCTATGAGAACCTTCTTATAGTCGCAGAGCATTATGGCCTGGAGGTGATACTCGATGACTGGGATCATGATGCATGGCTTGAGGCCGTGAAGGGGCATGAGGGGGACAGGGAGCATGGGGAGCGCTGCTCGCTCTGCTTCCGCTTCAATCTTGAGCGCACCGCCAGGAAAGCCGCAGAGCTCGGCATCAACGAGTTCACCACCACGCTGACAGTCTCCCGCTTCAAGAACAGCCGGAAGATATTCGCGGAAGGGGAGGCCTTTACCGGTTTCACCGAGATCGATTTCAAAAAGAAGGATGGCTTCAACCGCTCGATAATCCTCTCCAGGGAGCTCGGGCTCTACCGGCAGAGCTGGTGCGGCTGCGAGTTCTCAAAGGGAGATGCCGGTGCTCCGTAAACTCCTGAAGCTCCTCACACAGCGCCTCTTCTGGTTCGCCATCTTCATGGCCCTGCAGTTCGGCTTCCTTCTCTATGTGGTGCTCTGGGCAAGCTATGCCAAGGGCTTCTACCTCGCGTTCTCGGCGCTCTCGCTCCTGATGCTCTTCATCGTCTTCACCCGTCCTGAGAAACCCGCTTACAAGATGGTGTGGCTCTTCCTGATAGGCATCCTCCCTGTCTTCGGCGGGGTCCTTTACCTCATGATGGCGAACAAGAAGCTGGGCTATTTCTCCCGCAAGAAGATGCGGCGCTTCCTGAAATCCCTTCCGGATGAGTCAGCGTTCCCGGAGACAGCCGATGCAACGCTGCGTGAGGGTGTTCCGGAGTACAGCCATATCTCGAGGTACATACAGAACACGACCGGACTGCCCGCATGGGGAAACACGGAGTGCACATATTTCTACTACAGCGAGGAGTTCTTCCATGACGTCCTTGCGGAGATAAGGAATGCCAGGCGCTTCATCTTCATCGAGTATTTCATCATAGGAGAGGGGAAATGGTGGTCGA
This sequence comes from uncultured Spirochaetales bacterium, assembly GCA_949292445.1. The sequence goes on along the minus strand of CASEZU010000084.1, from coordinate 5,238 downwards.
GGATCCTCGATGCCCTCACTGAGAAAGTGAGGGAAGGCGTGGATGTGCGCCTGATCTACGACGATATGGGCTCGATCAACGCCATTCCCGCCAGGTATGACAGGAAACTCAGGGAGATGGGAATCAAGGCAGTGGCATTCAACCCCGTGAAGATGCACATGAATCCGAGGCTCAATTTCCGTGATCACCGCAAGATCTTCGATATAGACGGGAATATCTGCTACACAGGAGGGCTTAACCTCGCCGATGAGTATGCCAACGATGAGATAAGGTTCGGCTACTGGAAGGATAATGCCGTGAAGTTCCGCGGTGCCGCCGTCTGGAACTTCACCTTCATGTTCCTCGAGATGTGGGCAGGAGTGTGGGAAGGCGAGGATGATCTGAGGAAATACATTCCCTCGGTATCAATGCCGCACGACGGTTTTGTACAGCCCTTCGGCGACAATCCATTTGATGACAAGAGCACTGCGGAGGATGTCTACATACAGATCATCGCCAATGCCAAGCGCTATGTGTGGATCACCACGCCTTATCTTGTGCCCGATGACCAGATGATGGGGGCGCTGAAGATCGCCGCCCAGTCCGGGGTTGATGTCAGGATCATTACGCCGCATTACCCTGACAAGAAGACTGTATTCGAGGTCTCCCGATCTAATTATCTGCCGCTGATGGAGGCGGGCGTGAAGATCTATGAGTACATGCCCGGCTTCATGCACTCGAAGACGTTCATCGCCGATGATGAGGCTGCGGTGGTAGGAACCACGAATATCGATTACCGCTCGTTCTATCTCCATTTCGAGCTTTCAGTGCTCTTCGTGCGCTCTTCTGTCGTTGCCGCGGTGAAGGATGATTTCGTCCGCACCTTCGAGGTCTCGGAGAGGATGACGCCGGAGATGGTCAGGGTGCACGGCCCTGTGAAGCGGTTTGTGCGCTACTTCCTCCGTCTCTTCTCTCCCGCCTTCTGATTTCTTCTCCTTGACCTCGCGTCCGATGGCAGTTACTGTCATATCTATGAGTTCAGCTAAGACCAGGACAGCTCCCGATGAGGCGAGGATGAAGGAGGCTTCAGAGGCCTTCGAGGATATCATATCGGTATTCTGCTCAACGTCCGAGCCCGATGACATGAAAGCCCTTTTTGATGACCTCTTCACCGAATCCGAGGTGAAGGACATGATCACGAGATGGCTGCTGATGACGGATCTTTACAAAGGAAAGCCTCAGCGCGAGATAGCGGAGGAACGGAAGCTCTCGCTCTGCAAGATCACGAGGGGCTCGAGGATGCTGAAAAAAGAAGGCGGCTTCATGCACCGCCTCCTCTCGTCGCGCTATGACGACCATATACATATTTGAGCTATTTTCTCTTCCTGCGCTTCTTCCTGTCCGGGAATGAATATCTGCCGTCCTCGCCGTCGCGTGTGTCGCGGCCGTAGGGCTGGTAGTCGTCTTCCCATTTCCTTCTTCTCTTGCCTTTTCCGCGGAATGCTTCCTTGCGTCCGGTTGCCTTCTTCCTGGAATCCCTTGCGCCGCCTTCGGGTTTTGCCCTCATGACTATAGGCTTGCCCTTCATCGTGCGGTCTGAGTATGCCTTGAGAATTGATTCTGCGACGGAGAACGGCGCTGATATGAAGGATGAGGTGTCGTTTATCTCAACATTCATTATATCCTCATCCCTGACACCGGCCTGGTCGATGAGGATGTTTATCAGCATGCTTTTCGTAAGCCCGTCCCTGCGGCCGCGGGAGATGAAGAGCCTCGTTGTCCCTCCGTCATCCATCGATGGAGCCTTCACGCGGTCATAGCGTTCCCTGTTGCGGGATTCCTCCCTCTTCTCCCGCCTTGTCTTCTCCCGCCTTGTCTTCTCCCGGTCTTTCCTCGGCGTCACTGCTGCTATCTCATGGTAGCGTGAGGCATCGAGCTCGTCCTTGTAGATAGAGGAGAGGATCGCGGCAAAGGCTTCTGCCGCATCGCGGCCTGCGAGCACGCTCTCTGCGATCTCGAGATACTCCGGCCTCGGTTCTGATGAAAGGGCATCCAGCACCTCGTCCTTGATTCTCTCCTTCTTCCTTTCAATTACTTCCTCCGCCTTCGGAACCTCCTCCCGCCTTATGTCCGAGCGGGATGCCTTGCGGATGTAGGAGAACTTTCTGGACTCCGACGGCGTTATGAATGTGATCGCTGTCCCGTTCTTTCCGGCTCTTCCCGTCCTGCCGACTCTGTGGATGTATATCTCCGGGTCCTGCGGAAGGGTATAGTTGATGACATGTGTCAGATCCTGTATGTCCAGGCCGCGCGCCGCGACATCCGTTGCTACGAGTATCGAGATCTGATGCTCCTTCATCCTGCGGAGTATCTGCTCCCTCTCCCTCTGTGAGAGGTCTCCATGGAGCGACGCGGCATCGTAGCCCCTGTCGTGGAGTTTCTGCCCGATCTCATCGCACTGCAGCTTCGTGCGGCAGAAGACGACGCCGTAGAAATCGGGCTCCCTGTCTATTATTCTTGTCAGGGCTTCCAGCTTGTCGCTCTCCCTTACTTCGTAGTAGATCTGGTCGGTTGAGAGGGCGGAAGTGTCCTGCTTCTGGGTGCGGATTATCTCGGGATCCTTCATGAACCCTTCCGCGAGTTTCATGATCTCCGGCGGCATCGTCGCCGAGAAAAGGAGCATCCTCCTCTTTTCCGGGACAGCCCTGAGGACTGCCTCTATATCATCGATGAAGCCCATGTCGAGCATCTCGTCGGCTTCGTCGAGGACGAGGAACTCAAGCGATGACAGATCCAGTGAGGAGCGTCTGATGTGATCGAGGATCCTGCCTGGTGTGCCGACGACTATCTCCACGCCGCGCCTGAGCCTCTTGAGCTGCTGCACCATGCTCGCGCCTCCGTAGATTGCCGCGATCTCCGTTCTCCTGCTGCCTTTGAGCGAGCTGATCTCTTCGCTTACCTGGCTGGCAAGCTCCCTTGTGGGAACGAGGATCAGGGCCTGCACCTTCTCCTTTGCTGGGTCCACTGTCTCCAGGATAGGAAGCGCGAATGCCGCAGTCTTTCCTGTTCCTGTCTGTGCCTGTCCGACTATTTCCGTCCCTTCCTTTAGAAGCAGGGGTATCGCGCGCCTCTGTATTTCCGTCGGCTCTTCGAAGCCTTTTTCCTCAAGTGCCCTGATGGACTCCTCTCCGAGCCCTAGTTCTCTGAATCCTTCTAATCCCATATTCCGGGATTATGACGGACAACGGGAGTTTCAACAACCATGTGCGGCACCCATCTTTTTTCAGTTCCCCATGCCATGCTAGTATGATAAGGATGCCAGTAAGGAGGGATATGGGATGAAGACAGTCGGATACAGGGATGCGTACAGTTTCCTCGACGAATACAGGGGAAAGGAGTTCGAGGGCAGCTGGCCGACGGTGCCGGAGATGTTCCACATCTCAGCGCTCAGGTTCCCGGACAATCTCTGTTTCCATGCGTTCGAGCCTGAGATGAAGATGACTTATACAGAGGCAGAGGCCGCGATCTGCCGCGTTGCACGCGCTCTGGCCGCTGATGGTTTCTCTGAGGGGGACAAGATCGCTGTCACGGGCTATAACTGCATACAGTGGGCTGTAGCGTATTTCGCCATCCTGCGCATGGGCGGAATAGTCGTTCCGCTCGATCCGACTCTCAAGGATGCCGAGATGGAGCACTTTCTCTCGTTCGGCGGGGCTGCAGGTCTTTTCGCTCCCGCAGAGAGGCTTTCCGGCGTGGACAGTGACGGACATGTCGGCCTCAGGAAGAAATACAACCTTGAGAATGATGTCATGTCCATGGACGGCCCTGAGACGGTGTTCCCGCGGAGGAAGGGCTCGGATATTGCTGCCATTTTGTTCACCTCCGGCACTACAGGGACTCCCAAGGGCGTCATGCTCACCCATGACAACCTCGTTTCCGACTGCTATCTCACGCAGTGCAACCTCGATTTCCGCTCAACTGATACGATCTACGCGATCCTTCCTCTGCATCATGCATATACGATGATGGCTGTCGTATATATGGCTGTAAGCACCGGCGGCGGAGTTGTCTTCGGGAAGAAGCTGGCGATGAGCCACATCTTCCGCGAGGTGAAGGAGGGGCATGTGACGATCTTCATGGCGGTCCCGATGCTCTACAACAAGATGATAGCGGCACTGATGGGCGGGGTGAAGAAGAAGGGAGCGCTGGCATACGGTCTCGTGAGGGCTATGATGAAGTTCTCCGGAGCGGTCAAGGCTGTCACGGGAAAGAATGTCGGCAAGAAGATGTTCGGCTTCCTGCTTGAGAAGCTCTCGTTTGAGAACATGAGGGTCTGTATCTCCGGAGGCGGGCCGCTTCCGGCATCCACGTTCAGGATGTTCAATGAGCTCGGGATAGATTTCGTCCAGGGATATGGTCTCACAGAGGCCTCTCCTGTCACTCATCTCAATCCGATAGAGGCATTCCGCGTGGAGTCCGTCGGCAAGAAGCTGCCGCAGGAGGAAGTGAAGATCGTTGATCCGGACAGCGACGGCAATGGCCTGATATATATAAAGGGGCCGATGGTCATGAAGGGCTATTACAATAATCCGGAGGCGACTAGGGAGGTGCTGACAGAAGACGGCTGGCTGAACACCGGCGATGTCGGGCATCAGGATGAGGACGGCTATCTCTATCTCACGGGGCGCAAGAAGAATGTCATCGTCACTGAAGGGGGCAAGAATGTCTTCCCGGAGGAGGTCGAGGATCCGTTCCAGCTTTATGAGGAGATAGAGCAGATCTGCGTGATGGGGTATATGGCGGACAAGGCAATGAAGAAGGAAGGCATCATGGCCGTGATCGTTCCTTCCAAGGCTTACATGGAGAGCGCCGGCGGCGATAAGGCCGTGATAGAGCGCCATATGAATGAGCTTGTAGATGCCGTTAACCGCAGCGAAGCTGCCCACAAGCGTATCACGAAAGTCGTCGTCGCTTATGAACCATTGTCCATGACGAGCACGAAGAAGGTGAAGAGGGCGGATGTGATCGCCAAATATGGTGATAAGTAATTCGTTGCATGGCATGGAGTTCTGAAAAACTTTCGAAATATTGGGCGAAAGTGTTGACAATTTGTCCTGTTTCTGACATATTTGTCGACGTTGAAATTGCTAGGTGCACGCCTCGCTTTCGCTTAATGGTGGAAGTAGTTCAGCGGTAGAGCGGCAGATTGTGGATCTGCTTGTCGAGGGTTCGATCCCCTTCTTCCACCCTACTACCTCC
>CASEZU010000083.1 GCA_949292445.1 uncultured Spirochaetales bacterium | reverse complement strand
GCAAGGTCATATCTGTGCCCGGCGAACTCCATTATGCCCTTGTCAGGGGTCTCCAGGCAGTTCATGCACCTGAGGAGCGTCGTCTTGCCGCTGCCGCTCGGCCCCAGAAGCGCCACTACATCCCCCTTTTCCACGCTCAGGTCTATGCCGCTGAGGACATTGAGACTGCCGAATGACTTATGTATGTCTTCTATCCTCAGGATCATATCCCGTACCTCCCCAGTTTCTTCTCTCCGTATCTCTGCAGCCTTGTGAGGACGGTGCAGAAAATAAGATAGATAAGACCGACTTCGATATAGAGAGCAAGAGGCTCATATGTCCTGGCTACAATCCTCTGCGTGGCCATGAACATCTCCGTTACAGTTATGTTGGCAGCAAGCGATGTGTCCTTTGTCATCGAGATGATGGAGTTCGCAAGTGTCGGGAATGATATGCGCAGCGCCTGCGGCAGCAGGATCCTCCTCATTATCTGCATATATGACATGCCGACACATTCTCCTGCCTCCATCTGTCCGTAGGGAACAGCCTCAAGCCCTGCCCTGATAGTCTCCGCACAGTATGCGCCCTCGTTTATCGCGAAGACGATGACCGCTGCAGGGAATGGATCGATCAGGATCCCTATGCTCGGCAGGCCGTAGAAAACGACGAAAAGCTGGACAAGAAGCGGCGTGCCTCTTATAACCCAGACATAGAAACGGGCAATATCCTTCAGAACCCTCACTTTCGCGAACTGTATCAGCGCCACTATGATGGCGATGACCAGGGCGAGCGCGAAGGAAATTACCGTCAGCGGTATTGTGACCGTCAGTCCCGGTATCAGGATCTTGAGGAATGAATCCGCAAGTATCTCCAAAAGCCGCTCACTCATTCCGGTCACCTCCATATATTGTCATGCAATAACACTCCTCTGAGCCGCAGGGGCCTGTAAAGAAAAGATACGGTCTGACACGTACCACCACAGCGTCTGAAAGATAATACAAACTCACGGATTCAGCAAATGCATGTGCAGGGAGAGATTGCTCATCCTTCCCGTAAGAGGCGCTTGCTGCAGGCCTTTCATGATACTCATGCTGCAATTCATTGCACCAAAAGCTGTTAAGGTGAAAAAACAAAGATTATAGAGGTCCGGGCAGATACGATTTAACACATTCCTAACACTTTCCGTTGGTCTTTCCGGTTTACATGGATTTAACACATGCTTTACGATTCATCGCGGAGGATCTACCCGAAATGGACGTAACTTTCGCATATTTCTGCCAGCAGATACTCTCCTCACCGACACTGCTGGTGACAACGGCGCTCACGCTCGGCGTGATCTTCGTCAATGGCTGGACAGATGCCCCCAATGCGATAGCCACATGCATCACCACGCGCTGCATGAGGCCAAGGCCCGCCATCATAATGAGCGCGGCATTCAACTTCCTCGGCGTATTCATCATGACCCACATAAATGCCTCAGTCGCCTCGACAATAAGCAACATGGTCGATTTCGGCGCTGACACGAATACGGCCCTCATCGCGCTCTCTGCGGCCCTCTTCTCAATAGTCGTCTACAGCACCGCGGCATCATGGTTCGGCATCCCCACAAGCGAGAGCCACAGCCTCATAGCAGGACTGACAGGAGCAGCCATAGCGACAGGAAAAGGACTAGGCGCCGTGAATGGTGAGGAGTGGATCAAGGTCGTATACGGGCTTGTGCTCTCGCTGCTTCTTGGATTCGCCATCGGCTGGGCTGTCTGCCGTCTTGTAATCCTCATCTGCAGATACATGGACAGACGGAAGACAAACAGGTTCTTCAACTATGCCCAGATAGCCGGAGCCGCCGCCATGAGCTTCATGCATGGGGCCCAGGATGGCCAGAAATTCATCGGAGTGCTCTTTCTTGGCATTGCATTCTCAAACGGAGAGACAAGCGTGCAGGGTGTTCTGATTCCTCTGTGGCTGATGCTCCTCTGCTCAGCCGTGATGGGGCTGGGAACGAGCGTGGGCGGTGAGAAGATCATCCGCTCCGTAGGCATGGATATGGTCAAGCTGGAGAAATACCAGGGCTTCAGCGCGGACGTGGCCGCGTCGCTCTGCCTCCTGTTCTCTTCAGTCTTCGGCATTCCTGTATCGACAACCCATACAAAAACCAGTGCGATAATGGGCGTTGGCGCCTCAAGAAGGCTCAGCGCGATCAATTTCTCCGTCGTCAGGGACATGATGCTCACATGGGTATTCACCTTCCCCGGCTGCGGACTGATAAGTTTTCTTATGGCGAAGCTGTTTCTCGCCATATTCTAAGGAGCAGTCATGGCAAAGAAGCAGGACACATTCTATTTCGACACTTTCAGCAGCTGCGCAGGACATGCGGTTGAGGCCTCGAAGATTCTCCGCCGCTGTATCACGAATTACGATCCGGACAATCTCTCATCAATTCTCGAGGAGATACACAGGACTGAGCACGATGCCGACATGAAGAAGCACGAGCTCATGAACACGCTCGCCAAGGCATTCATAACCCCGATCGAGCGCGATGACATCATACTCCTGAGCCAGTGTCTCGATGAGGTTGTGGACAAGATAGAGGATGTCGTACTCCGCCTCTACTGCAACAACATCCGTACTATCAGGCCCGAGATGATCGCGGCTGTGGATGTTGTGGAAAGATGCTGCAGCGAGATGCAGCTGATGATGGATGATTTCAGGAACTTCAAGCATTCGAAGACGCTCCGCGAGAGAATCATCAGCATCAACACAATGGAGGAAGAGGCGGACAGGATCTTCATCGACAGCATGCACCGCCTGCACACAACGGTCACGGATCCGCTGGAGATCATCGTCTGGCGTGATGTGTACCGTTATCTCGAGCAGTGTGCCGATGCCTGTGAGCATGTCGCGGATGCCTGCGAGAAAGCCTATATGAACAACACCTGATCAGGTATCGAAGACCATATTCGGGAAGATCCTCTCCATGCGTGCATCGGGAAAGCGCTGATCGAGAATGCGCTCAAGAGCATTTTCTGCTGCCCTGCCTTCAATACGGCAGGACCAGCGGTATACAGCAAGCCCAGATACGGCGGTATTGAAGAGCATGAACGCAAGCAGGAGCCACACGAGGATCTTCCCTGCCCTGTCAGGGATGCGCAGCACCCATACGGAAAATCTCGGATATGCTGATTTGATCCAGAAAACGCCCAGAAATCCCCAGAACACGGAATAGAGAAGACATATCCTGCCGTTGATGTTCAGCGGCACATTTGAGTAATCCCAGCTGACAGAGCCGAAGAGCAGCTCCTGAAAGAATGAACAGAGATACTCGACCACGCTTCCTGTCACGAAGCCTCCGATGAATGAATATACAGCTGAGCGGTTGCGGTATTTGTACAATGCTGCCGAGAGACAGAGAGCTCCGAAACCATAGACGAGATTGAACGGCCCGTATACAAGCCCTGCCCTGCTCTCTATGTATCCATGACGGAGGAAACACCATATCATTTCTATGACGACTCCGGCAAAGGAGCCTGCGAAGACAACCAGGAAGAGCTTGTAGCCATTGAGCCCCCTTGCGAAATGATGGGCCTTCTCCTCCCTGTAATCTATGGTGCCGTTTGCGGGTGCGCGGGGGATGATGAAACCTCTCTTCCCGCTGTTGACCGTATCCCTGAGACGGGCCTTGAGCTCATCATTGGAATCGGAGATGAAACGGGCCCACTCCTTCGCCCTTGCCTCCTCCTCATCCAGATACCCGATTGTTTTCGAGATCTCTTTGTAGAGCTTCTGCTGATCCCTGTCACCGAGCGCCTCAGAATTCGCCAGGGCGAAATAATAGGAATCGAGCCTGTCCTTCAGCTTTCTCTGCTTTGCCGTGAGTTCTTCCATACCGGTCGATGATAGCATAAGCCGCAAGAGAAAAAATTAGGCTTCACAGTTCTTCACAAAACTACACGGAAAAAAGAAGGCACCCTGAGGTGCCCTTCTGTCATCAGGAGAGGACTATGTGCATCTTCTCCTTGATCGCCCTGATGTTCTCCTCGCCTATGCGGTTCGCCTTCTCCGTTCCGGAGTGGATTATCTCCCTGACCTCATCGCGGTGCTCCTCATAGTAATGGCGTTTCTCCCTCACAGGAGCAAGCAGCGCATTCATCTTCTCCATCAGGAGCTTCTTGCACGCGACGCATCCGATACCGGCATTCCTGCACATCGAAGAGACGTTCTCCGCCTCTCCCGGATTAAATGCCTTGTGGTATGTATAGACTGTGCAGACATCAGGATTGCCCGGGATCTTCACGGAGATCCTGTTCGTATCAGTCACAGCATTCCTGATCTTGCTGTTGAGCGTCTCCTCGCTGTCTGAAAGATAGACCGCATTGCCCAGGCTCTTTCCCATCTTCGCATTGCCGTCAAGGCCAGGAAGCCTGGATACGGATGAGAGCTTGTACTGCGGCTCAGTGATGGAAGTGCCGTAAAGGTCATTGAACTTCCTCACGATCTTCCTGGAAAGCTCGATGTGGGGAATCTGATCCTCTCCGACAGGAACAAGATCAGCATTGCAGAATGTTATGTCCGCAGTCTGCGATACAGGATACCCGAGGAAGCCGTATGTAAGCTCCTTGTAGCCGTAGTTCTTCGCCTCCGTCTTGATCGTCGGATTATGTCCAAGCTGGTTGACGGTGACAAGCATCGAATAGAATATCGTCAGCTCTGCGATCGTCGGGACCATCGACTGCTGGACAAACGTGACCTTCTCCGGATCGAGTCCGACGGAGAGATTATCCATTGCAACATCATAGATGGAACCATTGATCAGCTCCGGGTTGCTGAAATGTGTCGTCAGCGCCTGAACATCGGCGAGCAGGATGAATTCCTCATACTCATCCTGAAGCTGCACACGTGAAAGAAGCGACCCTGCATAGTGCCCCAGATGGAGCTTGCCAGTCGTCCTGTCCCCTGTGAGTATCCTCTTTTTCATCGGTCAGTCCTTTTTTCCGCAATTGCTGCATCCGCACTTGTGGTCGGTGCAGTAGTAACCTGTGCCATGATAGACAACAGCAGGTGCCTCAGAGAATACTCTTTCAGCCGGGCTCTTGCAATCAGGGCAGATGTCATGATCCGCGTCATCGGCAAAGCCCTTGATGACCTCATAATCCTTTCCGCATCCTGTGCATCTATATTCGTAAAGCGGCATATCATAACTCCTTCGTGAGCATGGCGCCCACAGTATCATAAGAAAGGCTGCAGCCTGAGATCCTGAGAACGGATCCCTCATATGTGAAGATACCTGAAATGGCCTTCACGTCAAGCCGCTCTCCGCTCCTTCTTATCTCCTGCACGAGCAGGTTCCTGAGAAGCGTGCAGAGCGTGCGCGCGCTCTCCTCTCCATCCATCCTTATCTCACCGGAAAGCGAGAAAGAACCGTTCTCTCCATCATTGATGAATAGAAGGATATTGCTGATTTTCCTGACAGTCTCCTCCGGGATATCCGCCCCGAGCGGAGGAAGGGACTCAGGCTCGTCAACCCAGACGCTGGCAAGTGCCGATTCCATTGCCCCGAAGGTGCTGTCCGCAATATTCTTCACGCCTCTTCGGAAAAGGCTGCGGTATGCGGAGGAGTAATCAGCAGTCGTGACCAGTACCATTCCATCCTCCGGAACACCTGCGGATACTCCGAGGCTGCGGCTGACATAGTGCCTGGGACTACCATCCGCCCTGACGAAGGAAGGATCCCATATGAGGAATGTACCGACCTCCGTGGAAGAGAGATACCCGTTCGCCAGAACAGTAATGTCCCAGCCGTCATCCGACGGGGAAATCTCAGCAGAGAGCCTCTCTACCCTCTCAGCAAGCTCATTATCCGGCAGAAGAGCCGCCGCACCGCTTTCCCTCAGTGCGGCAGTATCGATGGTCACAACGGCCTTCCCCTCCCCGCCCATGCGCTGCACGGCAGACATGTCGCTCCTGCCCGTATAGACGCAGGAGACAAGCATCACAAGGCAGAGAAGAGGAAGAAGACGCTTCATCACGCCTTCACGACCTTCACAGTGACACTTTCATCACCGATCTCGGTGCTCTCTCCGTCGTTCTCCTCGACCCTGAGCTCATCAGAGAGCGTCTCCTCGCGGATATAAGCTCCGAAAGCCTCGACAGCTTTCCTCAGCGTCTCGCCGCCGTATACGGAAAGGATAATGTGGTCTGCGACCTCGAAATCCTCCTCCTTCCTCTCAGTCTGGACGAAGCGGACAAGATCGCGGGCAATACCCTCAAGAAGGAGGCTCTCCGTGATCTCCGTATCATATCCTACGGTGATGGCACCCTCATTGAGCACCTTTACATGCTCCTTCTCAGCCCTCTGGATGACAAGGTCTCCCTCGGTGAGTGTTATCTCTCCTGCGGAATACTTCATCTCATAGGCGCTGCCGTCGAGAATTGATGCGATATCCTCCGATGAAAGCTGCTGGATCGCTGCGGCGACCTCCTTCATGTTCTTTCCAAGCCTGGAGCCGAGAACCTTGAAGTTGGCCTTCGCCGAATAAGTGACAATCGAGGACTCATCGCTTCTTATCGTCACTTTCTTGACATTGAGCTCCTCCGCGATGATCGGGGCATTGGCCTCGAGGATCTTGCGGTCATCGGCACTGCGGTCGACGATGAGGAACTCCGAGAGCGGCTGCCTGATCTTTATATTGGAAGAGGAGCGGAGGGCACGGCCCATCGCGATCGTCTTCATGGTGAGGCTCATCTCATTCTCAAGCATCTCGTCGCGCTCTGAATCGCTGTAGACAGGGTAATCGCAGAGATGCACCGACTCCGGCATCGACTCCGTGCGGAGGTTGAGATAGATCGCATCCGTGATGAACGGCACGAACGGAGCCGCTGTCTTCACGAATGTGAGGAGAACGCGGTAGAGCGTGTCATACGCCTCCTTCTTGTCCCCGTCATTCTCCGACTTCCAGAATCTTCGCCTGGAGCGCCTGATGTACCAGTTGTTCAGATCATCGATGAACGCCGTCAGCGATGAGCAGGCGCTCTGGATATCATAGCTGTCCATGGCCTCCGTCACAGTTCTGACAAGCCTGTTGAGATCGGAGATAATCCACTTGTCCAGCGGGTTTGAGAGCTCGCTGTAAGGCGTCTCAGAAGGCTCATAGCCATCGATGTTGGCGTATGTGACAAAGAACGAGTACGCATTCCAGAGAGGAATGATCAGGCTCTTGAGGACATCCTTCACGATCTCATCGGAGAATTTCAGGTCATCAGCCTTCACCAGCGTGGAGTCGATGAGCGCGAAGCGGAGCGCATCCGCGCCGTACTTGTTGATGATCTCCATCGGATCGGTGAAATTGCGCTCGCTCTTGGACATCTTGCGTCCGTCAGCTGCAAGGACAATGCCTGAGACGATGCAGTTGTAGAAAGCGGGCTTGCCGAAGAGTGCTGCCGCGAGGATTGTCAGCGAATAGAACCAGCCGCGCGTCTGATCGAGGCCCTCGTTGATGAAATCAGCTGGGAAGATGGACTCGAATCTCTCCTTGTTCTCGAAGGGATAATGCTCCTGTGCATAAGGCATCGAGCCTGACTCGAACCAGCAGTCGAGGACATCGGGTATCCTCCTCATCGTGCCCTTTCCGTCCGGTGACGGCCATGTGAGCTCATCGACATACTGCTTGTGAAGATCCTCGACCTTCTTTCCGCACTTCTTCTCGAGCTCCTCCACAGAGCCTATGACCTCTACATAGTCGGAGCCGTCGCACTTCCAGACCGGAATCGGATTGCCCCAGAACCTGTTGCGGCTGATGGCCCAGTCCCTCGCTCCTTCAAGCCACTTGCCGAAACGGCCGTACTTGATATGGTCCGGAACCCATCTGATCTGGTCATTGCACTCGAGCATCGTCTTCTTGATCTTCTGGATATCAACGAACCAGCAGCTCATTGCCCTGTAGATCAGAGGCATGTGCGTGCGGTAGCAGAACGGATAAGAGTGGAGATAGTTCTCCTTCTTGACGAGGCTGCCGTGCTCCTTGAGCCATGCGATCACATCCTTGTCCGTATCCTTCACGAAGCGTCCCTTGAAATCCGGGACCTCATCTGTGAAGCGGCACTCGGCATCGATCGGGCAGACAACGGGTATTCCCGTGCCTTTGAGCACATTGTAGTCATCCTCGCCGAAACCAGGAGCTGTGTGTACGATTCCGCATCCATCCTCAGTAGTGACGTAATCTCCGCAGACAACTACAAATGCGCCCTGCTTCTTAAGATCCGCGAAATACGGGAAGATAGGCTCATAGGTCCTGCCCTTGAGCTCGGAGCCCTTCATGCGGGCGACAATGCTGCATCCTTTGCCGTCCTTGTAGTATTTCCCGAGGAGCTTCTCGGCGAGATAGTAATAATCGCCGGATTCCTCATCCAGGACCTTGACATAGTCGATATCCGGACCGACAGCAAGTGCGAGGTTAGAAGGAAGCGTCCATGGAGTCGTCGTCCATGCGAGGAAATATGTGTTCTCCTCACCGTCAGCCTTGAAACGTACCGTGACGGCAGGATCTGTGACATCCTTGTAGCCGCCGAGGCTGACCTCCATGTTGGAAAGCGGCGAGGCAAGCTGAGGCGAATACGGAAGGATATTGTATCCCTCATAGATCAGGCCCTTGTCATAAAGCGTCTTGAAGACCCACCAGACGGACTCCATGTAGTCCTTGTCCATTGTGCGGTAGCCGTGCTCGAAATCGACCCAGCGGCCCATTCTGGTGATTGTCTCCTTCCACTCGTTGGTGTATCTGAGCACGATCGAGCGGCAGGCCTCGTTGAACTTGGCCACACCATAGTCCATGACCTGGAAGTAACCCTTGATTCCCAGAGTCTTCTCAACCTCGTTCTCGACGGGAAGGCCGTGGCAGTCCCAGCCGAAACGGCGGATGACCCTCTTTCCCTTCATCGCCTGATAGCGGGGAACGGCATCCTTGATCGTTCCGGGCACGAAATGGCCGAAATGGGGAAGGCCGGTCGCGAAGGGAGGCCCATCATAGAAGACATATTCGTTATCAGCAGGACGCTGCTTGATGGATTTGTCGCAGATATCGTTATCCTTCCAGAATTTAAGGATATCTTCTTCCATCTTAGGGAAATCGACTTTGTTGCTTACAGGTTTGAACATCACTATTCTCCTACCCGCTTAATATACAGAAAACACGGTGTCACATTCAACCTTCCCGGGGCTCTGCGATTCTGCTATCATCCGGGATATGCGGATGAGGATATCCAGGGACATTGCAAAGCTTGCATCGGTATTCGGCAGCGCCGGCTTCTCGCTCTATCTGGTAGGCGGTGCGGTGAGGGATTTCATACTCGGCAAGGAGAACAATGACTATGATTTCACAACCGATGCCGAACCCGGAGAGATAAAAAGGCTTTTCAGGCGCACGATCGATACAGGAATAAAGCACGGCACCGTCACAGTGATCTTCAAGGGCGGCCATTATGAGATAACCACGTTCCGCACGGAGGGCAGTTACAATGACTCGCGGCATCCGGACAGCGTCGTCTTCGTCAAATCGCTGGAAGAGGACCTAAAGCGCCGCGATTTCACCATCAACGCATTCGCCGCCTCGCTTCCTGATGGGAAAATCATCGACTGTCATGGAGGTATGTCGGATCTCCGGCACCGCCTCATACGCGCCATCGGTGATCCGAAAGAGAGATTCTCCGAAGATGCGCTCCGCATGATGAGGGCAGCCCGGTTCTCCTCCCAGCTGGGATTCAGGATCGAGGAGGAAACTGCCGGCGCGATGAGGAAGCTCCATGGCACGATAACGAAAGTCTCGGCAGAGAGGATAAAGGAGGAGCTCTGGAAGCTCATCGGGGGAATGGATCCGCGCTCAGGACTTGAAGCCATGCGCACATCCGGGATCATGGATGATATTCTCCCTGAACTTGCGGCAGCCTGGAACTTCGAGCAGGGGGGCATGCATAGCGAGACGCTTTACGAGCACCTTGTGCTTGCGCTCGAATGCGCCCGTGACCATGATTACCCGATGGAAGTGAAACTCGCCGCGCTTTTCCACGACATCGGCAAGACAGTCACGAGACAGATTGACGGGAACGGAAGAAAATGGTCATTCCACGGGCACGAGACAGCCTCTGCGGAGATGACGGAAAGGATTTTCCGGCGCCTGAAGACATCGAATGAGGAGAGGGAGAAAGTCTGCCATCTCATCAGGAACCACATGTTCTCATATACTCCTGACTGGACTGACAGCGCGGTGAGAAGATTCATAAACCGCGTGGGGGTTGAAAACATAAACGATCTCTTCTTCCTCCGCGTCGCGGACATGACGGCAACTGTCGGGCACAAAGTCGTTCCGGACAATCTCCTCGCCTTCTCCGAGAGGATCAGCAGCGAGCTGGAGAAAGAGAATGCGCTCACGATAAAGGATCTGAAGATAGACGGCACGAGAATGAAGGAGCTCGGCATCAAGCCAGGTCCGGGAATGGGAGAGATACTTAAGCGCCTCCTGGACGAGGTCATAGAGGCGCCTTCGCTGAATAATCCTGAATATCTGGAGAAAAGGGCTCTCAGCCTCGCTCAATGCCAAGAGCAATGAGAGCCATGCGGGCCGCCGCCTGCTCTGCAGCTTTCTTGTTCCGGCCCTCTCCAGGCCCGAACACCTTGGTGCCCATCTCCACATTGACGCGGAATGTCTGGGCATGGTCAGGCCCTGTCTGCGAGACGATCACATAGCGGGGAACCTTTCCCCTCCTCTTCTGCAGATACTCCTGAAGCTCTGTCTTGTAATCCTTGTAGCTGAGCTTGTTCTCAAGCATCTTCTCCACCTGGCCGGGGATGAACGAGAGTACAAAACGCTTGGCGGTATCCAGCCCCTGATCGAGGTAGAGCGCCGCTATCACAGCCTCAAGTGCATCGGCGAGTATCGCCTTCTTCATAGTTCCCTTCTGGCTCCGCTCTCCCCTGCCGACGAGGATGTACCTGTCGAAATGGAGGGAAAGCGCAACTTCAGAGAGGCTCTCCTCGGAGACAACCACTGCCTTTATCTTGGAGAACTCACCCTCATGAAACCGCGTGAACGAGGAAAAGAGGTATTCGGCCGTTATCATGCCGAGAATGCTGTCCCCGAGAAACTCGAGACGCTCGTTGTTATCAACCTCCCCCTTGCACTCATTGGCATAGGAGGTATGCGTGAAGGCTAGATTAAGAAGCCTGTACTCGCTGAATGCGACGCCCAGACTCTCAGTGAATGAAAAAAGCTCCCCTTTCCTCTCTTCCGAGAGCGCGGGAGCCTTCTCGAGGTACGAAAGCAATTACTTCAGTTCCTTGGCAAGATAGCGGACGGCATCTCCGACTGTCTCGAACTCATTTGCCATATCATCCGAGATGGTGATTCCGGTCTCCTCCTCGATCGCATAGACAAGCTCATATGTATCGAGGCTGTCTGCTCCGAGATCCTTGCGGAAATCAGCATCCATCGTGACCTTTGCAGGATCGATGCTGAGCTTCTCGACGACAAGTGCCTTGACCTTTTCAAATACTTCGTTCTCTGTCATCTCTTACTCCTCGTCCTTTACGACAACGGGCTTACCTGCATAGTAGCCGCACTTCGGGCATACGCGATGCGACGGAATAAGGTTTCCGCATGTCTGGCACTCCGAGAGAGTCGGTGCCGAGAGCTTCATGTTCGCAGCTTTTCTCGATGCTGCCTTGGATTTGGATGTTTTATACTTAGGCGTTGCCATTTCTCACCTCTCTGTTCTGTAATACCATCCGCCGATGGTAACAGAAGAGACCGTTACCGTCAATATCGGATACCATAAGACCATATCTATTATATAACTCTCAGTCAAGTGGTCGGTTATCTGGATGGAAACCGCACCCCTGCGGATGTATCATCGCTGTATGAAGCGCTCATATGAGATCGATATGTGCTCCGGCCCCCTGATTCCCAAGATACTGCAGTTCTCCATTCCCCTGATGCTCTCCGGAATACTGCAACTTCTCTTCAATGCCGCAGATATAATAGTAGTAGGCCAATTCACAGGCAGTCAGGCAATGGCTGCCGTCGGATCCACAGGCTCCCTGAACAATCTCATCGTCAATATATTCCTGGGCCTATCCATCGGAAGCAGCGTCATGATGTCCCGTTATTATGGAGCAAAGGCGGAGGGTGACATTCACGCCCTGGTGCATACATCAATCCTGCTCTCGCTCGTGTCCGGAGTTGTCCTCATCGCCGCCGGAATAATGCTGGCAGAACCTCTTCTAAGGATAATGGGGACTCCTGCTGATGTCATAGATCAGGCAGTGCTTTATATGAGGATAGTATTTCTCGGGATGCCTGCAATGCTGACATATGACTTCGGTGCAGGTATCCTCCGCGCTGTCGGCGACACGAGACGTCCGCTCGCTTATCTCACTGCAGCCGGAGTCATCAATGCTTGTCTGAATGTATTCTTCGTCGTCTGTTTCGGCCTCGGAGTCGCAGGAGTGGCCATTGCCACCATCATATCCCAGTACATATCGGCCTTCCTTGTCATCAGGTGCATGATGCGTACAGACGCCTCATACCATCTCTCCCTGAAAGAGCTGAGGATACACAAGGACAAACTGCTGCAGATCATCCGCATCGGGCTTCCGGCAGGAATACAGGGCGCGGTGTTCAATATCTCAAATGTCCTGATCCAGTCCTCAATCAATTCATTCGGATCCGTAGCCATGGCCGGAAATACAGCAGCCTCAAATATCGAAGGCTTTGTCTATACAGCCATGAATGCACTCTACCAGGCCGCCACCAGCTTCACGAGCCAGAATGTCGGAGCGAGGAAGACGGAGCGCATAGTGCCTGTGCTCCTCTCCTGCCTCGGCATTGTCACCGTCGTGGGCGCCTCTCTCAGCAGCATCGTCGTCGCGGCGGCGGACCAGCTTCTCGGAATATATTCCAGCGATCCGGAAGTCATAAGCTATGGGATATCAAGGCTGCATGTCGTCTGTCTCACATATTTCACATGCGGGCTGATGGATGTGGCATGTGGCTCAATACGAGGCCTGGGTTATTCCATAGCCCCGACAATCGTATCACTCGCCGGAGCATGCGGGCTGAGGATACTCTGGATATATACAGTCTTCCGTCTCGACCGCACGCTTTTCACGCTCTACCTCTCCTACCCCGTATCATGGATCGTCACATTCGCATGCCACATCGTCTGCTTCATCGTGTTCTTCAGGGAATGGAAAACCAGAGAGGAACACCGTGCGAGACTCGATGAAGCTGCTTCACGGCACAGCCGGTAAGATGTTTTTAACCGTAGTGGCGCCTCTGAAAGAAGAATTCGGCACGGATAGAAGCTATAATGGACATCACAGCTGCCGCAGCAAGACGGCAGCGGGGAGAGTACAGTGAACATCAAAGTTACAGTCAACGGCAAGGAATTCGCAGCAGAGATATATGACAGCAAGGCAGGAAAGGCATTCTGTGCAATGCTCCCGCTCTCTTTCGAGATGGAAGAGCTCAACGGCAATGAGAAATGCCGTTATCTCTCAAAGAAACTGCCGGCTTCCCCTGAAGCGGTCGGAAGGATCGAATGCGGAGACATCATGCTCTTCGGCCCGTCGTGCCTCGTGGTGTTCTATGACTCGTTTGACACCACATACAGCTACACCAGAATCGGCCGAATCCTGAACCCTGAAGGACTGAAGAAGGCTGCCGGGAAATGGGATGCCGAGATATCATTCAGCAAGTGATATACAATTGCCCCCTTCACATGATCCGGCAACATGCTGTCCTGACGGTGTGTTTACCGGATCTGCAGTGCTGACGAAAAGAACAGACAATTGGGGGGGGCAAAATTAAAAACAAAATATTACTCCATGATTGGATTATTTAACATCTTAAATATATAAAGTTATTCTGCATAAAAGAGTCCGGGATTACCCCGGACTCAGACTGTCTTTTTATCTGAACATCATAAGCTCGCGGCTCACCGACACGATCTCGCCATCTCCGGTGATGTCGATCTCATAGCGGTAGTCCCCGACTTTGGCCTCAGCCTCATACCACCAGCGCCCGTCATCACGGTCTTCCCATACAGAGAAGCGCTCTGCATCGGAGCCGAGATATCCGAGAGCGATATCCTCTGCCTCTTCGACAGAAAGGCGTGCCTCGCGGTCACCTCCAAGCCTGCCTCTTCTCTCCCAGTCAGCCTTGAGAACTGTACCGTCTGCCGCAGCGATATCGTACTCATATTCAGAATCAGCTGTATTGAAGCTGATCTCATAGATCATCATTCCGTCATCGCGGTCTGACTCGATCCTGAATCTGGATACATCATCTCTTGAAAGCTCCGCATCCGAAAGTGCTATGCTCTCAGCCTCAGCCCTGTCTATGCCATCCTGGGCCGCAGTGCGGCTTCTTGATTCCTCGAAATCGAATCCGACAATATTGCCGCTCTCGCTGTCTATC